>DAOUAI010000032.1:0-64226 GCA_034433775.1 Dehalococcoidia bacterium
AGTAGGCAAGTACAGTCTGATACTAAGAATTAACGGTGTGGTGGAAGATATCACCGAGCTGACTCTACAACCGGGAGCAAGCCAAGCTGCGTCTTTCACTGTAGTAAAAGAAACAGGTGGAGATTACTATGCAGAGGTCGACGGGCTCGGTGGTGCCTTCACAATCGTGCCACTGTCACCGGCTAGCTTCTCTGTGAGTAACCTAATCATATCACCAGACCGTGTTAAGCAAGGCGAAACCGTAACCATAAGTGCAATGGTAACCAACAGTGGTGAAGTTAGTGGCAGCTATAGCGTGGTTCTAAAAATAAAGGGGACAGTTGAAGGCGTGGAAGAAGTGCATCTAGGACCGAACACCAGTGAAAGAGTTAGCTTCGCCATCACTAAAAACACGCCCGGTTTTTACAATGTAGAGCTGGAGGGATTAACTGGTAGATTTGTTGTTGAAATGGAGTGGCAAGGCTAATTCTCACTTTCCCCGGTCTTTCTCACAACCCTCCAGAGTTTGTCCGGCTGCTCTATACGGTCGATATATAGAACTCCATTAAGATGGTCCAGTTCATGCTCTATCGCCTGCGCAAGAAGTCCTTCGCCTTTAATACGGACAATCTTACCCGACCTGTCTTGAGCCTTAATTTTGACCCAGATGGATCTCTTCAACTCACCTTGATACCCAGGGATACTGAGGCAGGCCTCTTCAACCAAGCGTTCACCATACTTCTTCACAAATTCGGGGTTAATTAGAACAATAACCTCCTCTCCAGGAACTTCAATAACAGCCAATCTCAGTGGGACACCTACCTGGGGTGCAGCAAGCCCCACCCCTGAAGCAGCACGCATGGTCTCAACCATATCATCAATCAGCCGCTGCACAGCACCATCAATACTGACTATTCTCTTGGCTTTCTGCCTAAGGATAGGGTCAGGTAATACACGGATTGAGAGGATAGACATTCTAAGTAAAATTAAAGCACATCTATCGGGTCAATGTCCACGGTCCAACCACGCTTGAAGACCATGGGAGCTAAAAACCCGGAAACATCGCTCCCGCAAAGAAGTATCTGCCACTGATAACGTCCCCGAATGCGGGACACAAAAGATGGTGCTGGTCCAATCAAGCGGATATCCGGAGCCCCTTTTCTGTCAGCTTCACTCAGCAAGAGCTTGGCCACCCGTTGGGCTTCCTTGCGGCATGCGACTTCATTGGTATGAGTAAAAACCAAGCGAGCCAAACGCCCGAAAGGTGGATAACCAAACTGACGTCGGTAATTCAGTTCTTGTGCGTAGAAATCGGCATAATCATGCTTTGATGCTGCCTTGATAGCATAATGCTCCGGGCAGTAGGTTTGGATGATCACCCTGCCCGCCGTAAAACCACGCCCTGCCCTCCCCGCCACCTGACACAAAAGCTGGAATGTCCGTTCTCCAGCCCTAAAATCAGGAAAATTTAAACCGGTGTCTGCACTTATCACCCCCACCAATGTTACCCCTGGCAGATCGAGCCCCTTAGCCACCATCTGAGTGCCCACAAGTATATCCGCCTCGTGATTACGAAATCGGTTCAGCAACTCCTCGTGAGCCTTACGTCCCAATGTCACATCTCTATCCCATCTGATGACCCGGGCCTGGGGGAAAATGCTACGAACCTCTTCCTCAACCTTCTGCGTACCTACACCTAGAAATTTAAGGCGCTGGTCAGAACATCGAGGACAACTACTAGGTAGCGCGACAGAATAACCACAGCGATGACAGACCAGCCTTTTTGTTGCTGAATGATACGTTAGAGCCACTGTACAACTCCTGCAATTAAAAACAAAACCACAATGACGGCACTGAATAAATGTGGCAGTACCACGCCTGTTTAGAAACAAAATTATCTGTCCTCTATTATCTAATGTATCGGCTATGGCTGATAAAAGTGCGCTGCTGAAAAGGCTTCGATTTCCCGTCTTAAGTTCATCTCTAAGATCTACAACCTCGACTTCAGGTAACGGCACAATACCCTGTAGCGCAATACGCTCTTTAAGCTCAACAAGTTCATAGTCCCCCTGTAGGGCCTTATAATACGTCTCGACATCCGGTGTTGCACTTCCCAAAATGACTACAGCCCCAGTAAGCTGGGCCAGCTTAATCGCCACATCGCGGGCATGGTAGTACGGTGATTTATCTGATTGCTTATATGTCCATTCATGTTCCTCGTCAATAATAATTAACCCGAGATCAGGTTGAGGAGCAAAAAGAGCACTTCTAGGACCAATGACCACATCACACATCCCGTCCCTTATACGACGCCACTCATCAAATTGCTCCCCCAAAGACAGACCACTATGAAGTACAGCTACTCGTCCCGGAAATCGCGCGGCGAAACGCTCTATTGTTTGAGAAGTCAGGGCAATCTCAGGCACAAGACAAATACCACGCTTGCCCTGAGCAACAACCTCAGCCAGAGCTCTGAGATATATTTCAGTCTTACCACTGCCGGTAATGCCATGAAGCAGCAAGACTGGCGGTGATTTAAAACTGCTTCGCCGAGCTATTCGATCCAAAATCTTCTGCCATGCTTCTCTCTGTGCCCCGGTCAATTCTGGGGGCATAGAGAGACGGACCTTCAGATGCGCTAGAGGGTCTCGCCTTACCTCAACAAGCTCTGTAGTCACCAATCCACGCTTTCTCAGCAACCCGATTACCGAATTTGAACAGACCACCTTTTGTTTCACTTCAGCTGCACGTACAGCTTTACCCTGCTCAATTAGAAAGTCCAAGACTGCTGCCTGCTTATAAGCCCCTGTCTTTTTAAGACGAATGACTTCACTTTCAACTGCTGGAGGCGTCAAGCCCAGCTTTAAGAAAAGCTCATGTTTAGGCTTGACCTTAGCTTGCTCAAGCTCTTGACTTTTAGACACAAGACGCCGTCGCATTAGTTGCTCAATCGCCAGCTCTGTCTTCCTCTTACCAAACGCCTTTTCGAGCTCTTTTATGCTTACCTTACCTTTACCTTCGAAGAAATTTATTACTTGCTTGAGCTCTGACTCTAAATTACCAATATCAGATGGTTGCATCGTAAGCAGTAAAAATGTGACCAAACGACGTTCAAATCCGGGCGGCAACATTAAAGCAATAGCATCAAACAAAGGAGAGAGATAATATCTACTCAACCAAGAAGCAAGTTCGATGTGGAGAGAAGAAAGCAAAGGCGAAGGTGTAATAATATCACTGATTGGTTTGGTGACCTCGATGCTGGGATAATCGCAAAGCCCGACAACTACACCCTGGACAATCTGAGAACCGAACGGTACCCAAACAGCCTGTCCAATCTCGATTGCTAAGTGTGGAGGTACAGAATAACAAAAACTATGTTGCCGGGCAAAAGGCACATTAACTGCCACATCTGCATAATTCATGCCACCGCTTCAACCCTTGCTTATGCCTCTTCCTTAACCTCGGCACTATTTGCAGAACCTTCGGCTAGTTCACTCTCACCTATAGCCACCTCTGAACCACCCCCCACGATCATCCTCTCTCGCCTTTCCTTCAGGCGTGACTCCCGGGCACTAAGTTTACGTATATAGTACAATTTAGCTCTACGCACCTTGCCACGACGCACTACTTCTACTTTCTCCAAAAAGGGAGAGTTGAAAGGAAAAGTATGTTCTACCCCAACACCATAAGCAACCTTTCTGATGGTAAAACTGCCGCCTCCACCACCACGCCTTACCCTGACAACAAGCCCTTGCAAGGTCTGAACTCGCTCACGGTTAGCTTCTTTAACTCTAACACCAACTCTGACCGTATCTCCGGGAACGATCTCGGGTATACTGGAACCTGTTTTAGATTGTGTAAGAATGCTACTATCCATCTTCTATATCCCTCTAAGAACCAGTTTGAAAAACTTCATCGAGCAATTTTTTATCTTCGTCAGAGAGAGTAATCTTACTGAACAAGTCAGGACGTCGCTTAGCCGTCCGCATCAGACGCTGCTGGCGTCGCCATCTGGCAATGGCACCATGGTCGCCAGAAAGAAGAACCGGTGGAATTGCCCAGCCCCGATAGACTGCTGGACGAGTATACTGTGGATACTCTAGCAAACCTTCAGTATAGGAGTCTTCACTCAACGAAGCTTCTGAACCAAGCACACCTGGTAAAAGCCTTACCACACTATCCAATACAACCATGGCAGCTACCTCACCCCCGCTTAACAAGTAATCACCAATGCTAATCTCATCGGTGGTTAAATGCTCTGCAACCCTTTCATCAACACCTTCATAGCGCCCACAGATTAATATCATCGATTCATAGCTAGCCAGCTGCCTGGCGATTTCCTGAGTAAAAAGCCGTCCCTGTGGACTAAGCAAAACAACAGGCACACATGCTAAACCTACCTCCATCTTAATAGCCTCAACAGCCTCAAATATGGGTTCCGGCTTTAACACCATACCAGCACCGCCACCGTAAGGATAATCATCGACGGTGCGATGCTTATCGTGGGCATAATCGCGGATATTATGGAGCCTTATATCAACGAGATGGCGTTCTATGGCTCTCCTAACAATACTCGAGCCGATGAAACCATCAAACATCTGAGGGAATAAAGTTAGAACATCGATACGCATTTTTACCTTACTGCTACTCATGCCCTCTACCGCTAAGAATCTCTATAGCATGCGGTAAGACAGGCAAAATGACCTCAAAACATTCCTTCACAGCTGCTGGACTACCGGGGAGATTGATGATCAAACACTTGCCCCGAATTCCAGCAACAGCCCGACTCAGTAATGCTTCCGGTTTCTTCTTTGCTGTTTCTATTCTCATCGCCTCACTCAAACCAGGAACCGTTTTATCAAGCACCATCGAAGTTGCCTCTGGAGTAACATCCCTAGCTGCCAATCCTGTGCCACCACTGGTCACAATAAGATCGATACCTTCGACATCGGCCCACTCCTTCAAAGTAGCAGAAATAATATCAACTTCATCAGGTACTATGGCATACCTAACTATCTTAATACCAAGCTGGCTGATGTATTCACAGACCACCTTGCCACTCTCATCCCCCCTCTCACCACGCCAGCTCCTATCGCTTACCACCAATACTCCACCGAGCAACATCTGTTTATTTTACCACATCCAATAAAAGCTTGAAACCGCTTGGTACCTTGACCTTTAACTACACAAAACAAGAACATCGTTTTTACACAATATATAGGTACTCATCTAAAAAATTGACTATATATCGACCAGAGCCAAGGTTACACAACTTTCTTGCGTGGTGAAAAATTGTGAAAAACCGTGAAAATTGGTGGGGAGGGTATTGACAAATTGGGTAACAAGTGTTTTATAATGGTGAAAAGTGGGAAAAAGTGGGAAAAAGGAGGTAGCACGATGATTGATTGCACGCAATATCGGATAGGTAACAGCAAGTTATTACGTTTTTTAAGGGACAACAATCACAACAATCTCGAGTTGCAGCTAATCCGCTTTTGGTCTCGCCATCCCCGAGCCAAGCTAAGCCTCTGTGCTATTGCCTGTGCTTTAGATGTAGCGAAAATCAATCTGAGAGATGCCATTAAGTCACTGGTCATCAAGGGGATACTTCAAGAACAAAACAATGGCAACGGACTGATCACCTACTCACTGAGTGAAAAGGCAGAGATCCAAGAATGCATAGAGGAGCTGACCAAACTGGACTGGCGTGAGGTCAAAATACTGGAACGCCAGCTTGTAGGTGAGGCTATCTTAGTCTAATAAAAATGTTCCTTGGCGAGTACGAATACAAGGTCGACAGCAAAGGCAGACTGCCACTACCCCCGAAATTCAGACAAGAACTCGGAGGGGAATTGATGCTTACTAGGGGCGCAGAAAGGTGCATCGTCCTTTATCCGGCAGCAGAATGGCATAAGCTGGCTGAAACACTGGCATCACGTGCTGTTTCCCCAAACAAACTGCGTAAGCTAAACCGTGTACTTTTCGGCGCTGCATTCAGCCTAACGCTCGATAGACAGGGCAGAGTTGCACTTCCACAGCCGCTACGTCAGTACTCTCAGATAGAAGACATAGCTGTTATTGTCGGTGCCAACAACTGCATCGAAATATGGAATCCTGACCTCTGGAACGCCGAAAAGGTATCTGCCGAGGAACAAGTCTGGCAGATCATAGAGAGCCTTGAGGGACAGTAATGAGTTTAACCATCATGCTACCAACCCATAGACCGGTAATGTTAAATGAGGTTATAGAAGCGCTGCAGGTCGAAGCCGGGAAACGTTATGTGGACTGCACGCTTGGCTCAGGAGGACATGCTGAAGCGATCCTTAAAAGAATTATGCCTTACGGGCAACTCCTCGGTATCGATACTGATATCGAAGCTATCAACCTTGTCAGAAGTAGACTTGCAAACTACGCAGGGTCCATGATAATAGTGCACGATAACTTTGCCAACCTCAGTGCTATTTGCAAGGAAAACAATTTTTTGCCAGTGCATGGCATTCTCATCGACCTCGGTGTCTCTACAACACAATTAGATGTACCGGATCGGGGTTTCAGCTTCCGCTACGATGCCTGCTTGGACATGCGTTTTAATAGGGCAGAAAGATTAACGGCCGCTGACATTGTAAACACCTTCTCCGAAGAAGAACTAAATCATCTGATCCGCACATACGGAGAGGAAAGATATAGCCGACAGATAGCGCGTAATATTGTCAAGAACCGCCCTATAGTCAGCACACTCCATCTGGCACGCGTTGTAGAACAAGTTACCGGTCACCGCCGTGGCAGAATCCATCCTGCAACCAAGACTTTTCTAGCACTACGCATCGCTGTTAATCACGAACTGGAAAACCTGGCCGCAGTCTTAAAACAAGCTGTGGAATGCCTTGAATCTGGCGGACGGTTGGTCGTTATTAGTTATCACTCCCTTGAAGACCGAATCGTAAAGCAATTTATAAATCGAGAAAGCAAGGGGTGTATCTGTCCGCCTGGAACCCCAGTCTGCCAATGTAACCATGTGCCCAGATTAAAAATAATATCAAAGAAGCCTGTTAGACCTTCTAGCAATGAAATCGGGGCTAACCCTAGGAGTCGCAGTGCTAAACTCAGAATAGCAGAACGCATTAATATTCAGCAGGAGGCTAACCAGTCTTAGACGCTATAAATTTAAAAGGGAGGCGAACAATGAAAAAAGTTATAGCAGCCATCGATGTAGGAACAACAAAGATATGTACCATAGTTGGTACGCTGGACTCGGGAGGCAATATCCAGGTACTCGGAGTTGGCCTTGTACCCTCGCATGGTATGCATAAAGGCATGGTGGTCAATGTAGAAGAAGCTCGGGAATCAGTCGCTGAATCAGTGAGACGAGCCGAGCAAGCGAGCGGACTCAAAATAGAAAACGCTTACGTCGGGGTCACCGGGAGGCATATAAGTTCTATGAATAGTCACGGAGTTGTTGCCATACCGCGCAATGACCGACTGGTACGACCGGACGACCTTAAGCGAGTCCTGTCCGCTGCTCAACAAATTAACCTGCCTGATGATAGAAAGATACTCCACGCCATACCACGTGGGTACATGCTAGACAACCAGGAAAGGATCAAAAATCCTGTAGGAATGCATGGTTTCAGGCTGGACGTAGAAACACACATCATAACCGCAGCTGTAGCCTCGGTACAAAACTTGGTCAAATGCATCCGCAGCGTCGGTGTCGAAATTCAGGACCTCATCCTGGAACCACTGGCCAGCGGTGAAGCAGTGCTGACACCGGAAGAAAGAGAGGTCGGGGTTATCCTCGCCGATATCGGCGGTGGTACCACCGACATAGCAGTATTTAAAGAAGGTAGCATATACCATACATCCGTAATCCCTGTCGCTGGTTATCAAGTAACCAGCGACCTATCCATCGGTTTAGGACTACCTTTCGAAATTGCCGAAGCGATGAAAAAGAAATATGGCAATGTATACCCTGAGGTGCTCACTAAAAGCCAAGAGACTACTCTCACAGTCGAAGATGGGCACAGCGTCTCTTACAAAGATCTATGCAGTATCATAAAAGTGCGCATGGAAGAACTCCTTAGACTTATCCTCCTCGAAATGCCAGACTCGAATTATGCTTCTTTAGCTCCCGCCGGACTGGTACTCACTGGAGGTTCGTCCAAACTTGCAGGGCTTGAAGCTCTAGCCCGAACAACAATCCGCATCCCCACAAGAATTGGTGAGCCCATGGGAGTATATGGCATAACGGACATCCTTCATGACCCAGCACACGCCACCGGAGTAGGGCTTTTACTCTGGGGTACAAGAAATCAAGATAAACCAGCATGGGAAGCAAGAAAACAAAGCGGGGTTTTCAGTGGCTTTGTAAAGGCACTGAAAAAGTTCTTTGGTGTTTAAAACATTAAAGAATAATAGAGAAAAGGAGGTTTTCAAGAATGGCTAAATCAACATTCTCTATGGCACCAGCCAGAATTAAGGCTATCGGTATTGGTGGCGGCGGCTCAAATGCTATTACCAGAATGGTCAGAGAGGGAATCAAAGGTGTCGAGTTTATTACCATGAACACCGATGCCCAGGCTCTCGCCCTCTCCGAAGCACCTATAAGAGTCCAGCTAGGAGAAAAGCTTACCAGGGGTTTGGGTGCCGGCGGTGACCACACTGTAGGCGCTGCAGCCGCTGAGGAAAGCCGCCAGACTATCCAAGAAGTGGTCTCCGGTGCTGACATGGTCTTTATCACCGCAGGAATGGGTGGGGGCACCGGCACAGGTGGTATTCCAGTGGTTGCAGAAATAGCCAGGCAAAGTGGCGCTCTTACCATTGGCGTTGTAACCAAACCATTCAGTTTCGAGGGAACAAGGCGCTCCAAAGTAGCTGAAGAAGGCATTCTGAATCTCTGTGAAAAGGTCGACACACTTATAATAATCCCGAACGACCGACTCCTCGAACTCTGCGATGCCAAAACAACAGTGGACAATGCCTTCAGGCTGGCTGATGATGTACTCAGGCTTGCAGTCCAAGCTATCGCTGAAGTGGTAACCGTGCCTGGGCTCATCAACCTAGACTTCGCTGACATCAGATCGATAATGAAGAATGCTGGTCCAGCATGGATGTCCGTAGGACGAGCCAGTGGCCAGAACAGAGCAGTTGAAGCTGCCAGGGCAGCACTCGCCAGCCCTCTGCTAGATGTTTCTGTAAATGGCGCCAAAGGAGTACTATTCAATGTCACCGGTGGCAGCAACCTTACCCTCTTCGAATGCAACGAGGCTGCCGAGGTCATAGCACAGGCAGTTGATCCTGACGCTAACATAATATTTGGCGTCGTTTTCAATCCACAGATGGAAGACGAGATACAGATTACAATAATAGCCACTGGATTCACTGCACAATACGGAGCCGGTGTGCCCACAGAGGCTGAGCTACGTCGCTTGCTCCGTGGTGTTGCCGAAGATAGCTTAGACGTCCCGTCTTTTCTACGACGTGCACCGCAGTACCCCGCTGCGCGCCCTGCACCTGCCCCCAAAATGCCCCTGTAACCCCCAGTCACCCCCTCCCCAACAGAGCGGCAACTTAAAGTTGCCGCTCTGTTTTTAAATTCAACTTCGAGTTGACAATATCTATATATTGGGTTATAATTTTGCTGTACCACAGCGTATAGGGGGTATCATGAAGTGTCCCTATTGCGGTGATTCAGAGAGCAAGGTGATTGATTCCAGAGATGTAGGTGATGGTATAAGGCGCCGCCGGCAATGTCTTCGTTGTCAGGCTCGATTCACCACATACGAGCAACCACAGCTACGCAACCTCTTCGTAATTAAAAAGGATGGCCGACGTGAGGAATTCAATCGTGATAAACTGCTTACCGGCGTCCGCAAAGCTTGCGAGAAGCGCCCACTACCCACAGGAAAAATCGACAAGCTGGTCGACGACATTGAAGCTGAACTATACCGCCTCGGAAAAACAGAGATCCCTAGCTCCCTGATAGGAGACATGGTGATGGAAAGGTTGCATAACCTAGACCATATAGCCTATATTCGCTTTGCCAGTGTTTATCGCGAGTTTGCTGATATAGCCACACTAAAACAGGCAGTCGACACCTTGGTAGATACCAGGGCAAGAAGACCACCAGCTGGTCAATTGCCTTTATTACCGGAGGAAGAGTTAAAGTTTTCAGGGCACCGTCAACGCAGGCGAAGGCAAAATGATCAACCGTCAAAGTAAGTTAAGCCCACAAGCTGCAACTAACCAAAACCGCATAGCCCGTGCTATTTTTGCAGCCGCGGAGGCTATGGGGATTACAGACAGGAAACTGCTGGAAGAGCTTACCGATCAAGTTATACAAAGGCTAGAACCGAGACCTACTTTGCCAGGGATGGAGGATCTAGTGTCAAAACAGAGAAAACAAAGCCCCTCACACGCACAAATTAGAGATGCAGTCAAACAAGTCTTAGCAGGGAAAAAACAACAGACAACAGAGTCCCCACCCAGACTACTTGTCTCACAAGCACCCCCCGAGGCAGAAACAGGATTGCACCTTTCTCAGAACGCATTGACTGTGCTTGAAAAAAGATACTTGAAAAGAGATAACCAAGGACAAGTTATCGAGACTCCCGAAGAAATGTTTCGCAGAGTGGCAAGACATATCGCCTCTGCGGAACTCAATTACGATCCTAAAGCCGATGTCAGCTTTTGGGAAGAGAAGTTTTACCAGCTTATGACCTCTTTGGAATTCTTACCTAACTCCCCAACCCTTATGAACGCCGGTAGAGAACTCGGACAACTGTCTGCCTGTTTCGTCATTCCCGTCGATGATTCAATGGAATCCATATTTGATGCTGTAAAATATACTGCTTTGATCCATAAAAGTGGTGGCGGCACCGGATTCTCCTTTTCCCGCTTGAGACCTAAAAATGACAGGGTGGGATCGACTGGGGGCATCGCCAGCGGTCCAGTTTCTTTCATGCGAGCTTTTGACACGGCGACCGATGTTATTAAACAGGGGGGCATGCGTCGGGGGGCTAATATGGCTATCTTAAACGTCGACCACCCCGATATTCTGGATTTCATTTTTGCCAAAGAAGACCCTAAAGCATTAACAAACTTTAACCTTTCAGTAGCCGTGACAGATAGCTTTATGCAAGCAGTGGAAAACGGAAAGGACTATGACCTGATAAATCCCCGAACCGGTGAGGCCACTGGCAAACTGAACGCTCAAGAAGTGTTTAGAAAGATTGCCGAAATGGCATGGCGGACCGGAGACCCTGGCATAGTCTTCATCGACACTATAAACAGGTACAACCCCACCCCTCATTTAGGAAGGATAGAAAGCACCAACCCGTGCGGCGAACAGCCGCTGTTACCGTTTGAGTCCTGCAATCTCGGTTCTATAAACCTTTCTAAGATGGTCAAATACGAAAATGGTAATCCAGAGATTGACTTCGTTAAGCTGGGCGAGGTTATTAGACTCGGAGTACGCTTCCTCGACAATGTTATTGACGTCAACGAATTTCCATTACCTCAGATAGAAAGAATGACTAAGTCCACCAGAAAGATCGGACTCGGCGTAATGGGATTCGCTGATATGCTAATCAAGCTCTGTACCCCTTACAACTCTGAGGAGGCACTGCAAATAGCAGAGAGACTCATGCGCTACATATCGGAAGAGGCAACCAAAGAATCTGTAAAACTGGGAATAGAACGGGGCGTGTTCCCTGCATTCAAGGGCAGCATTTATGACACAGGCAATGGAATAAGACCGAGAAATGCCTCACGGACCACCATCGCCCCCACCGGTACGCTCAGCATAATTGCTAACTGTTCTAGTGGCATTGAGCCACTTTTCGCACTCAGCTATACTCGTCATATCCTCGATGGCGCGGAACTCATCGAGGTTAACCCACATTTCGAAGCAATAGCTAAAAAAGAAGGCTTTTATTCACAGGAATTTATGGAGGGGCTGGCTAAAGGGAAACGGCTTAAGGATTTCGAAGGTATCCCCGGCTGGGTAAAAGAGGTTTTTGTCACCGCCCATGATATTACCCCAGAATGGCACGTAAAGATGCAGGCAGCTTTCCAAAAATACACTGATAGTGCTGTCTCCAAGACAGTTAACTTGCCCCACGAGGCAACGGTTGAAGATGTGGCAAAAGTGTTCCTGCTCGCTCACAAACTCGGTCTAAAAGGGATCACGATTTACCGCGACCGCAGTCGTGAAAGCCAGGTGCTGACAACCGGTGATATTAAAGAACCTGCTTCCACAACACTGCTAAAACCAAGACATCGCCCTAAAGTTACTAAGGGGATCACTGAACGAGTGACGACAGGCTGTGGATACATATATGTTACGGTTAATTTCGATGAAAAGGGGATCTGTGAAGTATTTTCCAGCCTTGGCAAAGCAGGCGGCTGTGCGTCAGCACAACTAGAAGCTACCAGCAGGCTCATCTCCTTAGCCTTAAGATCGGGCATTGATACCGCTTCGATCACAAAACACCTCCGTGGTATCCGCTGTCCATCCGTTGCTTGGGAAGAAGGACGTGCTATCCTTTCATGTGCTGATGCTATCGCTAGTGTACTGGAGAAATATGTAAAAGACACAGGAACCGGTACTACTGACGATCAAGAAACGACTAAGAACTGGGCAGGACAGTGTCCAGAGTGTGGGAATATCCTAATTTATCAAGAAGGTTGCCATATCTGTCCTAGCTGCGGCTACACTAAGTGCGGTTAGAGTCCTAAACAATTGGAGGGGCATGTGGAAAACAGCGACCTCACTTTTTCCCAGGCTTTCAAACAGATAGCAAAAAGTGCAAACTCATCATTGCCACTAAGAAAAGCTCTGAACTCCATAGCCAAGAGCACCACTAAAGCCCTAAAGGCTACAGGCTGTACCATCATGCTCTTAAGCACACAAAGAGAACATCTGGACATTGTAGCTGCCTTCGGTCTTAGCGATATGTACCTGAAAAAGGGAGCGCTAAATGCACGGAGGAGCCTCCACGAGGTTATGGAAGGAAAGATAATCTCAATCTTCGATGCAAAAGAAGACCAACGGACTCAATATCCAGAAGCCGCAGGAATGGAAAGAATAAGCTCAATCCTAGCAGTTCCTATCCTACAGGGCGGAGAGGTAATCGGGCAAATTCGCATCTACACCCGCGAACCGACTCATTTTTCTCATGCTGAAAAAGACTTTGCATCAACAGTGGCCAATATAGTCTCCGTGGTACTCGAAAAAGCCGAACTCCGCCAACTACTCAAGGACAAACATAAAGCAAGAGTAAGCAAAAGGCAGAGACTGGCTGAAGTCCCTAGATTACCGTCCTCATCACTAAGGCCCTCTTCCTTTGGACATCCCAGTGAAGAAGAATTTGCCAAGCTGCTCGATTTTTACAGGATCGAATGGTTATACGAACCACGCTCTTTCCCTTTGTCATGGCAGGGCGGCAAGATAACAGAGATGTTTACCCCCGACTTTTATCTACCAGAATTGGACCTTTATATTGAACTCACAACTTTAAAACAAAGCCTGATCACAGAGAAGAACCGTAAAGTACGCCGCCTGCGTGAGCTTTACCCTGATATAAACATCAAACTTCTCACCAGAAACGATTATTTAAGACTATTAGCTAAATATGGCTACGGAAATCTAGGAGTTACAAAAGTACGAGGAATAGACCGTGTTCTTTTTAGCCATACGCAAATCCAGCGCCGTGTAAAAGCACTTGCGAAGCAAATTTCACGAGACTATGCTGGCAAGCAACTACTTTTAGTAGGTATCCTCAAGGGCGTTATTTGTTTCATGTCCGACCTTATGCAATATATATCAATACCACTTGATATAGATTTTATGGCAATCTCATACTATGGCACCGACGCTGAAACAGTTGTGAAAATAACCAAGGATCTTACTACAAGCATTTCCGGACTGGATGTCATAATGGTAGAAGATATTGTAGATACAGGAATGACACTCAACTATGTGCTGGGGCACCTCACTTCATACAAACCAGCCAGCTTGCGCGTATGCACCCTGCTAGACAAGCGAGTACGTCGCTTGGTCGATGTGCCACTACACTACATCGGTTTTGAAATCCCGGATGAGTTTGTAGTAGGTTACGGACTGGACTTCCGCGGAGAATACAGAAACCTGCCATTTATCGGCGTACTCAGTCCAGAGCTAACTGAAGAAAGACGAAAATGAGTTGCCCCAAGTAACCTCACCTTCCCGGCTCCACAATCCAACGCTTTTCGGCCTTCGCCTACCTTGCGTCAGTGCCTCACCGCTTCAGGCTTGACTACTTGGGGCATTTTTTAATATAACACACCTGAAACACTTTGTCAAGACCCTCTACTAGACTGCTCACTCCCACACGCGGTATAATGGGAGTCACTAAGTCGTTAGCTACCTTAATCTTTAATTCCTAAAACAGGAGGAATACCGATGGGGAAAATTTACATCATTGACGTAACTAACCGAGATGGCGTTCAGACTGCCAATCTGGGGTTGTCCAAACTTGAGAAAACAATGATAAATCTTTACCTGAATGAGATGGGGGTCTTCCAATCAGAATTCGGATTCCCCACTACTCACCATGAAACTAATTACCTGCAAGCAAATCTAGAGCTGGCTGAGATGGGTGTGTTGAAGCCGATGAGGTTAGGAGGATGGATAAGAGCTACTGTAGACGACGTAAAGACCGCCTTCAAGCTTGTGCCAAATCTCAAACATCTCAACTTGTCAATTTCTACCTCTGACCAGATGATTCAGGGCAAATTTCTGGGTCGCAAGACCAGAGATGACATCATTCAAATGATGACCGAAGCAGTAGATGCCGCACGCGAGTATGGTGCTGAGTCAATAGGCGTAAACGCCGAAGATGCCTCGAGAACAGACTTAGATTTCTTAGTCAAATTTGCTTCTCAAGCAAAGTTACACGGTGCTCACCGTCTTAGATATTGTGACACCCTAGGATATGATAATCCCTTCACTATATACGAGACATCACGAACATTAGCAAAAGAAGTAGACATACCTATAGAACTTCACTGCCATGGTGATCTTGGTATGGCAGTAGCTAATTCGCTCGCCGGAGCTAAAGGTGTGCTGGATGCCGGACAAGACGCCTATATTAACACAACCGTGAACGGTATCGGAGAACGAGCTGGCAATGCCGATCTGGTCGCTACCGTCCTTGCAGTGACCAAATCTAAGGGATTCGCTGGAAAATACCAGTTAGGTAACCACGTTAAACTTAACATGGCATGGAGGATAGCTAAATTTGCCAGTTACGCTTTTAAGGTGCCCATACCCATTAACCAACCAGGGGTCGGTGCCAATGCATTTGCTCACGCCTCGGGCATCCATGCCGATGGGGTCCTAAAAGACCCACAAAACTACGAACTGTACAGCTATACCGAGCTCGGAAGAGGTGAACCAGAACTTGTCGAGACTGGAAGCCAGATATGCACCGGTGAGTACGGCGGAATATCAGGCTTCAGACATGTCATGGGTAAAATGGCAGTAGAGTTCAAAGATAGTCAAGAGGCAGAAACAATACTGGAATTAGTCAGATACGCCAATGTCGCCTGCCAGAAGCCACTTGTTGAAGATGAATTGCTGTTTATTGCCAAATATCCACAAATCGCTAAAAAGTTATTGACACTTACACCGCTGGTATAATTCGCCTCTCAGATAGAAAGAAGCTGGTTTTATGAATTAAAGCTGAAAAACTGACTGGATGGCAAAACTGAAAGCTCACTTAATGCCCATTGGAATAGTAAGAAACAAACTTGAAGAGCCAGGACAAAGGAGGTGGCAGAAAGTTATCTCCGAAATAATCGTCGACAAGAAACTAGAAACAGCACTGGATGGCGTAGAAGAGTTCTCCCATCTCATAATTGTTTATTGGATGCATAAACTGCCCCAAAGGCAACAACCGCCAATAAAAGTGCATCCTCGAGGTGAGGACTCATTACCGCTAGTCGGAGTATTTGCCAGCCGGAGCCCAAGCCGCCCCAACCCGATAGGTATAACAGTAGTAAAGTTGCTTGAGCGCCAGGGAAATATCCTTAAAGTTGCAGGGCTTGACGCGATTAATGGAACACCATTGCTTGACATTAAGCCGTACATCCCGTCCCATGATTCAATCAAAAATGCGGTAGTCCCAGAATGGCTTGAACCTAAATAGCCTGCCTATTAAAAAACAAACTTTGACACTGATAATAAAAAGCAGTTTAATATAAGCACAAAGCGGGTGTAATTCAGCGGCAGAATGCTTGCTTCCCAAGCAAGACGTCGGGAGTTCGAATCTCCTCACCCGCTCCACAATATTCCTGAGCTAGTAAATTATCGTAACTCCACCTTATGATTTTCACCCGTTCCGTGCTCACACTCTTCACTTTCACAACACTCGCCCACTGCGCCTTCCATAGTGTACCCACAATTGGGACAGACTATTTTCTCGTCTGTGACCATAGTATCACCTTCTTCTATATAAAATTTATCCAAATCGCCTAAACACTTAGGACACACCCACGACCTGACCAAAGACGGATACCTCCCATTATGTCAAATGATGCCCTGCCCGACCTGCAAAGAAAACGCCATACCCCGTCAACCACTACCTCGATATCTCCGACTTGTCACACGCAGGACCTCCACAACATCAGACCGAAGTATTTACAAATACTCCTTTATCTTTGCGGCCAACTTTCGGGGTATTCCTTTTGTCGAGGTAAGCTCCTCTACTGAAGCCGCCATTATCCGTTCCAATGAGCCAAACCTACGAAGTAAAGCCTTCTTGCGCTTTGGTCCCACACCCGGAATAGCATCGAGCAATGAGGTCATAGCGTCCCTTTGCCGCAATTTCCGGTGATACCCTAGGGCAAAACGGTGCGCTTCATCCCTCACTCTTTGAAGTAGATGCAAGGCTGCTGAAGTCCTTGGTATTTCAATCGGTGCCGGGTTGTTTGGTACAAACAAGTCCTCGTTTTCTTTAGCCAAACTAACAACAGGGATATGCTCAATTTCAAGCTCTTTCATTACTTCTAAAGCTGCATTTAGATGCCCCCTGCCACCATCGATAAGAACAAGGTCAGGGGTCACCGACCACGTAGCTCCACCCACTAAGTAGCGCTTGAAACGTCTTGTTAGCATCTCCCGTATCATGGCATAATCATCGATGCAATCCATCACAATCTTGAAACGCCGATAGTGAGCTGGCTTTGCAAATCCCCTTTCAAAAACTACCATGCCACCTACCGCCGATCTACCCCGGATATTAGACACATCATAACCTTCTATTCTGATAGGGAGACTAGGTAAACCAAGCCTTTCCTTCAACTCTTCTAAAACTAAAGCTGTCTGCACTGTTGTCGACTGCTTTGCTTGATACATCAGTAGCCCCTGTCGGGCATTTTCGGCAACAGTATCCATTAACTGTTTTTTAACTCCACGTTGTGGCACAATCAACTTGACGACTGCACCCCTTAAACTCATCAACCACTTAGACAGGGTCTCCGGTTCCTCGACTGGATGCTGTAACAAGATAAGAGGTGGAATAGAAGTAGCCGAGGTGTAGTACTGCTTAACAAAACTGGTCAAGATTTGTCCAGGCTCCTCGCCATAAGTGCCATCCAACAGAAAATATTCACGCCCAATGAACCTATCGTTTCTTATAAAAAACACCACCACATAAGCCAGGTCCTTCGTTTGTTCCATAGCAATAGCATCGTAATCACCCCGCACTGCAACAGCTATTTTCTGTCCTTCAATAACCTTCTCTACAGCCCGAATCTGGTCCCGCAGCATAGCAGCCCTTTCAAAATCTAACCTCTTCGACGCTTCGCCCATCTTTTGCTTCAGCTCACGAGCTACCAGCTCTTGCCTGCCCTCCAGAAATAAGATGACTTGTTTTATGATTTCCGCATACTGCTCCTTACTCACAGCCCCAGTACAAGGACCGAGACAACGCTTGATATGATACTCAAGACATGGTCTTGTGGCATTCCCTGTAATAGCCTTACTGCAAGATCGGAAGGGGAATATCTTCTTTAGTAATCTTAGAGTCTGCCGCACCGAACTCGCGCTGGCAAACGGACCAAAATACCTGTCACCGTCCTTCACAAAACGCCGAGTGATGCGCACAGTTGGCCATTCCTCCTTCAAACCGATCTTTAGGTAAGGAAAACTCTTGTCATCCTTGAGACGGACGTTATAGCTCGGACGGTATTTCTTAATCAGGTTACACTCTAGAATAAGAGCTTCCTGTTCGGAATCAGTCACAATAGTCTCAATATCACTTATGTTGGCTACTAATTTCTGGTGCTTATCGGAAAGAGTAGAACCATGACTAAAATAAGCCTGTACACGGCTGCTCAGACACGCCGCCTTGCCCACATATATAACCTTGCCCCGGTTGTCCTTAAAAATGTAAACGCCGGGTTTCGCTGGCAATGTCTTAAGCTGCTGGACAAAAAACTTGGACATAATCTTGAATTTATTGTAACACCGACCAGAAAACGAAACAAAAGGTCAAACTATAAAACAAAAATATATAGCCCTATTTCCAACTTTATGTTAAAATATAAACCGAAAATGCTTTCCGAAATTCGAGCGAGTACAGCTCCATTCCTTGATTACCTGACTAAAGAAAAGAAGTATTCCCAGAATACTCTGCTTGCCTATACAAGCGACCTGAATCAATTGATTGAATACATAGAGTCAGCAGTACCAGAAGAAGAACAAACACGGTTACGTCTGGATGCGAAGCTCCTATCTGGGTACTTGCATTCTCTTAAAGATAAGGGCTACAAACCCTCCACTGTAGCCCGTAAGGTTGCTGCCGCTAAGTCCTTCATCGCCTTCTTACTGGAGAAAGGCAAACTACAAGATGATCTGACCCCCATTTTAACCTCGCCTAAAGTAAGAAAACCTACACCAAAATCCCTGTCAGTATCAGACATCCGCAATCTGCTGGCTGAGCCAGCCAAGCTCTCTACCCCAGAAGCAAAGAGGGATAAGGCGATGCTGGAATTACTGTACGCTACTGGCTTAAGAGCCAGTGAGCTTATGGCATTGAACGTAAAAGACATCAATCTCAAAAAGAATACTGTGAAATGCGTAAGTCGAGGTTCCAGAACAAGGGTTATACCGATTGACGATAAAGTCGCACAAGTTATCAAGGAGTATCGTGACAATGCTCGTTTACAGTTAACTAATGACGAAAAGGAAACCGCGCTGTTTGTAAATCGGCGCGGCGAACGGCTTACACGACAGGGTTTTTGGCAAATAGTACAGCATTATGCTAACAAGGCTGGGTTAGAGATCAAGGTGACTCCACGCAATATCAGACACAGCTTCGCTATCCAAAAGCTAAAAAGTGGCGCTGACTTACAGTCAGTCAAAGAGCTTTTAGGGCATGCCCATGTCTCCACAACCAAAGCCTATACACAAATAGAGCATATAGCGGATTAAGATAGCAAAGTGAGGTGTCGATGAAGAAAAAGAGGGCAAAACGAAGAGCAAGGTACCGGACGACAAAGCCAGCCGGAGGGGCCCCTAAGGGAACGACTGCAACCAGCCAGCCTTCCAAGGCAATAGTAACGGCAGCCGCAGGTACAGCAACTTTGTCACAAGCACAAAAAGAACAGCATAAATACTTACTGCCAGAGTTAAGGCAGATAGGCATTATAGCTGCTAGCTTGTTCTTAATTCTTATCATCCTGAGCTTTATACTAGGCTGAAGGTAAAACGGAGTGAGTCTTGAGGCAAGCCGAGCCCGGCTATTTGAATCACTGCGCCGAGAGATATCAGATAGACGTGTGCTTTCGGCGATGGAACGGGTACCACGAGAACTCTTCGTGCCACCGGAATCCTACAACCTCGCTTACGAAGATATACCGCTAAGTATAGGTTACGGACAGACCATCTCACAACCATTCATCGTGGCTTTGATGACACAGGCTCTGGGACTGAGAAGCGATGAGAAGGTGCTAGAAATCGGGACGGGGAGCGGTTACCAAACTGCAATACTCGCTGAATTAGCCAGATGGGTTGTCAGCGTTGAACGCATACCTGAACTTGCAGACTCTGCAAAAACAGTCTTGGATAAGCTTGGCTATAAAAACATAGAGATCCATCTAGCAAGCGAAACTTTAGGCTGGCCACAAGGTGCTCCCTATGATGCCATAATAGTTACTGCTGGAGCACCACAAATCCCGCACACATTACTCGAACAGTTGGCTAAAAATGGCAGAATGGTCATACCGGTAGGAACAAAATGGGAACAGGACTTATTCAAAGTCAGCAAGAAGGGCAACAAAGTCCTTGTTGATAACCTGGGTGGCTGCAGATTTGTACCGTTAATCGGCAAGGACGCCTGGGAAGACTGAAGTCCGGTTGCTTATATCCCAGCCCTGGGGATAAAAATGGATGGAATGTTCTCCTTAGGTACCAGAGCACCTACCGGGCACACATCCACACAAGCCAAGCAAGCTTCACACTCAGCCTCTGCTAGCGGCATACCAGCAAAAGTACTGACAACAGTATCAATACCCCGGAAAGCAAAATCAAGAGTGCCCGCACCTTTTTCGTGACACACCCAGACACATTTACCACAGAGAATGCATTTGTTCGGGTCATATATAAATAGTGGATGGCTTGAGTCTACAGGTAGATTTCTGGGTATCTGTTTCAACCTCTTGGGCTTTAGCCTTAACTTCAAGCGAGCAGCTGTATCCTGAAGCCCGCACTTTCCATTTTTGGCACAGTGAGCGCAATCTAGGTGATGATGACTAATTAGAAATTCGAAAGCAGTGCTCCGTAGTTTGTTTACCCGAGGGGTATTAAGATGTACTACCATACCATCGCTTACTGGCTCGGTACAAGATGTGACCGGAAACTGCCTGCCTTCAATTTCCACAAAGCAAAGGCGGCAGGAAGCAAAAGGTGGATTTACTCCCCTGATAGCACAAAGATTGGGAATATAGAATCCGTTATCTAGAGCTACCCAGAGGATCTTTTCGCCTTTCCTGGCTTTAATCTCAATGCCATCGATAATGCAGTTAACTAACAAACTGCGGCTCTCCCGGTCTAGAATATGACCCCAAGCTACCTGGTATTCGCAACAATCATTACCAAACTAGTGCCTCCAAACCTTACCCCTTCTTTCGCCCGTGTTTCAAAAAATTCTCTTCCATAAAATCCACCAGCTCTTCAATTGCTTTTGGAGAAAAATTTCTAACCCCGCATTCAATCGGTTTCTCCGTCACAACAGCTATCAGGTTTTTCAAATCAAAGGCATTTACCTTATCTGAATCTCTGTAGAGCTTTATTTTTGGCACCTCGCTTTGCTTGAACCCTTCAGCGAGCAGAATATCATAATCTGCTCCCAGGATTTGTGCCGCCTCACCGAGGGAAAGCTCGTGCAACACCGGCTTAATCAACACCAGTTGAGTAGAAGAGAGTATCAAAGTCGCCGCACTCCCTGCTTGAATATGCCGCCAGCTATCCTTGTGTGCCTTATCAAAGGAGGGCTTAGCTAAAGCATGTTTTATGGTCCCCACCTTGTAACCGCGAGACTTCAACTTCACAATAAGTGACTCTATCAGCGTAGTTTTGCCTGATTTTGATGTGCCCACTATCGCAACAATCGGAGGTGTTCGTTTAACGGCTCTAGCGTTAGACATTAGAATAGCCCCAAGGTCGCCTATAAGCCTTCCTCCACGGTTCTCTTCTCAGGGAGATATAGTCTTTCACTGCTGCCTTGATCGCGCTAACTGCCAACGATGCACAATGGTAATTACCTTCTGGCAGCCCACCCAATGCCCGAGAAATGTCCTCCTCACAGATTGCCAGCACTTCAGCGATATCCTTGCCTTTGACCAGTTCGGTGGCAACACTTCCGCAAGCGACTGTAGCACCACAACCATCTGTCCAGAATGTTACTTCCGCTACCTGTGCCCTGTCTACCTTAATCCACATCTTCATTACTTCACCACACTGGCTACAAACAACTGCAAAACCATCAGCATCGCTGAGATCACCTAGATTCCGAGGATTCATCGCGTGGTCAACGACTCTCTCACCATACATCTCCTTCATCCTAGCCGTTATTTGCCTTTCAAGCTCATCAAATTGGTTGTCCATGCTATCACTCCATCTGCTTTCAATCTATATCCAAGCCGAGCCTTTGTATAAAGTTAGCACCAAAATATCGACTGAACTCGAATTATAGCATCCTGTCTCACCTTTATCACGCAACATTGCAATCTCTTGAACGAGCGACAACGGCCCCAGCAGCGCTGCTGCAGCTATTTCGTCGCCTCTTACCCACGAGCCGTGCTAGACACTTCTATTCTCCTATCTGTTCCGGAAATAATCAAGTAACAAGAAAATACAATACCAGGATGACAATAGATGCGTGGTCTTATGAAAGCACCACTACAAATTGTACGAAAGGCCTGTAGATATAGACCTTCTACTTCCTGGAGAGCGTCCTTACTATCTTGCCGCTTCCGTCTCTGAGGTTCACTTCGAGGGGCATTTTCCCGGGAAGCGTATGTGTGGCACATGCCAGGCATGGGTCGTAAGGCCTGAAAGCCATTTCCACCATGTTTAGCAGTCCCTCTTTAACCTCAGGACCTTTCACAAACCCCATTGCGGCTTTCTTAACAGAAAGACAAATAGGAGCTGCATTATGCTGCGTAGCTACTATAAGATTGGCTCTTGTGACCAGCCCTCTATCATCGGTCTCATAATGGTGTATTAAAGTTCCCCTTGCTGCCTCAACACACCCGATACCTATCCTCTTGAGTCTTAAGTTCATATTCCGTATATCCTTGCTGGTTAAAAGAGGTTCATTCGCTATCCGCTGCATGTCCTCAGCAGCCTGAAGCGCTTCTATTAACCGTGCCCAGTGGAAAGCTAGGGTATGATTGCTGGGCTTGCCCCCTAACGTGTCAAACATCTCCTCATACGCTTTCTGCGCCAGAGGAGTTGCCATACCATCGGCAGCATTCAGCCGGGCAAGAGGACCAACACGATATAACGATGTCTTATCTCCCTCTATCAATCCATTCCAACCCAATTTTCTAAGGTGAGTCAATCTGATATATGTCCAGGGTTCAACCCACTCGCCAATGTAATCAACATAGTCCCTGGGGTCGAACAATGCATACTCATTTCCTTTAGTGTCTGTGACTCTAATTTTACCTTCGTAGAAATTCACTTTTTTGTCGGCATCCACCAGTCCCATGTTATAGACATTTAGCTTATAAGCATCGTGCAAGATCAGGTCAAGGTATTTCTTTTCGCCAAGCACAGCCTCTTTGAATAGCTTAAGGGCAAATTGAGCAAACTCCACTGAATCATTTGCCGTGTCTCTAATCCATTTTCTTTCTTCCTCGGTGACACCTCTAGGTACACCACCAGGTAACCCGCCTTCAGGATGGGGTGCCTTGCTACCGACAAGGCGAATGATATCGCGGCATCGTTTTCTTATGTCAATTACTTTTTTCCCTATATCTAACCCCACCCTGCCAATAACGCCGAGTATATTCCTTGCCGCCGGATCAGCATCTGGACCGACAACAAAGTCCGGGGCAGAGAGGAAGAAAAAGTGAATATAGTGGTCTTCGAGCATAAACGCATTATAGTGGAGCTGCCTTACCAATTTTGCCGCCGGGGTGGGCTCAACGCTATACACATCGTCCACTGCCTTTGTAGATGCCATATTATGGGGTGTAGGACAAACGCCACAAATATTAGGTGTTATCCTTGGCATCTCCTCCACTGGTCTACCAATGCAGAACCTTTCAAAACCTCTTAGCTCAACCACCTGCCAGTAGGCATCTTCCACGTTACCCTTGTTGTCCAAAAAAATCTCAATTTTACCGTGTCCCTCGAGCCTTGTAATCGGGTTTATAGTTATATTCTTTGCCATTTCTACTAACTCCTTACTCCCTATATTCTTTTGCGCACCAGCGCTGACACCGGCGCCGAGAACCGGTAGAGGTAGCCGGCAAGGTCGTCTATTTTATCCACAAGCCTCTTTACTTCCTTTTCATCATCAGCATCTAGCATAGAAGCTAATGCAGAGACAAACTTCGTCCCAGCATCTTGTACCCCTTCCACAGGACCAAAGCAACCCCTGCACGGCAAGTTTATCTTCATGCAGACCTCACCACATCCCGAACGGGTCGCTGGTCCCAGACAAAGTACCCCTTGCGCAAGAAAACATGTATCCGGGTTAGCTTCCACTTCATGAATACGCTTGACGTCCTTCAACGCAATTCGTGGAGGCTTTGTTTTGTTCCGCTCACAAGTATCACAAAGAGCTTTGTGAGGGGCTAAGGTTGAACCTCGCGGTGGCAACTTGCCCGCCAAAACCGCGTTGACCGCACTGGCTATCAGATCAGGTGGTGGTGGACAACCTGGAAGGTAATAATCAACATCTATAATCTGATTAAGAGCATATACCTGCTCATAAAACTCAGGCAGCGTCAACTCTTTGCCATTTACCTTGGATTTGGGCTGAGGGACATTACCTTTTGGGTTCACAACAGTGGGCGCATCACGATAAACCCAGTTAAATATATCCTCTTTAGTAGTAAAATTCGCCATTCCCGGCGTACCACCAAAACAAGCGCAAGCACCAAAAGCGAGTACTAACTGCGATTTTCGTCTTAAGAGTTCTGCTACCTCTTCATGGTCGGAATTCCTCACATGCCCATTGATAATGCTCAAGGCTATTTCTTTGTCCTTCAGCTCCTCAATGTGGTGGTACTTAAAGTCCATAGCCACTGGCCACAGTATGATATCCACAGCCTCAGCCACCTGCAAAACTGCCTCGTTCAGGTCAACTACAGCCTCGTCACAACCACCACAACTACCCAGCCAACAGATTGCAACCTTCGGTTTATTCGCCATCGCTTGTTCTCCTTCCTTACCTTTTTGCTTTTGCAGCAGCTAATGCTCGACTCACCGGTTTGATCTTCTTTACCGGTCCCATACTGCGCAAAGTTTCAGTCATATCTTTAACATGATTAAGTATCTCTTTACCTTCGGGGTCTGAAGAGAGCACTATGCGCACCCGCTCCGTCTCGATACCGTAAGAACTCAGCAACTTTCTCAATAGATAAACTCTCTTCCGTGCCTCAAAATTACCGTCCTGATAATGGCAGTCCCCCTCAGGACAACCTAAAATAAGAACACCGTCAGCCCCGTTCTTAAATGCATCTACAATATGGGCGGCATCTATTTTGCCGCTACAAATTATAGGCACCCAGTTCTTTATTTGGGCAGCTAGCTGAGCCTCATCAGCCAAATATCCCCAACTAAATTTGCAAGAAAAACAGACTAATTTAGGTTCGAAATTGTTCACTTCTCCTCCTTACATCTTAGTTTGTAGTTACTGCAACGCCGCATAAACTTTATCGATTTTCTCGTAAGTCAGGTCCTCGACCATTTTTCTGGCATCAGAAGGGCAAGCAGCTACACACATGCCACAAGACTTGCATCGGAACATATCAGTGGCAGAGATGATTTTGCCCTCTCTCTCCACAAGATGCGCTGACCCGTAATTACAGGAGTACACACAAATTCCACACCCGCTGCATCTATCCTCATCCACCTGGACAGAATAAAGTGACTTCTCAAACCCAATAGATATGCAGGCTTTGCATGATACACAGGGACCACAAGTAGCGCATCTTTTCGCTTCCTCTATAGCTTCATCGAGGGTAAGCCCTCTTTCAAACAACTGAAAATGCATCCTCTGCTCAGGCGGTATCCAGACCACCTCAGTTGGCGGCTTATAGTTGGATCTGAGCGGGATATCGAATTTCTCAAAGTCTCTTCGTCTACCCTCAGTCATATTCAGTCCCCTGAGATACCTGTGGATAGACTCAGCGGCTTCCATCCCTTCTTTCATCGCCTCAACCATGAACCCTATCCGGCGGACATCACCACCAATAAAGACGTCACGGAATTTAAGACTTTGTAAGGTGTGAGGGTCAACGGCCAGCCTGCCCCTCTCATCGAGAAGCATCTCATTCTCTAGAACAACCCGGTCAGGCCCCTGCCCTATAGTTATTATAAGAACGTCTCCATCCAGCTCTATCGTGTCCGATAAGTCAAACTTCGGATTAAATCCCTGCTCATCAAAGACACAGGTACACTTTGGAGACACAATCTTTCTGAACCTGCCTGCTTCACCAATTATCTTCTGTACACCCCGGGAATATACTATTTGAATTCCCTCTTCCCAGGCTCCCCTTATTTCCTCCTCATCGGCAGGAATACCATCGCGAGAACTTTTATCTTCGCACTCCAAACATACCACAGTTACCTCGCCCCCAAGTCTCCTCACCGAGCGCGCAACATCAAACGCCACATTCCCACCACCAATCACAATCACCTTGCGGTACTTAAAATAGTCGGGCTCGATATTCCCATGGCTGATCTCGTAAAGCAAAGTATGCCCGTACAACACTCCGGATAGGTCCTGCCCCTCCACTGGTTTACCATCGAAGGTCAATATTCTGGGGTAAGGCGTCCCTTTCGCCAAAAATATTGCCTTATACCCCTGCATCCTCAATCTTTCAAAAGTAAGCTTACCTTTACCTACCTCAGAATTAAACTTGACATCTATCCCGGCAATCCGTACCAGATTGTCAATGGTAGTCTTTAGCACGTCGTCCGGAAGACGGTAGTCAGGTATAAGCCACAAAGCCCCACCCAGCCTGTTTGAAGCTTCAAAAATCGTCGGCTTGTACCCTCTCTTCGCCAGATAGTAGGCACACATCAGACCACCCGGCCCACCCCCCACAATCGCCACATTTTCCTTGTCTTTGACTATGTTCAGTTCCTCCCTTTGGTTCAAGTAGTCCGTATAATAGTCTGAGAGGAACCTTTTTAACAGCCTGCGCCTTATCGCTCCACCTTTGGTCTTATAGTTGCACTCAAGTTCACACAAACCACAAATATAGCCGCAGATGTTGAAAAACGGGTTCTTTTCGTAGAGGTAATCACCTATCTGAATTATGCCATTTTTGGCTGACTCGATATCCCTGGGCAAAAGGGAGATAAGCACATTAGTCCGCTGGATATCTTCGTTGATGGGACATTTAATCTGACATGGGGGTAACAACTGCTTGACAGCCTCCTCCACATGCGCTCCACCAGTGGTTACTGTACGCCACATAATTTACCTCCTTTAACTGCACGCTGATGCCTGCCAGAAAATCAGCAAAGCCAAAATATAATACAAAATTACTTACTGTTGTGCAAGATGCCCATTGTTAAAAGTTGGAGCGCTTAAAAAGTAACCCCGTCTCTTATCGAGACAAAGTCCTCAGGGGGACTAACAGAGACAATCTCAGTTCGTCAGCTCTCCCAAAAGTTCGCCCTTCTGTGAGATAAGCTGCACTCTGAACGGCATCTGGCCTAGAACGTGTGTGGAGCAAGAGAGACAGGGATCGTAACAGCGGATCGCCACTTCTACCCGGTTGAGGATACCCTCAGTGACCTTGCCATTTTTTATGAACTCCTTAGCCACCTCATACACCGCACGGTTCATTGCCCAGTTGTTGTTACCTGTGGCCACAATAAGATTAACCTTCAGGATCTTACCAGTATCATCCACCCAGTAATGATGAAACAAAGTGCCCCTGGGAGCTTCGATAACTCCCACACCTTGCTCGTTATATTTTCCGGACTCTACAATCAAATCTGTAGAACAAATATCCTTATCTTCCAGCAATTGCTGAGCTCTTTCCAAAGAATAAAGTAATTCGATGAGACGTGCATAATGGTAGTAGAGCGAACCTTCCACTATGCCATTCTTACCCAAGCTTTTAAAATTTTTGAGCTCTGATTGGGCCCTATAAGTTGATATCGCCCCACAGACATTCAAACGAGCCAGAGGACCAGCCCTGTAGACTCCCTTCGGATAACCTTGCTTTTTATAAAAGGGGAACTTGAGATATGACCAGTCTTCCACATACTCATTGATGATATTCAGGTAGTTAGCAGGATCGAACTGGTCTTCAAGAACCTTACCTTCAGCATCAATTAGCCTCAATTTGCCATCATAAAGTTCGAGATTATTGTCTTTGTCCACCAATCCCAGATATCCTGTAGGAAAGCTTGCACATGTACAGACAAAATCTTTGTTGCGCTCATAAAATTGCTTTATTATCCCAATAGCAGCCTCAGCATCAGCTATCATCTGGTCAATTTGTCTGAGAAAACGGTCGCGGTCAGATGGTGATAACGCTGTGTTCATGCCCCCGGGCACTGCACCATTAGGATGAACCTTTTTCCCGCCGATGGCTTGAATAATTGCCTGCCCGAAACCACGAAGCCTCACACCTTTGATAGCAAGCTCGGGGTTCGTCTCAATCAACCCCACCACATTCCGCTTCGCTGGCTCATAGTCCAGCCCCAGAAGTAAATCTGGACTAGCCAGATGGAAAAAGTGGAGAGCATGCGACTGGATAAATTGTCCCATATGCATTAGCTCTCGAAGTAACTTTGCCGGTCGGGTCAGTTCAACACCAAGAATTGCATCGCAAGCTTTGGCAGAGGCTAAATGATGGCTCACCGGGCAGATACCACAAATTCGCGGAGTGATCACAGGCATCTCCCAGAACACTCTGCCCTCGCAGAACTTCTCAAAGCCACGGAATTGAGTCACATGAAATCGAGCATCCAGAACATTCCCGTTATCATCAAGTTGAATGGTCACCTTACCGTGACCCTCAAGCCTGGTGACCGGGTTTATCTCAATTGTTTTACGATTTTCAGGAATTTCCTTGGTCTTCTTAACTTCAGTCGCCATTCTGCACCTCTTTTAATCAAAGCGCATCATTTCACTGGGCAACACAGGTATCCGCCCCTCCAATAGTTCCTTTAAAGCGTAGAGAATTGCCTTGGCATCTGGAGGACAACCTGGCACATAGCAGTCCACCTTTACCACGTGGTTCACCGGCTTCACCTGCTCCAGCAACGCTGGTACCCCGGGTGGACGAGGTATTTTCCCATCACAGGTGCTCTCAGTCTCAATATAGGCACGCCTTAGCACCTCATCTTTGTCAAATGTACTGCGCATTCCACAGACTCCACCAAAACAAGCGCAATCACCCCAAGCCATCAAAATCTTACAGTTAGCCCTGAGTTCTTTCAAAACCTCTTCTTCCTCCGTATTTCCTACCGAACCTTCCACTATACCTACGTCCACTGGCGAGAACTCCTTGATATCGGTGATCGGGCTCCTAGTAAACTCAACCGCATTAAGTAATTCCACTATCGCCTCATCTATATCTAGAAATGACATATGACATCCGGAACAAGCTTCCAGCCAAACAGTAGCTACCTTCACTTTCGCCATAGAAACAACTCCCTCTATTTAGTGATTACCTGCTGAGCCGCCTGTCGACCTCGCTGATGAGTTCCCAGTCAGCACGAATTCCTTCCGGTGGCCTGACAAGCCGCGTGGTATGTTTAGTTAGGCCATCGATGGTAGTATAAGTCCCGCTGACCTCTGTCCAGAGTGGTGACGGCAATACCACGTCTGCTTCGGAGACAACACCAGACATAAAGCTTGCCTGTGCCACGAGGAATTCAATACCGCTAGGACGAGCTGCCAATCCAGGCAACTCGGAGCAATCTTCACCTAAGAGTAAGTACAAAGCCTTTATGGAACCGTCTTTGAGTAACTTTGCCAAACTGAACTCACCACTATTGACCACCTCCGTATTCCAGAGCCCAACGCTATTTCCTCCCGGCTTTAACCACAGCGTCTTCAATGTCCGTCCCCCGTCTCCAAATAAGCTCGCTAGGCCAAAAAGCAATGCTACCAATCCCGGCTTCTCTTGCTGCAAAAACCCCTGCCCATAGATAACAACACAGCGCTTTGCCTTAGCTACCATAGAAGCAGCACTCTTCAGTCCTTCATAATCAAGACCTGCGCGCTCACAAACATCTGCTGGCTTAATGTCCGAAAGCGAAGCAGCAAACTTTTTGTTCCTGGCCGGGTTGCCGATCACACCTTCGTCAATAATTATTCTAGACAAAGCTTTAATGGCTAACTCTTCCTTACCTTTGTCCGGACACAACCACAACACCGCTTGATAAGGAAAACTGTTTCTCACAGCGTCGAAAACAATGAGATTCGCCCCATTTCGCCTGACTGCACGGACAATGAGGGAACCAATCACAGGATGGGTCTCCAGAGGATCAGCGCCAGCCACAAACAGGCAATCGGCCTCCAATAGTTCCTCGACTGAGCGGAGTTCGAGGTCTTTTAACTCCTTTTTACCATCTGATGCTTGCAATGCCTGCCCGACAACCCTGAAATAATCCCCATCCAGGCTATCAAGTCGCTTACTTCCTAGAGAGCCCGTTATAAACTCCTTGAAAGCCCTGGCAGACTCGTTAGATAATTGGCTCGAAATCAACCCAGCAATACTATTAGCGCCGTGACGTGTCTTCATATCCCGTAACTTGGTAGACACAATCTCTATAGCCTCCGCCAAGGAACAAGGCTCTAGCTTACCGTTGCTCCGCTTTAGCGGGGTCAGAATGCGTTTGGCAGTTACCTGCGAGAAAGAAAAACGCCCTTTCCTGCACAGCAGACCACGCGGTTTGGAAAGGTCAGGGCTGTCAATTTTCACTACCCTGTTGTCTTTGATAAATGCCTTAATCTCACAGCCGACACCGCATATCGGACAAACACTTGTCACCTGCTCACATTCTGAACTCCTGCCCTTATAAGCGCTGGACTTTGAGAAAATAGCACCGGTGGGACAAACCTGGAAACAAGCCCCGCAAGAAATGCATGAGGACTCCCCAAGTGGTTGACCCAGGTCAGCCACCACCCTGTCCCGCCAGCCACGGTAACCAAAGTCCAGAATATGGATACCAGCAAATTCGTCACACGCCCGTATGCAGCGTCCACAAAGAACACATCGGTTATGGTCAACAACCAGATATTTGTTCACCGAGTCCACGGGCAATGATGGCCAGGAAAGGGGATATCGTAAGTTGTCCATCTGATAGCGATAAGCGAGTGCCTGTAATTCACATTCTCCACTAGCTACACATTGTGCACATAGATGGTTTTTCTCGGTAAACATCAACTCGAGGATGAGACGACGATATTTCTCCAGTTTTTCAGTATGTGTCTGCACTACCAAACCATCCCGTGCAGGATAAGTACAGGCCGGCATCACTCGCCTTTCTCCTTCTATTTCCACCAGACAGAGCCTGCAAGCAGCCACATCGCTCAGCCCATCGTAATGACACAGCGTTGGAAGGTCGATATTATTCGCCTTGCAAACCTCAAGGATAGTATCACCTTCTTTCCCTTTGACCTGTTTCCCGTTGATGGTTAAAGTAATCTCGTTCATCCTTATTCTCCTACCTCAAGGTCGCATCTCAGGCACCTTTTAGCTTCCCTTCTGGCTTCTTCTTCTGTAAGAGGCAGTTCTATCTCTTCAAAGCTCTGCCGCCTTTTCTCTACGGGAAGCGTTGGTGCCTCTCGCCGGGGTTGTTCTTTCCATATTTCTTTAGCCACATCAATAGGCAACTCTTCAGCAATCTCAACTTTACGTTTAAGCTCGTGCAACTCCACTCTAGATGTATCTCCCCTGAGATACTTGTCTATAGCTATAGCCGCCCTCCTCCCGTCAGCAATAGCATATATTACCATGTCAGGACCCCTGACAAAGTCACCGCCAGCGAAAATGCCAGGGACATTAGTAGCTAAAGTGTTGGAGTCGATTCGAAGTCGATCCCACTCTGTTCTTTCCAGGCGGCTATCCGGGGGCAAGAAAGAGAGGTCTGGCGCTTGCCCCACAGCAGCAATTACTGCGTCTGCCTCCACCACGAAATCAGAGCCCGGGATAGGTGCTGGCCTGCGTCTACCGCTTGCATCGATATCTCCCAACTCCATGCGAACGCACCGCAAACCTGTGACCTTCCAGTTCTCACTCAAAATCCGCACTGGGTTGACTAAGAAGTTCATCTTAACCCCCTCAGCCACTGCCCCCTCATATTCCACCTCGGACACTGGCATCTCCTCTCGAGTGCGGCGGTAATAGATGTTCACCTCTTCTGCCCCGAGTCTTAGCGCAGCACGTGCTGAATCTATAGCCACATTACCGCCACCGATAACAGCTACTCTCCGCTCGATCTTCGTCTGCCTACCAATTTTGACATCACGCAAAAAAGTGAGGCCATAATAAAGACCGGTCAGTCCCTCCACCTCGCCAGGAATCCCTATCCGCTGGCTTTTTTGTGCTCCTGCGGCGATAAAAACCGCATCGTAGCCACTTTGCAGAAGGTGCCTCACACGGAAATTCTCGTTTATCGGTGTGCTATACCTGATCTCCACCCCCCGCTTTGCAATGTACTCGATTTCCTGTTCGATAACTTTACGCGGTAAGCGGAACTCCGGGATGGCTACAGCAAGCATCCCACCACCCACTGGAAGCGCTTCAAACACCGTCACACCATATCCCATCTGCGCCAAGAAATAGGCACAGCTAAGACCTGTTGGACCAGCCCCGACCACAGCCACCTTCTGAGGCTTAGTCCTGGGAAAAGGCTGAGGTGGGGGCACTTTATCGAGATTATCAAAATACCAATCGGCAGCAAATCGCTTGAGTGCCCGAATAGCCATAGGTTCATCAATATCTTTTCGCCGGCACTTGTATTCGCATGGATGATGGCAGATTCGCCCACATATTGCTGGGAATGGGTTGCGTTCTCTGATAGTCTCCACCGCCTCCAAATACTCCCCGGCAGCAATATGAGCAATATATTTCGGGATATTAATGCCCACCGGGCAAGTATGCTGACAAGGTGACGGAAATAACGCCTGACATACTGCAGCCGGGCACCGCTTGTCCATGATATGGGCTTCGTACTCCTCCCTGAAATGTCGCACAGTAGTCAGCACAGGATTAGGCGAAGTCTGCCCGAGTCCACAAAGTGAGCAGGAGCTTACCATCTCAGCAAGTTCTTCGATGGTGCTCAAGTCTTCCATCGTTCCCTCGCCGTTCGTTATCTTGGTCAGTAATTCTAGCATCTTAGGTATCCCTGCCCGACAGGGAGTGCACTTACCGCACGACTCGTCTCTGGTGAACTGGAGGAAAAACTTAGCCACATCAACCATACAGCTATCTTCGTCCATTACCACCAGACCTCCAGACCCCATAATCGCGCCGAGACTGGTGATAGACTCATAGTCTACAGGTGTGTTAATATGCTGAGTAGGAATAACACCACCAGAAGGCCCCCCCATCTGCACCGCCTTAAATCTCTTGCCTTCTGGTATGCCACCGCCGATATCAAAGATTATTCTTCCCAACCTCGTCCCCAGAGGGACTTCAACCAGCCCGGTGTTGTTTATTTTTCCTACTAGACAAAGTACCTTCGTGCCCTTACTTCTTTCCGTACCCACAGCTGAAAACCAGTCTGCTCCCTTCCAGATGATTTGCGGCACGTTTGACCAGGTCTCTACATTATTAATAGTGGTCGGCTTACCAAAAAGTCCTTTGTTCGCAGGAAACGGCGGACGCTGCCGTGGGTTGCCACGCCTACCCTCAATAGATATTAAAAGTGCTGTTTCTTCACCACAGACAAAAGCCCCCGCCCCAGGGAAAATATCAAGGTCAAATTCAAATCCTGTGCCCAGTATATTTTTCCCCAGTAACCCATGTTCTCGGGCCTGCTCAATAGCATGTCGTAACGTTTCAATAGCTAAAGGATACTCAGCTCGTATATAGGCATACCCTTGGCGCACATTACCGATAGCGTAAGCACCTATTGTCATTCCCTCGATTATGGAGTGCGGATTGCCCTCCAAAACGGCACGGTTCATATACGCCCCGGGGTCACCTTCGTCGCCGTTACATACCACAAATTTCTCATCCCCAGGCGCGTTGCGAACAAACCCCCACTTAGTAGCTGCAGGGAATCCAGCACCACCACGCCCCCTTAAACCGGACTTCCGAACCTCATCCAGGACTTCATCAGGGGACATTTGCGTTAATACCTTAGCCAACGCCTGGTAGCCATCCCTGGCAATATATTCCTCGATATCCATCGGGTCAATATCCTGATTATGCATTATCCTTATCTCTTGAAATCCAAAAGGGGGAGACTCAGTATCCAGCACCCATTCTGCTACCGGTGTCCCTTTGATAAGATGCTGGTCAACAATGCGCTGCACTTTATCCTCAGAGAGGTCAGCGTAGATAAATCTCCTCTTATTTCCAGGCTCAATAACAGTAATTACAGGTTCACGCCCGCATAGTCCAATGCAGCTTGCCTTTAACACAACTACATCAGACAACTTCCGAGATGCTATCTCGCGCTCGAGAGCCGCCAGTATCCGGTTTGCCCCTGAGGATATACCACATGTACCTAGATGCACTCTGACCTGTATCTTCTTTTCCCGCTCTGCAACTTTAGCCTGAGCCTGTTCCTTCCAGCTTGAAAGCTCTTTCACTGACGCAAGTGGCTTTACAATCATCTTGTCCCCCTAATCACCTAACTATAGGAATCTAGGATTTCTTTTAATTTGCTTGGCTTCACTTTTCTATGCACATCATGCCCAATGGCTATCACCGGCGACAAACCACAGCAACCGAGACATCTGACCGTTTCCAATGAAAACTTACCATCAGGGGTAATACCCTTGGGCTCCAGACCATAGTCCTTCTTTAATGCCTTCAAAATCCTCTCGGACCCCTTAACATAGCAACTCGTCCCCGTACAGACTTGAATAACATGTTTACCCTTTGGCACAAGAGAGAAAAAGTGGTAAAAACTGACTATACCATAGACCTCACTCAAGGGCACTTTCATCTCAGCCGAGACCACTCGTAACACTTCAGGCGGTAAATAACCTACAATCCCCTGCACCTGCTGCAATACCCGTATTATAGCCCCCGCCTTCCCAGCATTTTCATCTACCACCTTAAGTATCCGCTGCAAAACCTCTCGGTTAATACCCTCCGCTGTTTTTGTTGCCGTAGCAGTACCTGTTTGCTGCACAGTTGCCCCCTTTGATATTTGAGTATGATTCAAACTTCCTGCAAGATTATGTCATATTAGCACTCAAGCCAGTAACCGCAAAACCTCTCCTTATAAAGTATCCCTGAACTAACACATTGCTTACATCGTACTTTTTGCCTAGATTCAAACCGGACTTTCAGCCACAGCCAAACATATTGCCACCTGTAACTGTGCCATGGCTCGTACACTGTACATTTTATCATATACAAGCATCTTATAAAGGTAAAAGATGTCCTGCCCTCAAAAGCACAACGCAACCCGTTAGTTTTAACTGAGGCAAATTGACCATAGCAATACTGATGGATTAAACAGCAATAGAACAACCAAAGCCCTTGAGGGAAAACGCATTAAAACATCGAGAACAAAAAGATAGAACACAGTAGGCCGTGCAGGAATCGAACCTGCGACACCCTGATTAAAAGTCAGGTGCTCTACCGACTGAGCTAACGGCCCATCAGTCTATGCACATTATAGCAACCACAGCTAGTTAGAACAAAGATGGAAACTGCAGAAAACTGCCCCCTAACGAAGAGACGCTATTTACTAGGCTCTTCTCCGGACTCCTCTGCGGAAAGAATAGTATGGATATACTGCGCCAGAGCCGGGTGTATATCACAGATGAAACCATCCCGGGTCGCTTCTACCGAGAAGGTCAACCTCCCAGGCTTTCGTGGTGAGTTATCGAACTTGTGCAACCCGGAATCGTCCCACGGCATCTCTTTGCCCAACACCTCCAGCATGCCTCTTACATCGCGAGGCTGTTGAAGTACCACCTCGAAGCGTAATTGCTTAGCTAAAAGGTTAAGTTGGTCCGTTCTTAATTTTATCCTCATAGCTTGGCCTTTACTCCTAATATTAGAACCTTCTTACTGTCACCCCAAATTAATCTCTATTGTCCAATGGGACGTGAGAAAGTTTACCACTTTCGCCACCCTCAAATCAATAATCACACCGGACACATGGTCCCAGCGTTTCATAATCACTATACAAGCCCGAGTTCATACGCTGAGAAATTGAGCAAGGGATATTGCATTGTAGACTGCATAGGCTTGCGCGTCGTTATTAAAGTAAACATATACCGCCCTCAGGTCCCTACCTATCTCGTTAATCTTTGCCGCCCATGCTCTTAGTTCTTCGTCGCTATAACAGCTCCAGTACAACCCTCTGCTACCGTGAAAACGAAAATAGGCAAAATCGGCTGTAGCCACGACCGGGCAAGTAAAACCGGGCATATCAAAGACACATAGTCCAACATTGTACTGTCTCAAAATAGCAAAAATTTTACTATCAAGCCAGGACTCGTTACGGAATTCAAATGTATGCTGGTAACCAGAAGGTAAAGCCTCCAGGAAAGCTCTCAGGACACTTTCATTGCGCTTCATGCCTGGTGGTAGCTGGTATAAGAGTGGCCCCAGCTTATTACGTAAAAAACCAGCATGATCCAAAAAAGTCCGCAGTGGCTCTTCAGCGTTCCTCAGCCTCTTTATGTGCGTGATAAAACGGTTGACTTTCACAGCAAAAACAAAGTCCGGGGGCGAAGCTTCATACCAACTTGTAAAAGCCCGCTCGGAGGGTAGCCGGTAAAAACTGTTGTTGAGTTCTACTGTCTTAAAGTGCTGTGAATAGAATTCTAACCATTTCGTCTTGGTAAGTCCCTCAGGGTAAAAAAGCTCCCGCCAGTGATCGTAGTGCCAGCCACTGGTGCCGATAAGATACACAGCCATCCTCGCCCCCCTCTGTAAACTATATAAAATTTATGAGTACTACCTTCTCCACCTTTCAAGCTGTGTCTTCCCCCCTTTCTAGGCAGAGACAGGCTCGAATTGGAAATGTCACTGGATTACCTAAATGCAAATTTGTTTGACAAAACTCATAGTTGTGATAGATCGAATTTCATGCCATCACGCGCTGCAATGACCCTTGTACCAGTTTTCTCACTCAATTCTCGTGCTATTTCCCAAGGCTTCGACCTCCATATAGACATGCCAAAATGCGTCAATATCGCCACTTTTGGCTTTACCTCGTCGATGATTTTTTTGGCTTCTGGAATAGCTAGATGGTCAACGCCCTCCCTGGGCTCGAGCATGACCACATTCATCACCAGCAGTTCACCACGGTAATAATCAGCCAAGCCCTCAAAATACTTGGTATCGGTGATCCAGGCAATAGTATGCTTGGGAGTATTGAAAACAAAGCCGTAAGTTTCCACAGGGTGTTTATGCCGTATAGGGGTAGAAAAAGACACATCTCCTACTGTATAATGCCCGCCTTCCTTCAAAATTTCTATTCTTTCAGGGTAATCATGCGTGTACGGAAAGACCACAGCCCCCTCACCAAAAGCATCGGCAGGTGCAAACAAGACTCCCTTGTGTTTGAAACCACCCTCAGTCATCGCCTCGATCATGATATTGATGTCGCCGGAATGGTCGATATGTTTGTGTGACAGGATAATAGCCTGAAGATGAGCAGCATCCAGCTTCTTCTTAGCACTATACACAAGGCATCCGGGACCAGGGTCTAAAAGCAATTCGGTACCACCGAAGCTAAGCCAAGTACCACCAGAGGCTAGCAACTGTCTGGTGACCACAAACCGAGCACCAGCAGTACCCAAGAAAATTATGGAATCATCGAAATTCGGCACCGTCATAATTATACCAAGTTATAGCTAGCCCTTTTAATTGTATTTTGCTAAAATTTCGCCTAAAGTACCAATTATGAAAGACCTGCAAACCGATATCGCTAAACTCATTAGAGAGTATTACGATAAGACCAGCAACCTTCTGACCATAGGCACAGTGGAATCTGCCACAGGGGGAAGGATCGGGGACAAAATAACTAATGTTGCTGGTAGTTCCGATTATTACAAAGGTTCCATCGTTGCTTATAGCAACGAGATAAAAGCTAGAATCGTGGGGGTGAAAAAGGAGACATTGAGAAAGCATGGTGCTGTAAGTCGTGAGACCGCCCAGGAAATGGCAGAAGGTGGCAGAAAACTCCTCAGGGTAGATATTTGTGTATCAGATACAGGAATCGCTGGACCTGCTGGTGCCACTCCAGAAAAACCCGTAGGGCTTTTCTATATCGGGCTTTCAGCTAAAGACGCCACATGGGTCAGAGAATACCGCTTCCCGGGCGACCGCGAGGAGAATAAACAAAAAGCTGCTGAAGCAACATTGGAGCTATTAAAAGAATACTTACAAACCCGCCTCAAGGGAACGTCGGAGACCCCTCTCGAAGAAAAACATGTGGTCACTTGCTTTTTAGAACATAAAGGCAAAATCCTGCTCCTGAGGCGAAGCGCCAAGGTGAGCACATACCGTCGGAGTTGGGCTGGCGTCAGCGGCTATATAGAAACAAACGATATAGACCAGGCATATACCGAAATAAGTGAAGAAACAGAACTTTACAAGAACGATCTGAAACTTGTCCGCAAAGGGGAGCCCATCGAGGTCATCGATCAAAACCTGAACAGAAGATGGATTGTGCACCCATTCCTCTTCCACGTCAAGAACCCTGATAAAATCAAAATCGACTGGGAACATACGGAACTCAGATGGATTAAACCCGGCGAACTAAGAAAATACCACACTGTTCCCGGGTTGAAGGAGGCACTTGACCGCGTATATAAGCGATAGGCAGATACTAAGACTAAGAAAAGGCTTCGTCTGCGCGCCTCCGAATACACAAGCCATGCTAAGTCTAAAACCTTGTCATCTCAAATATAGAAGGAAATTTTGCAAAGTTGCTAGCTAGAGTAAAAACTGCCGCCATAGTGGGTCTGGATGCCCAGATAGTAGAGGTCGAGGTCGACATAGCCAGCGGACTGCCAACAACAGTTATAGTTGGACTACCGGACACTGCTGTGCAAGAGGCAAGAGAACGGGTCCGTGCTGCCATCCGCAATTCGGGCTGCAGTTTTCCTGCTCGAAGGATTACGATAAACCTAGCTCCGGCTGACCTCAAGAAAGCTGGACCAGCATACGACCTTCCGATCGCGATCGGCATACTGCTCAGTTCAGGACAAATCAATGCTGATGTTTCACAGACTATGTTCCTTGGAGAACTCTCTCTAGACGGTGCTTTACGACACACTCAGGGCATACTGCCAATGGTGTCGCTGGCTCGCGAGAAAGGACTGCCTCAGGTCTTTGTACCTGCCGCCGATGCAAGAGAAGCCGCTTTAATAAAAGGTATAAGTATCTTTCCCATTATTTCACTGGCCCAACTGGTCAGCCACTTTCGAGGCGAGACAATAATTTCCGAATATCAATCAGACACATCGTGGCAAAGCACAGATACAAGCCATGCTTCAGTGGACCTCTGTCACATAAAAGGACAGGAACATGCCAAGCGTGCCTTGGAGATAGCTGCCGCTGGCGGACACAACGTACTGATGTCCGGACCTCCAGGTAGCGGGAAAACCATGTTGGCTCGCTCACTGCCCTCGATAATGCCAGGGATGACCTTCGACGAAGCCCTAGAGGTGACCAAAATATACAGTGTCAGCGGGCTTCTTTCTCCCGATACTCCTCTTATAACCCAACGCCCTTTCCGCTCACCGCACTACACTATCTCACACGCCGGTCTCGTTGGTGGGGGGCACTGGCCCCGCCCCGGCGAAATAAGTCTGAGCCACCGTGGTGTGCTTTTCCTCGACGAATTCCCTGAATTCAGCCATATCGCCTTAGAGTCCCTGCGCCAACCGCTTGAGGACAAGGTTGTCACCATCAGTCGGGCACAAGGAAGTGTAACTTTCCCGGCAAATTTCATGCTTGTAGCTGCAATGAATCCCTGCCCTTGCGGCTATTATGGCGACCCTACCAAAGAATGTAAGTGCTCCTCGGGGGAAATCTCCCGCTATCAGAAGCGGATTAGCGGTCCACTTTTAGACCGCATAGATATCTTTATCGAAGTGCCTCGCTTGGAATACGAAAAACTCACCGATGAGTCACTCTGTGAGACCTCGAGTGACGTCCGCAGCAGAGTAGAAGCCGCTAGAAGGACCCAACAACACAGATTCCGCGGCACAAAACTGACCTGCAATGCCGAGATGACACCAGTAGAGGTCAAGGAATTCTGCCGTCTGGAAACTGAAGCCCAGAGTTTGCTAAGAGCAGCTATGAAGCAATTCCATTTCACCGCTCGCTCTTTTCACCGCATACTCAAGCTCGCCAGGACCATCGCCGACCTAGATTGTACAGATGCTATCAAACCCCACCATCTTGCAGAGGCATTTCAATACCGTCAGCGGGGGCCCACTTAAATCAACTCAAAAGAGCAACCTCTAATGTAGTGCAGGACTAAACATAAAGATGACTGCTGCTAGCCCTGATAGCTAGCCCCGCTCGTTGGACCGCCTAAAGGAATCCGGTAATTCAAATTCAGCCCGTCCAGCAGTACATTTATCAAGGCTCCGCATCACACCATGAAGACGATGATAAGGTATTGAAACCAGTAAGTCCTCGGGATTATACCCTTGCAATCGTCGACTAGTATAGTCCATAAGGCTCACATTAAGTTCGCCACTCACAAGCGGATAAGCTACAGCTTGATGACAGGTTGAACCAGACATTTCCAGTTTAGGAGGTATACCTGTAGAATACATGTCGAGCGTGACTAAACGGCATGCCTGCAAAGCATTACAGATAAACAGCACTACATCAGGCTCGAACTCGGCTTTTTCCATAGGGGATAGGACAACATGCTCAGCAAGACCCAAAGGTGGTGCCGTAGATAAATATTGAACCCGATGGAACGCGGCTATGGAACAGAACAGCTTCTCGCCCCTCACCAAGAATTCCTTAAGCGCTTTATCACCTTCACCTTTTGGTCTCTCGGTCAACCCCAAGTGCCATGACCCTCCCCGGCAAGAGGAACTTTCCGCCGTAAGGTCGATGATCTCCCCATCCCGTGCCTTAAGAAAAGCCTCGCACACACGATGTCTCCCGGAAATTGCCTCGCCCGGGGGCTTCATCGAATAAGTGATGGCCACAGGACTTCCAATGAGCCCGATGACAGCTTTGATCTCCTCGGTATAGCTTTTCCACTCCATTTTTGCCTCCTTTTTATGAAGTGCCTTACTGGACTAGCTTCATAGTTATTAAGGCTGCGACCATATAAAGGAAAACGCCGGTAACCACCGATGGCACAAGTCCCCACCGCTGTAACATAAATATCATAGCAAAAGCGTACAAGGCCCATGCCGGAAGTAATAATAGCATACCACGGAAATACGATACGGTTGCATTAGCACCCCCGGTCAAGTATATACTGACCAGTGTTACTACCGTAACACTGGGGAAGAAAGCCACGAAAGCGGCGAGTAACCCTTTGCCGGAGCTGCCAAAATAAGTCACCACGGCGACGATTGTTCCACCAATTAAGAAATACAGGAGCAGCAGCTTTACACTCATAAGTCGCCTCCGGAAAAGAGTTTATTTCCAGCCCCCAGACTTCACACCTCGAGCACAGACAAGCCCATCAGAGTTACAAAAGTAAAAATTTATCGCTCTGGAAACCCACTACAACCCCAGCCTGGGTTTGTGCCCTGCCCAAGGTCTTGCCTGTTCAAGCTGTGCCGCTAGACGGAAAAGCGTTGCCTCATCACCAAAGCGGCCCACAAAATGGACACCGACAGGAAGACCATCAGTATTCCAGAATAGCGGCACTGACATAGCTGGCTGCCCTGTGATATTACATATAGGTGTAAAAGGAACAAATTCGGCAGCCCGACGTTGAGCATAGAATGGGTCGTCGGGGGGACAGTCAAACGAGCCGAGAGGCAACGGCGGCTCAGCTAAAGTTGGTGTGAGCCAGACATGGTAATCAAGGAAGAACTTAGCTACTTCTCTCGAAAATCTTTGCAGCAGATTCACTGCAATTAAGTATTCTGATGCAGTCCGCCGACGCCCCATCTCATAAATAGCCCAGGTTGCTGGCTCAAACTGCTCCGGCACCGGTCTCTTGCCCATAGCCAGAGCAGCAGCTTCAATCGTTGAAGCACATCCGGCTGCCCAAACGGTCATGAATGCACGATTCACCAATTCACTATCCACCACTGGCGAAAACTCAATCATCTCGTGACCAAGCTCAGCACATAGCCTTGCTGCGTCTAGGACCGCGGTAACACAATCAGAGTGTACTGCAGCACCTGTAGGAGCCTTAACAGTAAAAGCAATACGAAGACGTCCTGGTGGCACGCCTACTTCGCTCTTGAAAGGACGACGCCTTGGTGGTGCCCAGTAAGGATCACCCGGGCTTGGTCCGCAAGTAGCATCAAGAAGGGTTGCGCTGTCACGAACAGTGCGCGTCAAAGCATGTTCCACCACCAGCCCACCCATAATGTCGCCAAAATCAGGACCCAAGGGATTCCGGCCACGTGTCGGTTTCAACCCGAAAAGCCCGCAGCAGGACGCTGGGATACGAATCGAGCCACCGCCATCATTGCCATGAGCCATGGGTACCATTCCAGCAGCTACAGCGGCTGCTGACCCACCGCTGGAACCACCCACCGTTTTCGTTAAATCCCAAGGATTATGGCACGGACCAAATAACCGTGGCTCTGTAGTCGGCAAAAGTCCGAACTCTGGCGTGTTAGTCTTACCCAAGATGATCAACCCGGCACGCTTCAGCCTTATCACGAGCTCACTATCGCTGGAAGATATGAAGTCAGCTAGAAAGGCACTACCCAGGGTCATGCGGACTCCCTTATACGATGCCAGGAGGTCTTTAAGCAAAAAAGGCACCCCGGTGAATGGTCCCTTGGGCAACTTGCCAGTGGCTAAAGCACGAGCCTGGTCATACATAGGTGTGACCACAGCATTAAGTAACGGGTTCAACCTCTCAATTCTTTCAATAGCTGCATCTACAAGCTCTAGCGGCGTAACTTCCTTGCGTTTGACCAGTTCTGCCTGAGCAGTGGCATCAAGAAAAGCCAGTTCGTCCGCCTTTATCACTTCCCACCTCCTTAAAAATAAATGCCTATTTCTCCACCCGCCTCAGCTCAAAGACTACTGGATTTGCCGGATCGGGGCAGGCAATAGTAGTCTTATGCTGACTTGGTTCCCACGGGAAACCACCACCCAACTGTAGAACCGAAACAAACGGAAATAAAACATAGAACGCCCAGCAGCACATACCAGGTGGAGTCATGTCGCCGATCACGAATTCGTCCCCCACCTTATGACCAGCAGCACAATGTCCCTCTTGCGAGACAACCTTGGCAACCACTTCATAGGACTCTCCCTGAGACATATACCCACACCTCCTTACATTTTCAAGGCAATCATTGCAACACAAGCCACCACACAAAACCTCCACCATTAAACAGTGATCAAAAATTAGGTGGCAAGCAACACAGGGCAACAAGTGGAAACGAAGAGTCCCATCAAACCAACCGCCTCACCGTCTGTTTCGAAACTAATGATATCCTACTCCCTAGCGTGCTTGCCACCAAGAAAAAACTGACAGCTTTACTTAACTTCTACTGTAGCCCCAGCCTCTTCCAGCTTTTTCTTTATTGTAGCTGCCTCTTCCTTACCTATACCCTCCTTGACAGGCTTCGGGGCGCTTTCCACAAGCTCTTTAGCCTCCTTCAGCCCCAAAGTGGTAACCTCTCGCACTGCTTTGATCACATTGATCTTATTCTCACCAACCTCCTTTAAAATGACCGTAAATTCGGTCTTCTCTTCCTCAGCTGGTGCAGCTGCCACTGATGCACCTGGAGCCGTTGGGGCTGCAGCTACTGCTACTGGTGATGCAGTGATGCCAAACTCCTCCTCTAGAGCTTTAACCAACTCGGCTAACTCCAAAACCGTCATCTTTTTTACCGCTGCTATAATTTCCTCTTTTGTCATTGTTATCACTCCTTTTCCTTAGAATAATCACTTCAGCCCAGATTGTTTTCCGGGACTGTTTTTTTCACTCGAGCTTCAGCCTTTAATCCTCACATCCGATAATCTTAATTTCCCCCAATCTGCTGGGCCCTGAGATTCAACACGCTGACAAACGACCGTAACGGGGCAGCCAACATGTTATGTAAAATTTGCAACGGTGCTTGCAATTGACCGATCAACCTGGCAAGTAAAACTTCTCGCGATGGTAATGTAGCCAAACTTGATACCCCTTCAGCATTCAATAGCTTGTCGCCTAACACTCCACCTTTGATCTGCAGCACCGATCCGGATGACTGAATATATTCCCGCAAGACACGCGCTGGCTTGACCACATCATCAAAACAGAATGCTAAAGCCACAGGACCGTTCAACAATACACTCAATTGCTGTACACCAGCTTTCTCAGCGGCAAACCTAGCTAAGGTATTTTTCACCACACGATATTCAATACCCTCGTCCGCGAGCAAGCGACGAAGCTGCATTACTTCCCTCGCCGTTATTCCTCGGTAATCTACAGCTATAGCTATAGAACAACGAGATAGCCTTTCAGCTAATTCCTCTATAACTTTTTTCTTTTTTTCTTTCTCTTTCGGCATATACACACCCCCTATAACCTAAAAAAGTCCTTGTGCCTAGGCATCAAGGACTTCTACGAAAACTTCCTTTCTGGTCAGCCTAGGCAGGCCTGCAATTTAAGCCCTAAGAGGCACCTGCGGTTATGGGCACAGACCAAAATTTATGCTATTTTCAGTTAACCAAAATCCAGCCTCTTAAGCTTAGGACAAAAGCGTCTTCAAGTCAAGTCTGATCCCTGGTCCCATGGTGGTCGATAGGAAAGCACTGCGGATGTACTGTCCCTTTGCTCCGCTGGGCCGAGCTCTCACTACAGACTCCACCACTGCATTTAGATTGTCCAGGAGTTGGTTATCAGCAAAGCTGATTTTGCCAATCGGTACATGGATAATCCCCGTCCTATCCAAGCGGAACTCTACCCTGCCTTTGCGAGCATCAGCTATAGCCCGCGGTAAGTCCTCTGCAGATACCACGGTCCCTGACTTGGGATTAGGCATCAGCCCCTTGCGCCCTAATATCCTGCCTAACTTACCCACTTTACCCATCATGTCCGGTGTTGCAATGCCAACATCGAAGTCAAGCCAGCCGTCCTCTATCTTCTTAATAAGCTCATCACCACCCACATAATCAGCACCAGCCCCCTCAGCACTTCGAGCAGCCTCGCCTTGGGCAAAGACTAAAACCTTGATTCTCTTGCCCAGCCCATGTGGCAAAATAGCTATGCCACGTACTTGCTGCTCAGCGCTTCTCGGGTCAAGCCCCATCCTTAAATGTAGCTCAACAGTCTCATCAAACTTGGCAAATGCAGCCTTCTTGGCTAATGCAATGGCCTCGTTTGGTGGATAAGCAATCGCTCGATCCAAGACTTTGACAGCGCTCTGATATTTTTTACCTCTAGTCGTCATATTTTATTCCACCTTGATACCCATACTACGTGCTGTACCTTCAACAATTTTTGCTGCGGCCTCAACGTCCCGTGCATTCAAATCTTTCATCTTGAGTTTAGCAATTTCATAAAGCTTAGACCGCGATAAAGTGCCTGCACTCTGCCTACCCGGAGTACCACTTCCCTTTTCGATGCCTAAAGACTTCTTCAGCAAATCGGAAGCTGGAGGTGTTTTAGTGACAAAACTGAACGACCTGTCTTCATATATGGTTATTTCCACCGGTACGATAGAGCCAGCCTGCGATTTAGTCCTCTCATTGTAGTCCTTACAAAAAGCCATGATATTGACACCGTGCTGACCAAGAGCTGGTCCTACCGGTGGAGCAGGTGTTGCTTTACCAGCCTCGATCTGCAATTTTATAACTGCTTTAATCTTTTTAGCCATCCTTATAACCTCTGAACCTGTAAGAAATCAAGCTCCACAGACGTCTCACGACCGAACAACGTTAGCAATACTCTAACTTTGCCCCTTGTCTCATTTATCTCATCAACAACCCCCACAAAATCAGTGAATGGCCCGTCGACCACACGCACACTATCGCCCTTCCGAAATCCTATCTTTACTCTAGGAACGCCCTCTTTCATCTGCTTCAATATAGACTCCACCTCCGATTCAGACAGTGGCGTCGGTTTGCTACCACTGCCTACAAAACCGGTTATTCCTGGTGTATTCCGCACCACATTCCAGCTCTTATCATCCATTTTCATCTGCACAAGCACGTATCCCGGGAATACTTTTTTCGTCACTGTCCTGCGCTGCCCACCTTTGACCTCTATCTCTTCTTCGGTTGGAATCACAACCTGGAAAATCTTGTCCGCGGCGTCCATGAACTTCACTCGCTGCTCCAGAGCTTTCTTTACACGCTCTTCATACCCAGAATAAGTATGCACGATATACCACTTTCTATCATTGTCAGTCATGGAAAATTAGCTCCCGCCCAAGAAGATTTTAGACACGAGTTCTGCAAAACCGTAGTCCAGAACTCCTAAAATGAGCCCGACTGCAACACATAAAGCAATAACCATAAGCGTCAACCGCAAGGTCTCCTGTCTTGATGGCCAAACAACTTTCCTTAACTCACCAACGATGTCGCTGATAAAAGCGAACCTTGAACGTTTTTTGGGCTTGGCAGTCTGAAGCTGAGCTTTCTTCACCAAAGATTATCTGGTCTCCCGGTGGAGTGTGTGAGCATGACAACGTGGACAATACTTACGTAACTCCAACCGCTGCGGGTCATTCTTCTTATTCTTCGTGGTAGTATAGGTCCTCTCCTGGCATTGAGTACACGCCAAGTGGATAATACCACGAGATTCACCTTTCTTAGCCATGACTATTCTAATATCTTGCTGATAGCACCAGCACCAACTGTTCTGCCACCCTCTCTAATAGCAAAACGCAGCCCGGATTCCAAGGCAACCGGGTATATCAACTTAACAGTCATCTTTATATTATCTCCAGGCATTACCATCTCAACACCCTTGGGCAACTCGATAGTGCCAGTGACATCCAATGTTCGTATATAAAACTGAGGCTTGTAACCATTAAAGAAGGGGGTGTGACGCCCACCTTCCTCTTTTGTCAACACGTACACCTCAGCTTCAAAATGCGTGTGGGGCGTGATAGAGCCAGGAGCAGCCAGGACCTGCCCCCTCTCGATTTCATCACGCTCTATGCCTCTGAGCAGACAGCCAACCGCATCGCCAGGCTCTGCAAACTCAAGCGTTTTATGGAACATCTCCAAGCCCGTTATCACGGTCTTGCGTGTTTCTTTGATGCCAACAATCTCAACTTCATCACCTACCTTCGCCACACCACGCTCCACCCTGCCTGGCTACTGTGCCACGCCCCTTGATTCCAAAAACGTCTTCGACCGGCATCAAGAACGGCTTATCCTTCGGTCTAACAGGCAATGGAACCCACTCGTCGACAGCATCCGTCAGCTGAAGAATCTTGCCGCACCACTGACACTCCCTCTTACCACAGCCGCACTCCAAAGCTTTTAACGCGCTTACTCTAACCACAGGCGTCTTGTCACCCGGGAAACCGTATTTTGCAAGTAACTCCCTAACTTCAAGTTCAACAAGCTCGAGCAGCTCTTCGTCCTCCATAGCATCTACCTTGTTCAATGCTACCAGCATACTGGGCACCTCGACCTGGCGAGCCAGAAGAATATGCTCTCTGGTCTGGGGCATAGGACCATCGGGAGCACTCACCACCAGTATCGCACCATCCATCTGGGCTGCACCTGTAATCATGTTCTTTATATAGTCGGCATGCCCGGGGCAGTCCACATGAGCATAATGGCGTTTCTCAGTCTCATACTCAATATGAGCGATAGCAATCGTCAAACCGCGTGCTTTCTCCTCAGGAGCATTATCTATAGAATCAAATGAGCGAAACTGAGTTGGTCCATTCTTCGACAACACCAGCGTAATCGCTGAGGTCAAAGTGGTCTTGCCATGGTCCACATGACCAATTGTCCCTACATTAACATGCGGTTTGGTTCGCTCAAAAACCTTCTTTGCCATTTTTAAAACCCTCCTTTTCTACCGAGCCCACAACCAGATTCGAACTGGTGACCCCGTTCTTACCAAGAACGTGCTCTACCTGCTGAGCTATGTGGGCAACTAATTACGTTATCCCTTTTCAGGGTTACCAAAATTTTTATCAGATTATACACTATTTTAATAAACTCTCCAAGATTTGCAAGTGGTGGAGGGGGTAGGATTCGAACCTACGCAGCCTTCAGGCGGCAGATTTACAGTCTGCTCCGATTGTCCACTCCGGCACCCCTCCCAGACAATACACGATAGCCCGAGAGGGGAGTCGAACCCGCTAACCTACCGATTACAAGTCGGTTGCGCTACCATTGCGCCACTCGGGCAAACAAGCTTAGCACTCTGGCTTCGCCTTGAACTATGCTCAATTTCAGGCTCTTAGTATAAATAAAGAGAAGAGTAAAAGTCAAACTAAGCGAGGCATTTTACTCTCAGGTGATAAGGTCTTGTCTGTTATCTAAGGTGTGTCTTCTTCACCTTGAATGATAACAACCTCAGCTATTCGACCCCAGCACCTGAAACAAGCCTTTGACCGGCAATAAAAGCCTCGTCCAATGCTGCTGGATATCGCAGAATGGCCCCCTTCTCATCAATCCCGGAAAAGGTTACCTCACCAGCATAGTCCACATCTAGAGTCGCGAACAAGCTCTTCACCGTCGCTATCGCTGGCCGGAACAGGTTGTGTACCTTCCTCCCACCCACCGAAACGAACAGTCCACTACGTTCCTTACCCGAGGGAATAGACACCGGCAGCTTGAGGACATACTTTACAACCCAGAGCGCCTGGCAGCGGTCAATCATAGCCTTAGTCTGAGCTGTCAGCCCCATGAAGAAAATCGGTGACGCTAATACGATACGATCTGCTTCCCTTAAATCAACGTGCAACCACTGCATATCATCATTTACAACACATTTGCCTGTGTTCAAACAACCATCACAATGCCGGCAAGGAGCAATGTCCAGCTCACTAAGCACAACAGTCTTGACCTTAGCTCCCTGTTCAGCAGCACCAGCCATTACACGCTGAAGGAGAACATCCGTATTGCCATTACGCCGGGGGCTACCAGCTATACCCAGAACCTTTATATTTCGGACTACCTCTTTCTTTTCCTTGTTATTAAACATTCTGTGTTCACCTGAATACAGTAACAAACAAAACTTTCTGCTCCTCATTCGGGACACTCATGCTGGGACAGACTGCCACAAAATGCATTAAGGTGACACAACTCATTATACTTTAGCAACACAACGATTATCTAATCATCGCCCGCAAAACACGAAAACAGAAATGGCAAAGCCGGTCCGGCACAATATATTTTGCAGGCAACAGCACAAATAGGCTAAAATTAAAAGCACTTTTTATTTTATCAAACCGAAACCCAGCGAGGGAGAAAATGATAAAGGACAAAATACTACAACAAGCCAGGAAAGAAAAAAGAACACTGCTCACCGAGATCGAATCCAAAGACCTTCTAGAAGAGGCTGGGATACCTGTTGCCAAGGCTAAGTTAGCACGGACAAGGTCCCAAGCAATTTCCTTAAGCAAAGAGATGGGGTTCCCTGTGGCACTGAAAATCGTTTCACCTGATGTAATCCATAAAAGCGATTCCGGTGGTGTCAAACTTGGACTTCGCAATGCAACCCAAGTTAGCAAAGCTTACAGTGACATACTTTCCTCAGTGAAACAGCGCCATCCTGATGCAAGAATTTATGGTGTCTCAGTCCAGAAGATGGCTCGCCCGGGGATAGAAGTTATAATCGGCATGACAAAAGATGCACAATTTGGCCCAGTGCTGATGTTCGGACTCGGTGGAATCCTAGTCGAGGTTCTAAAGGATGTTGCTTTCAGAATAGTACCACTCACAAAAAGAGATGCCAGAGAAATGATAAAAGAGATAAAAGGCTACCCGCTGCTCCAGGGTTACAGAGGACAAGAGCCTGCGGATATTGCTTTCCTTGAAGAATTGCTGATAAAAGTCTCCAACTTTATCGAGAAAAACCCTGAGATAAAAGAGTTGGACCTCAATCCCGTTTTCGCTTATAGAAGCGGAGCAGTAGCGGTGGATGCCCGGGTGATTCTGGAACCTTTTTCATAATCACCTTCAAGCTTGGATACACAAAAACTCGCGCTTGAACACCACCCGTAAGATACCCTGCCTTGCCTAAAATAGCTTAATTGCAGCTAAAGACAAAACTGCAATTAAGCACACTCTATCAGCAAGGTAAATAAAGAGGTTAGCAGGGAAATTAGTCTTTAAATAAAACGACCCCGATGGGATTCGAACCCACGATCTCCACCGTGACAGGGTGGCATGTTAGTCCGCTACACTACGGGGCCACGCTCTATGAGAAAGCTCTACTATAAGGGCAACAGCCCTTAAAATCTAGAAGTAAGTCTACCAACACTACATCAGAAGTGTCAAGGATTGTACTCGTCCAGTACACCAGTGACACATATTCTCAATTGTTTAATGGAAAGCTGCAGCTAGATTCCCCTTACCTGTCCTCTCCCGCAAGGGGGAAAGGGATAAAAAGGTAGCTCTCCCACAGAGGTGAGAGGACTTTTCTCCATTGATAGGAGAATTCTTCCTTCTCTCCTCCCTTGACGAGAAAGCTCTTCCTTCCTCCTCTCTTTTGGCGGGAGAGGACTAAGGTGAGGGTGAAATAAAGCAGCCGGTGTCCTTCCCGTTTCTGCTACGTCCTGTGTCGTCCATCTATCTGAACGAGATCAGGAATCCCCAGCTCTTCAGAATTAGCTCGTGCCAGCTTGACAGTTATTCGAAACGTCTGTTACCATGAATTGACAAAGGGGATATAGCTCAATAGGGAGAGCACTGCGTTCGCATCGCAGGGGTCGGGGGTTCGAATCCCCCTATCTCCATTTAATTTCAATAGAGCTAACAGGGAAATTTTGGCAACCTTATTTAATAGCTCGGCCCCATTGAGAATCTTATCCAAGACATCATTTTTCTGAAAGTTAACTTAGCCCGCTAGGTTTACACACGTGCTACAACCGTACGATACTCCTCGGTATCTCTAGAAGCACATTCAATGCAGTCCTGCTCGCCAGAAGGATAGAGACTTGCAAAATATGATTGATATGCGCATCTGATTATTTCTGCTAAAATAGTGTTCATTGAAGAGGGAAATGGTAACAGGTAATTATACTGAGCTGGATAAAAGCATATTTGCCGCTATAAAAACACTAAGCAAGAAAGTAGACCGCTCTTTCACCACACAGCAGATCGCTGATTTAGCATTATGTGAACTTCAAAAAATAATGCCCGGGGTAGACTGCTGGATACTAATTATCGACCGAGATCAAAAGATGCCTTCTCTTATCGCACATCATAGCTTAAATACAGGGACAATAGAAAGAATAGTCGACGACAAAACAACCAAAAGCATCATCTCCCAAACCATCGCATCAGCACAACCTGTGGTTATATCTAACCTGCTTGCCGCGCAGAAATACAACGAAAGGCTGGTTCAGTCTGGATATCTTTCCTTCGCCAGCATTCCAATTAAAGCAGCAAACAGGATAATAGGCATTTTAGGACTTGCTTCGAACATCGAGTCCAGAATTACAACTCAAGAAATAGAAGTGCTTGACACATTCGTTTACTTCCTTGCAACTATCCTCGAGAAATCACTCATCCAACAACGAAACCAAGAGAATGAGAAAACTCTGGCTTTAGTCAACAACTTGACCAAGATCATCACTTCAAGCCTGAATTTAAATGAGGTATATGAATGGTTTGCAGAGGAATTAAGAAAAATTATGGATGTCGATTGGGCAAGTATTGTAATCATAGAGGGAGATAAGCTGAGATTTTACGCTATGTCCTCAAAAATAGACTCCGCCTGGCAGACAGGAGATGTTGTGCCACTCGCTGGGACAGCTACAGAATACGTAGCTACAACGAAAAAACCATTTATAGAACCCGACTTGGCGAAGAAAAGGAAATTCTGGACAGGAAAGTACCACCTGGAACGCGGTGTAAGGTCAATAGTCTATTTACCTTTACTGGCAGCAGGTGAAGCCTTCGGAGCACTGATCATCGCCAGCCATCGTCCCCGCGCTTATGGAGAAAAGGAGCTAAACCTGTTAAGAAATGTCGTGGGTCAAATAGCGCTACCCATTAGAAACACACGGCTATTTGAGGAAGCGGAACAAAAAAGACAACTCCTCGCTTCGATTGCCCGTGTAACCAAGACCATAGTCTCAGATATAGATTTTAGCAAGGTTTTCCAGAGCTTCACTGAAGAGCTACAAAAGTTAGTGCATTTCGACTGGGCCTCCATAACAGTGGTCGAAGGAGATCGAGTAAAGTTTTTGGTCACATCACACGATGCGCCAGCAGAGCTACAAACCGGCAAGACCCGCCCGCTTAAAAACTCGATAACAGGCCTGGTATTGAAGGAAAAGAGAACCATCATCCAGACTGACACAGCCGAGGACCGATTATCACCTGTTGATGAAATTAAATTCAGCGCAGGTTCTAGGTCCTCTATCCATATTCCCCTATACGGTAAAGGAGAGGTGTTTGGGAGCTTGAACCTCTTCAGTTATAAACAAAACGCCTACGGCGAAAAAGAAAGAGAAATACTGGAACAACTTGCAAATCAGATAGCGGGAGCTATTTGGAGCGCTCAGCTTTACGCCAAAACCGAGCAACAAGCACGAACAGATGAGCTTACAGGATTGTACAACCGCCGTTACTTCGAGGAGTGCCTTAACCGTGAGATTGGACGCCATTCTCGATACGGTGGCATTTTGTCATTAGTCATCTTAGACCTTGATTCGTTCAAAACCTACAATGACATTCGGGGGCACCTTGCAGGCGATAAAATACTCAGCCGAATAGGACAACTAATAAAAAGAACGATCAGAAATATCGACCTAGCTTTTCGCTATGGCGGCGATGAGTTTGCACTCATCTTGCCACAAACAGGGATAGAACAAGCTTACGTGGTGGCTGAGCGTGTACGCAGACAAATCAGCAACAAAATGTGGGCTAAGCAACTTTTATTCACTGCCAGTTTTGGACTAGCCACATGGCCAGGTGATGGCACAACTGCTGACGAACTATGCAATGCTGCTGACCAGGCGCTGTATTACGCCAAAAGGACTGGCGGAAACCGAATACAAGTGGCGGCGAAGACCCTCCTGACTTCGACGGATAGCCATTTAACCACCGGGACTACAGCAGAAAAAGGTATCCTGAGCATTATCCATGCTTTAGCCGCTGCCGTCGAAGCCAGAGACATCTATACCCATGGTCACTCACAGAGGGTCCGTGATTACGCTATAGCTTTAGCCGAAGCACTGGGTTTGCCCACTGACAGGACAATCAACTTAAGCACCGCAGCTCTGCTACACGATATAGGTAAAATCGGCATCCCCGATGAGCTGCTTAGAAAAAACGATAAAATGACTGCCGAGCAATGGGAGATTATCCAGTCACACACAAAGCTGGCAGCCGCGATAGTTGGGCGCATACCTAGCCTGACCCCTTGTCTACCCGCTATACTTCACCACCACGAAAGATGGGACGGTAAGGGTTATCCCACAGGACTCCAGGGTGAAGCCATTCCGCTAGAAGCCCGCATTCTAGCTATCGCTGATGCCTTTGAAGCTATGACAGCCTCTAGACCCTACCACCAGCCTATGCCACTCAGTCGAGCAATAGAGGAACTGAAGCGCAACTCTGGTACTCAATTCGACCCCAAGCTAGTCGAGGTCTTTCTAAATATCGTACCTGAACTTTCCACCAAGTCTGCACGACAAAGACCCCATAGCGAAGAACGTATCAGACTATAAATTTGGTCAGTATAGCCCCACTGTAAACTCTGGCTACTAAAATTATTCCTAAGATACCTCAATCACAAACTACACCGATCGCACATATTGCCCTCAAAAAACATGAATGCTAAAATAGCACGACTAAGCCAACTCATCCTGTTTTTGTAAATGGCAGCAATAAGCCAGATACTCGCCACCACTATCTTTCTGGCGATGTTCGCCGTAATCATAAGCGGCAGGGTACATCGTTATATACCAGCCGTTGTCGGTGCTGCCCTTGTAATTACGCTTGTATTCCTGCTAGTTATGCAAAGCCCATCTTCAGCAATTAATGTGCTAAATATCAACCAGCTCGTGCAACTGAGATTCTGGGTACCAGGGAAAGAACAGATAGAATCTGATGGAGTCAACTGGCAAACTGTAATCTTCATCGCCGGTATGATGACTATGGTAGAAGGACTAAGCAAAGTAGGCTTTTTCCGCTGGATATGTCTTCATATGGCAAGGTTGGTCAATTACCAAGTGCTTCCCATCCTTGTTGTCTTTATGGTGCTCTCAGCTTTTCTAGCAATGTTTATTGATAGCATTACAGTGCTACTGTTTCTTGCTTCGACCACTATAGAGCTGTCCCGGTTGCTCAAATTTGATCCTGTTCCTATGATAATCGCTGAAATCTTTGCTGCCAATACAGGGGGCAGCGCTACCATGTGCGGTGACCCACCGAATATAATTATCGGTACTGCATTCGGCTATACTTTCACAGACTTTGCCATCAATACTGGACCTATTGCTTGGGCAGGCATGGTCGTGAGCATCGTATATTTCTACTTCTGCACGCGCCGTGCTCTTGTTTCCAAGCCTGCCTCCCACTCACCGCAAGACCGATACCCAGAACCAAATGAGGCTATTGTGAACAAAAAGTTGTTCTGGCTATTTACGGCGATTTTTATCTTTATAGTGTTGCTGCTCATTACACATGCGGAGACAGGGCTCTCGGTGGCTCTTATCGGTGTTATCGCCGCTATCTTGACCTTGCTCACAGGCAGAAAGGAGTCTGCTGGCATCATCAAAAGGTTAGACTGGCGCACTTTGCTCTTTTTAATTGGACTGTTCATCTGCGTAGGCGGACTGGAAGAGACCGGAGTACTCAAAATCGTGGCAGGACACATCGAAAAAATGTCAGGAGGAAAGCTGATCCTAGTGATACCTATGATTATATGGGCCTCTGCATTCGCCTCGGCTATAGTGGACAATATCCCATTTGCAGCCACAATGGTACCAGTGATAAGTAGCCTATCTCATAGCACTGGACTTAGCCTATCTACATTGAGCTGGAGTTTAGCCTTGGGTACGGATATCGGTGGCAACGCTACTCCAATTGGAGCATCAGCTAACGTAGTCGGCACTGCTATTGCAGAAAGGGAAGGCTATCCCATTAGCTGGGGTAGGTTTCTAAAATATGCTTTGCCAGCGACAATCCTCGTTGTTGCCCTATGTCATTTATTACTAGTTTTGAGGTATACTTAAAGCTATGTTTGAAAGCATCCTTGTTGCTTTAGACGGTTCAAAGCTAGCTGAACAAGCATTGCCTTACACTGCAGAGATAGCTAATGCATTCGTCTCTGAGATTTTTCTGATTAAGGTGTGCCGGATTGAAGAAACAGAATTTAGATCCGTTTCTCAGGCTTACCTTAATAAGCAGGCAGAACAACTGAGAAAAAAACTGATTGGAGAAGTCAGAATCGATACTGCAGTTCCACTAGGCAGACCTGCACAGGAGATTATCAGATACGCCATAGAAAAGAATATCAGCCTTATTATCATAACATCAACCGGGCGCTCGGGCATAATCCCTCGGTTGCTAGGTAGCACTGCTAACGAAATAATTCATTCCGCTAAAGTGCCGCTACTTGTGGTCAAGGTCTCTAAATCACCACCTTCTTCGGTAAAATTAAAACGACTTCTCGTGCCGCTTGATGGCTCGGAAAGAAGTGAAGCAATACTACCCTATACTGCTAGACTGGCACAGAATCTATCTGCCGAGGTGATCTTGATACAAATAGTCGCTCCTGGTAGACATGTCCACACCATTGGTGGCTTGGACTATGTCTACTTCAAAGACAAAGATATGGAATCTATGAAATCAAAGGCACAAGAATACCTTGACAGAATAGTTGCCAGGCTAGCCAGAGAGCACATGACCATAAAGCGTGAGATAAGAATCGGTGAACCGTCCTCAGAGATAGTCAGTTATGCTGATGAAAATCATTGTGACTTAATTACAATGTCGAGCCACGGGCACTCGTACATGGAAAGATGGACTTACGGTAGCGTGACATATAAAATCTTGCACTCCAGCAACCGACCTGTACTCATTCTGCCGCTGAAAACCACCGATACCTAAGCTGACCTTGAATACTTGACGATGCTTATCTCCTAATGCTATCCTTAGCTTAAATAAATGCACTTTGAAACGAGGAGAAATTAATGAACTACGAACGCGAATTGCTAAAAGGTAGTACCGACTCTTTGCTTTTATCTCTGATCAACAACCAACCGATGTACGGTTATCAGATCATTAAAGAACTGGAGCGAAGAAGCAACGGCTACTTCCAGTTTAAAGAAGGCACTCTTTACCCGGCATTGCACCGGTTGGAGAAGGCCGGGCTTATTTACGGCAAGTGGCAAAAATTGCCTAACGGACAGGAAAGACGTTATTACTATATAACCCTGAAGGGGCAAAAAATGCTGGCAGAAAGACTGGCAATATGGCAAGATTTTTCCACAGCGGTTTCTTTGATTATGCAGCCAGCAAGCAATTGACGGACTGTTATAGTGGCACCAATTAAGTTGAGTTATTTTGAAAACCTAAAAAGATATTTAAGGCTCGACCCCGAGCTCGAAAGTGATGTGATAAAGGAAATCTATACTCACTTAGAAGACAGAAGTCACGAACTAAAAGAGTCGGGACTCTCCGAGGAAGAAGCTACAAACATTGCCACTAGAATTTTAGGGCCACCGCAGTTAGTTGCTCGCCAGATATATGAAGTTTACAGCCAAGGCACATGGCGCCAAGCGCTATGTGCCGGATTGCCCCACCTCCTGATAGCTCTACTATTTGCTCTACATTTTTGGAACAACGTTTTCTCTTTAGCGATAGTGCTTGTTCTCGTCGTTAGCGTTACCATTTATGGTTGGTGTCACGGTCGACCGAACTGGCTGTTCCCATGGCTAGGCTATTCATTAGTCCCGGTAATAGCCACTGGAGCCCTCCTGATTTATCTGCCAGGAGCCTGGTCATGGTTTGCAATTCTAGCCTACATACCCCTAGTCCTCCCTGTCATTATCTCCGTTACCAAAGCATCTTTAAAGCGGGACTGGCTTTTCACTTCATTAATGTTGCTTCCCCTGCCCATAACAATAGGCTGGATAGTCGCCCTGTTGGGAAATATTAACTTATTATGGAAAGAGCAAATTCAACACTTTGCGCCTATGATCGCTTTAAGTTTTTCCGTTCTAGCAATAGCCGCGGCTACTTTCATCCGTATGAAACAACGTTGGGCGAAGTTTGGAACTTTAATAGTGTTCGAATCAATCGTCTTCATTATGATTGTTTACGCTGGCAAAAGCTCTGTAAGTCCAGTTACCTGGCTACTCATCGCCTTGCTCGGTTTGTTCCTTCTCTTTGGTCCAGCTCTACTGGCACAGAACTTCACTAGAAATCACTCAAAACCAGCCTAGATTTCCAAACAATTCAACCTCTATCCCCTTATCAAAGCACCAAATTATGTCACAGTGGGAGGTATGCTGGAAATTATTTCCACAGCCCTTTATGCAACTGCTTAGCCTCATTCTCTGCCTCCACCAGATATTTTTGGTACCTCGTGTCAGGCAAATACGCCCTAGCAAGAGCATAGCCATTCCTTACCATTTCTGCGTTAACAAACACACCATTCGCATACACATAACGTAATAGTCTTCCAAAGTCATCTCGATCAGAAACATCCTTTTCCATCTTGACCCGTTTTCCCATAACCAACCGCTCATTGAACTGCTTCGCCTCTAAATAGTACGGCTCATTTTTCTCCGGAGCGTCAATGCCGATATAACGCACGTGGTAGCCTCCTTCAACTACAATAGTGTCACCATCAATAACCCGTATTACCCTAGCTGTCTCAACATCGCCAGCACACCCCACCACCAGCAAAAAAACAACCAGTGCTAAAGCAACAGAGTTTCTCCATTGAACCAAAGGCATCGCACTTATTAATTTCACAATCTCATTCAATCTCGCTAGCTGTTCAAACAGCAATAAATTGTGAAATAGGGCAGACAAGGTAAAGGATATACACTAAGAAGATACCAGCAAAACTCTGAATATTATCAACCTTCTACCACAGACCTTGCTGTGCGGGATGACCCTTCCGATAAACAAGTCCAAGATGCTCATAGGCAAGCTTTGTAGCTGCCCTGCCTCTGGGAGTACGCTCTATAAACCCTAATTGAAGTAAATAAGGCTCGTATACATCCATTATTGTATCGGCCTCTTCACTGATAGATGCGGCTATAGTCTCCAAGCCAACCGGTCCACCGTTAAATTTCTCAATAATAGTATGCAATATTTTATGGTCAATCTCATCCAGTCCAAGAGAATCTACTTCCAGCCTTAGAAGTGCCTCAATCGCCACCGACTCGGTAATCACACCATCAGCTACCACCTGAGCATAATCGCGCACTCTTTTGAGAAGACGATTAGCAACCCGGGGTGTCCCTCGAGCCCGACAGGCAATTTGACTTAGCCCCCCTTCGTCTATTTCGATATGCAGCAGGTCTGCAGACCGCCTGAGGATCTTTTTGATTGACATATCGTCATAAAAATCGAGACGGTACACAGCACCAAACCTATCCCTTAAAGGCGGACTCATCAAAGCATAGCGAGTCGTAGCCCCAATCAAGGTGAATGGTGGCAAGTTTAAACGGAGGCTACGCGCTCCCGGTCCTTTACCAATCACTATATCTATAACAAATTCCTCCATCGCTGGATAAAGGACTTCCTCCACAGGATGGCTAAGCCGGTGAATCTCGTCAATGAAAAAACTGTCGTTCTTCTGCAGGTTAGTCAAGATAGCTGCTAAGTCACCGGGACGTTCTATCGCTGGTCCTGACGTGACCTTGATATTAACCCCCATCTCAGCAGCAATAATATAAGCCAGAGTAGTCTTACCCAAGCCGGGTGGCCCATAAAACAAAATGTGGTCTAGTGGTTCGCTTCTTTTTTTAGCTGCAGCAATCGCTATTTCTAAATTTGCTTTAACTTTGTCTTGACCAATAAATTCTTCCAAACGTCGGGGGCGGAGCCTGGTATCCAGCGATACATCGTCTGCACTTGGCTTGGCTGAAATTATCCGTGTCCTTGTTTCTTTCTCCTTCATTTTACCGCTGCATAACTTCGTAATTAACCGTCACCGCACCACATTATAGCATTATATCTGCATATTTCCCTACTCCGTTGCTGTAACTAATCCAGTTATTGTAAAAGTTCTAGCGATACATGACAAAACACCGGTCGACACCAAACCCGATCCTGCAGAAAAGGCAGCTAAATTCCAGAAGTCGTGGCAAAACGGGCAAACAAACCAGAACTAACCCTTCCCACCACATTCGAAATTTTTAAGTTCGGATGTATTTTCAACCTTATCCCCACCAAGAGACCAATTTCTCTAGAGCGCAGGTAACATATCTCGATCGACAGGGACAGCTTCCTCCTCTGAAGACAAAGCCCGCGCCGGAATAAGCTTGCCTATAATTACATTCTCCTTGAGACCAAGCAGGCGGTCTGTCTTCCCCCAAATCGCCGCTTCCGTCAAAACTCTAGTAGTCTCCTGGAACGAAGCAGCAGATAGCCAGCTGTCAGTATTCAAAGAGGCACGAGTGATACCCAAAAGAACAGTCTGGGCTGTAGCTGGCTCACCACCTTCCGCCAGTACTTTAGCGTTTATGCTCTCATACTCAAATCGGTCAACCAGGTCACCAGGTAAAAGGTCAGTATCACCAGGAGACTCAATGCGTACACGCCTCAACATCTGGCGGATGATAATTTCAATGTGCTTATCATTGATATTGACACCCTGCGAGCGATAGACCTTTTGCACTTCCTCAGCCAAGTATTGCTGTACGGCATCCCTGCCCATTATGCGCAGAATATCTTGCGGGTCGATCACCCCATCTGTCAGTTGTTCCCCGGCTTTCACTCTATCTCCTGGCTTGACCCGGATGCGACTTCCAGAAGGAATTACATATTCACGTTCCTCAACTTCCTCATACCCGATAAAGATTTGCCTGTTGCGGACGGTCACAGTACCAGAAACCCTGGCTATAATAAGGGAGTCATCGGCAACTGCCAGACGCTGCTCAGCTATTTCCTCTGGAGACCGAGAGGCTATAGAAGCGAGTCTGGTTCCAGCCTCGACCCATTGCCCATCAGTCACCAGCAAGGTAGCTCCTGAGGGCAAAGAATACTCGTCCTGATAGTATTCAGAACTGACAACCTTGACCTTCCGCATATCCTGAGTCTCGATCACATCGTCCACAACACCATCGATCTCAGAAACAACAGCCACACCTTTCGGGACCCTAGCCTCAAACAACTCTTCGACTCTCGGCAAACCTGTAGTGATATCGGCACCGACCACGCCCCCTGTATGGAAAGTCCGCAAAGTTAGCTGTGTGCCGGGTTCACCGATACTTTGAGCAGCAATGATACCCACAGCAGTGCCAATAGCTACCAACCCTCGTCTAGCTAGATCCCGCCCATAGCAATGCTGACAGATACCTCGCTTTGAACGACAACTCAAAGGTGACCTGACATAAACCTGCGTAATACCTGCATCGATAATTTGTTTCGCCTTATCCTCATTTATTTCTTCATTTCTGCGAACAATAACTTCACCGGTCACCGGATTAATAACATCAGCAGCCGCCAAACGTCCCAAGATTCGCTCACTCAAAGGTGGCAATAATCCCTTGTCAGGCTTGTCAAACAACCAGACACCTTCCTCGGTACCACAGTCCTTTTCCAGAATAATCAAATCTTGAGCCACATCTATAAGTCGGCGTGTAAGATAACCAGCATCAGAAGTTCTCAGCGCAGTATCAGCTAGACCCTTGCGGGCTCCATGAGTTGAAATAAAATACTCTATTACATCGAGCCCCTCACGAAAACTGGAGCGGATAGGAAAGTCTATTATCCTGCCAGAAGGGTCGGTCATAAGACCGCGCATCCCAGCCATCTGTCTAATCTGCGAGATGTTACCTTTAGCACCCGATGTTGCCATCATATAAAGTCCGCCATAACGATCAAGCGATTGGGCGACAGTATCTGTAATCTTATCTGTGGTCTCCGACCACACCTGGATTGCACTACTATATCTCTCGTCTTCTGTAATCAATCCCCGATCGTATTGACTTTCAATAACAGCTATCTTTTCCTCGCCTTCTTCTAAAATCTTCGCTTTGTTCTTCGGCACCTCGATGTCCTTGGCAGCAATGGTTACTCCTGATTTGGTAGCAAACTCAAACCCTAAGCGTTTAAGGCTATCGAGCATTGTCACCGTAGGAGCGCTTCCTAATACACGATAACAATCCAATACCAAACGTTTAAGTGAGGCTTTGTCCATTACCTGATTACAGAAGCGGAACTCAGGTGGCAGCACTTCATTGAACAAAATCCGCCCTACACTGGTTTTCAGCCTTGCCCCTCCCGATTCAAGCCTCACCTCTATCTCGGCATGTAATTCTACGGCACCCGTCTCATAAGCCAGCTTAGCTTCATCAAAACTACCAAAGACCATCCCTTCCCCTCTAGCCCCCGGACGGGTGATAGTAAGATAATAACAGCCTAGTACCATATCTAGCGTAGGTGTCATCACAGGTTCACCACAGCTTGGTAGTAGCATATTATGAATACTAAGTACGTGTTCCTTCGCTTCCCTAACTGCTGCCCGAGAGAGAGGCACATGAACTGCCATCTGATCGCCGTCGAAATCCGCATTAAAGGCAGCGCAAACTAACGGGTGGATCTGAATCGCACTGCCTTCGATAAGAACCGGCTCGAAAGCCTGAATGCTCAAGCGGTGCAAAGTGGGAGCCCTGTTAAGCAAAACCGGACGTTCTTTAACCACTTCAGCCAGAATATCCCATACCTCAGGTCTTGCTCTTTCTACCTGTCTGCGGGCGCTCTTAATGTTGTGAGCATAGCCCTGATCGATAAGGCGTCTCATTACAAAAGGCTTAAATAACTCCAGGGCCATATGTTTAGGTAAACCACACTGATGTAATTTTAATTCAGGTCCAACAACAATAACTGAACGGCCACTGTAGTCCACCCGCTTGCCCAATAAGTTCTGACGGAAACGTCCCTGCTTCCCCCGAAGCATATCCGATAGAGACTTCAGCCTGTGAGTTCCGCTCACTGCAGCCGCTCGTCCCCTGCGCCCACTATCAACAAGCGCGTCAACAGCCTCTTGAAGCATTCTTTTCTCGTTACGAATGATTATCTCAGGGGCACCCAGGTCTATCAACCGCTTAAGACGATTATTACGATTAATCACCCGGCGGTAAAGGTCATTAAGATCGCTGGTAGCAAACCGCCCCCCATCAAGTTGCACTATGGGGCGAAGATCTGGGGGTAACACCGGGAGAACAGTCAATATCATCCACTCCGGCTTATTACCACTGCGCCAAAAAGCCTCTACCACCCGCAACCTCTTTATCGCCTTTTTGCGGCGCTGCCCAGAACTAGAACGAACCTCGTCCCAGAGTTCCTGCCGCAACTTCTCCAGATCCATATCCCTCAAAATGTCAAGGATTGCCTCCGCCCCCATAGCAGCTTTAAAGAAATCGCCATAATCCCCCTTCAACTCCTGATATTGATTTTCAGTGAGGAGCATCAACGGCTGCAAGTTTTCAAGAATTGATATCCTTTCCTGTAACATGTCCTGAAGTTCCGCTTTCTCCTCTTCAAACTCACGCCGCAACTCGTTTATTTTCGTGATTGTCTCCAGATTTGAAGTAGGCTGTCCCTTAGCTTGCTCATGAGAAATGCGTTTCTCCAGTGCTGCTTCCCTTTTCGAAACCCGCTGTCTAAGGCTTTCTTTCAGTCTTTTAACTACTTCGTCACGAGCCTGAGTATCAACCGAGGTGACAATATACTGCGCAAAATACAGAACTCGCTCGAGATTACGAGGGGAAATATCCAAGAGCAATGCCAATCTGCTGGGTATCCCCTTGGCAAACCAGACATGAGCCACCGGTGCGGCTAGTTCAATATGCCCCATGCGTATTCTACGTACACGGGAGTGCTCTACTGTAACGCCACACCTATCACAAGTCACACCCCGATACCGTATCTTTTTATATTTTCCACAATAGCATTCGTAGTTCTTTGTCGGTCCAAAAATTCTTTCGCAAAAAAGCCCATCCTTTTCCGGTTTTAGAGTGCGATAGTTTATCGTCTCTGGTTCAGTTACTTCACCATAAGACCAGCTTCGAATCTGCTCTGGCGAAGCCAGTGAGATTCGAACAGCATTGAAATCATTTACTTCTATCATCTTGCCTCTCCCTTAACTCGAAGTCTTAGTCTTATCCCCTATCCGCTTCCTCTCCTCAAGAAACCCCACCACCTCCTCCTCCTCATTGAGCAATTCCACAGCGAGACCTAAACTGCGCAATTCCATAAATAGAACTTTAAAAGACTCTGGAACTCCGGGCTGAAACACATCCTCACCTTTAACCAGAGCTTCATAAGCTTTTGCCCTGCCAGTCACATCGTCCGATTTGATAGTTAGCATCTCCTGAAGCGTATAGCTAGCACCATATGCTTCCAATGCCCATACCTCCATCTCGCCAAAACGCTGACCACCAAACTGTGCCTTCCCTCCAAGCGGCTGCTGAGTAATTAAAGAATAAGGACCTGTTGAACGAGCATGCACTTTGTCTTCTACCAGATGAATAAGCTTCATAATGTAAAGGACACCGACTGTTATCGGCTGGTCAAATGGCTCACCAGTCCGCCCATCGCGGAGATTCATCTTGCCGAATATGGGAGGCGACAGTCTATGTTCCATATAGACCTTGTCCACCATCTCCTCAACTTCCTGGTCGCTAAGCTTATAGGCTTTTATGCCTAAACTTTCCAGCCATAAACGAAGACAAACATTCCTCGCCACCCCTGAATACTGCTCATCAAAGACTCTATCAGGGTTATAACCATTATCCGCAAGCCATGATTTTGCTTCCTCGATATCAATCTTCCTGTGCCTGTCAGCACAAGCGCGGTCAATAGCACCAGATTGCTCAACTATCCAAGCCCTTGCCAAAGCATCT
>DAOUAI010000033.1:0-5885 GCA_034433775.1 Dehalococcoidia bacterium
GCCAATTTTTCTCTCAATATCCACCCAGCACTAAGGGAGCCACGGACTAAAGTCACGGAGCCACGAGATGGTATTTGTGCTATCTCAGATACAACGCTGGCTTCTATGCCCTCATCTTCAAGAAACTCCACCAGCCGTTCTACTTGCTGACTGACAACAACCACCCGAGCATTCTCCTTTAACCTCCTCAACTCATTAGCCAAGAGTTGTAACTTGCCACCGTAGCTTGGTATTGACACCAAGGGCAAAGACTCAATCATCTCGGCGTCACTCTCGTGCACACTACCAATGCTTAGAAACAAACGGCGTCTAGCCATCTTAATCTTGGCATCCAGCTCCTCCCAGAGGACACCTGTCGATGATTCGGCTCCTTTCTCTATTTCCTTCAGACGCGCTTCATCAGCCAGGTCAACCAGCTTTTCGACTGTAGACCGGAGTTCATCGATTCCATCGATGATAAGCAACCCGCTTTCACATATGTAGTCGAGCAGATTCCCCGAACACGACCCTTCCTCCTTAGCTGGCACTATCCTTACCGAAGCCACCTGCTTCACCGAGCACTGCGTCTTCGGGTCAAATTGTCTTATGCTTTCTATTTGATTGCCACTTAATTCGATTCGCACTGGAAGTTCGGTGTCTGGCGAAAATATATCAACAATACCACCCCGCCGGGCTATCGAACCTGGAACCTCAACTAAGCTCGCTACTTCGTAGCCCATGGAGCCCCATCTTTCGAGTAAATACCGCAGGTCAACAGTCATACCCACCTCTAACACACTACATGACGAGATAAAGTCATCTCGGGGTATAGTTCGGCTTGCTAACGCCTGCGCGGAAGCCACCACCACAGGACAGGTAAACGCCCCTGCACGGCAAAAACAGAGTGCCGAGAGAGCACGCAACCTCTCCACAGTTTTATAAGAATCACCAGCACGGCGCTCATCAGTTAGATTGTCCGGGTCAGGGAAAAAATGTAACCAGGCCGAATTTGGACACCAGACCCTCAGTTCCTCGTACAACCTCCGCGCGTCTTGGGTGCTGGCAACAATGAGTAGCAGTGGCATATCCAGCATCAGGTAAAGAGCTGCGGCAAGATAAGCCTTAGCCCCATCGGGCACTGTTAACCAAAACTCCCCACCTTCTCCAAGGATTAACCTCTCCTTTAGCTGCTGATAGACGGGGACTTCTTCGAGTAAATTCAGTAGAAGAGATAGATTCATCTCAACGAGCACCAGCCGGCGAGGCAATATCCAACACTAACACGCCTTATACGCATGTGCCACAAGAAACACACCAATACTTTTCGCCAGCCTATTGGAAACAAAAAGTTACAACTTACAAAGGAATAGCGATTGACCGATCAAACGCCGATACTCACAGAGGTGCCTTTACAGTAACCGTTGTCCCCCTCCCACTCTGAGACTCCACGCTTAAGCTCCCATTTAACAGCTGTACCCTCTCCTGCATTCCCGCCAGACCCATTCTGCCATCTTTGAGTAACTCCCCCACCATATCCGGCACCTGAAAGCCTCTGCCATTATCCCTGATTGTTATTCTTGTCTCGCCCGTATCAAATTCCACAATGACCTCAGCACTGGTAGCCCCGGAATGCCTCCACACATTCCTCAACGCCTCTTGAACGATGCGGAAAAACATTAGCTCCACTTCGGAAGGAAACCTCCGTACAGCACCACTTACTTTAACATTTATGTTAATCCCTGAATGTTTTTCAATATCTGCAGCCAGCCCTTCAAGGGCAGGTATTAAACCAAGTGTGTCCAGTGCAGGAGGGCGAAGGTCCTGGCTCAGACGCCTCACATCCTGTATTATAGACTCAATCTGGTCCCTCAGGCTCTCCAGTAGGATCTTCTTATACTCAGAGATACCGCGGTCGCCAGAAACAATCTCGTCTATTTGCCGAGTTAGAACCACCAGGGACTGAATGGTCTCATCGTGGAGTTCCCTGGCAATGCGCTTCCTTTCTTCCTCCTGTGCCTTGGTTATCTGACTCAAATAAAACCGCAGGCTTTCCTGCAACTTCTTCTCCTGCGTGACATCTCTAGCAATATGCTGGAAGCCAACAGGTTTGCCATCCTTAGTGATAAGATTCGTAGTCAACTTCAACACAGCTTCCGTACCTGCCTTTGTGAGCAGCTTCTGTTCATAAGGCTGAGGTACAGATTGCCCTTGAAGTAACTTGTTTCTAATCTCCCTAGCTAGATTTAGTCCCTCGTCTGAAAGGAAAGCTCTGACATTCATGCGCACCAACTCATCTACCCTATAGCCCGTGAGCCGGGCAGCCGCAGCATTACCAGAAACAAGGTTCCCTTCCATATCGTGAATCCAAATAGCATCATGGGCATTCTCAAAAATCTGACGGAATTTCTCCTCAGAAGCCCTCAACTGCTCTACCAACTTTCGCTGCTCATCGTAGAGGTTGGCATTTTCTACCGCCACACCGATCTGCCCACCTATAGCTACCAGCAATTCTACTTCTTCAGGAAGAAACTTCCGCTGACGGCGCATCGCCACCGATAGAGTGCCCATCACTTTACCTTTAGATTTCATAGGCACTATAACTTGGGAATGTATCCCCTCCTCTTTCACCACCGCCTTGGTTACCCGCGGGTCTCTCGCAGCATCCTTTATCAGCGCCGGTAACCCTGTAAGAGCAACCGTCCCGTTAAGACCCTCTCCAATTCTCAACCCGTCCACACTCTTCACAAATGCGTCTGAAACTCCTCTGTGAGCACGAAGACGGAGTTCTCCATTCTCCCTATCCAACAGGAATATCAGCACTGCGTCAACGTCCATAACATCAAGGATACTACTAATACTACTCTCAAGAATTTGCTCTAACTCCAGTGATTGCGACACCGTGTTGGAAACATAATTTAGAGCAACCAACCGAAGCCGCTGCTGGTACTCTTTCCTGAACCATCGCACGCCGAGAGCCACCAGGCAACCTACAGCAGTTACCACACCTACTTCAAGCAGGGCACCAGAAGGTGACACCGACTTAAGGACAGCATTTGGTAACATACAAATCAAAGCAGCTATGGCAACGACTAAACCTTCCCAGCCGCGGAACAAGAAGCTAGCCAGAATAGTAATTATCAGGTAAAGTATTCTTTCAAGTGTGCCCGAATCTAAACCGAGTTTTGCTAGAATATCAGCGAAAAAAGCAGGATACACCACATCCCAGTAATGGACAACGGTTACCATGGTGAACATAACTGCCACTAGCCAGAAACTTGGATTGAAGATGACACCTCTCCACCAGCCTCGCTCAGGCACAAATCGCTTCCACAACCAGTGCAATGATGAGAGCAGGCGCTCTTCAGGAGACATCATTCAATGTAACCCAGCCTTCCTTCAAAGCATAGACTGCAGCTTCAGTCCGCGAGTTTACATGGAGCTTGTTAAAGATATTGGCTAAGTGTCCCTGTACCGTTCGTATACTCAAACAAAGCTCTTCAGCAATCTCCTTATTGCTTAGCCCCTTAGCCACCAGCCCTAGGACCTCCATCTCCCGATCGGTAAGCGGCTCTTCAGGCTTCTGCTTCCCTCGCACACCAAGAATGCCAACAAGCCGCTTGAGCACCTTTCTGGTAACCGAGGGGTGGAGTACAGAATCACCAGCGTAGACCGCACGCACCGCATCTACAATCTCGTTGCCTCGAACACTTTTCAATAAATAACCAGCAGCCCCCGCCTCAAGCAAACTGAACACAAATTGGTCATCATCATAGGCAGTAAGAACCAAGACCGCCACCTCAGGGCACAAACTCTTTATCCGCCTTGTTGCCTCGATACCATCTAACTTAGGCATGGCGATGTCTACAATAGCAACGTCAGGCTTTAATTCGCACGCAAGCCTGGCTGCTTCCTCACCATCACCTGCTTCAGCAACAACTTCCATATCCTGTTCCTGTTCCAGAATCCGCCGTGTGCCCTCCCGAACAAACGCATGATCATCGGCAATCAAGACTCTTATCTTTCCCAAATACCTGCCTCCTGCGCCTTATTATAGCAAATCCTTAACAAAACCACCGCTTGAACCACCACGACTTGCTTCATCTCGCTAGGCATAAACGCCTATCATCAGCATGTTAACTCCAAGACTTCTGCACGGTAATAAAACAGGCAGCAAGACGCAAGTCAAGCCCAAAGGCTGTTTGTTACTCTTTAAGGCGTGGGGGTAAGAGTCCATTCCCGACCTGCCTGAAAACCGGCAAAACTTCACCCTTCCTGTAAATTCCCACCTCTTACCCTCCATAATAAATATAGTAGGAGATTACCGAATGATAGGAGGAATTATCGCAACAATTGTCCTTGCCCTGGTCATAGGGGCTGTCATTTGGTTCCTGAACATCAGCGGCATCTACCAGGTGCTGCAGACATCCAGGGAGCGTCAACGCAGGGGCAGCCGAAGTTAAGAGACAAGCGCACCCATAAAAATCCAAGCCACCTTCTCAATACTCACAAAGTATCCCTCGGCAGTAGAAGGTGTCAGAGGGGAAATGTGGGTGTTCTCGTGTGTGTAAATGACGTATAATATTCGTAACGACCAGAGGACATGAAAGAAATGGTGACGACAAAAGTACATGGCGTAAATGACTTTATCCAAGAAATATCCGCCATGCCTGGCGGCGAGAGAATTAATCTGTGTATCCAGTGTGGGACTTGCTCAGCCTCCTGCCCCAATGCCAACAAAATGGACTACACGCCGCGTGAACTCATCGCCATGGCACGAGCCGGCATGCGGGATGAAGTGCTGTCAAGCAATACTATGTGGCTCTGCCTCTCCTGCTATATGTGCACAGTCCGCTGTCCCCGGGGCATTGTGCCCACCTACATTATGCACGCCCTGGAACACCTTTCCATGCGTCACTATCGCACACCCCCCCGTGTGGGCACAGCCAAGCTCTACAGACTATTCAGCGACACAGTACACGCCTTCGGCATGATACCCCGCCTCGGCTGTATGATGGCATACTTCCTGCAAACGAACCCGCTAAAGGCTCTAAAAATGCTTGGCCCCGCTTTAGACCTGCTCAGACACGGGCGCATGCCCATCAGAGCACACAAACTGAAGCCTGAGCCAATGAAACAGCTGAAGGCGATCCTCGACAAAGCCGAAGCAATGGGAGGGCTGTGATGAAGTATTACTCATATTTTCCTGGCTGCTGCATGCATGAAGAGACACCCATGTACGATTCCTCGGCTCGAGCTGTAGCTAAAGCACTCGACATAGAACTGATCGAACTTGATGACTGGAACTGCTGCGGTTCCACACCCTATACAGTGGTTGATGAGCTTGCTGCATTCTGTTGCTGTGCCAGGAATCTAGCCCTAGCTGAAAAGAGAGGTTTCGACCTTGTAGCTGCCTGCAGCGATTGCTATCTGATCTTGAGTCGCACAAACCAGCACTTCAACGAATATCCTGAAATCAGGGCAAAGATTACGGAAGCACTTGCTGCCGGTGGTCTAGAGTACCACGGCACAATCAGAGTCCGCCATATCCTTGACGTCTTTGCCAACGATGTCACCAGCGAGGAAATCAAGTCCCGGATTAAAGTCGACCTGAGTAACCTCAAAGTAGCGCCATATTATGGATGCCAGGTTATACGCCCGGCACCCAGTTTCGATGACCTGGAAAATCCTCAGTCCCTTGATCGCCTCACCGCGAGCCTTGGAGCTAAAGTTGTCCCTTACCCGCTTAAAGCCCGCTGCTGCGGGGGCTCGCTCATCCTATCAGAAGACGAGATCGTGCTCGGTCTGATCAGAAAGCTTCTGGAAAACGCGCAGGAAAACGGCGCAGACCTGATAGTGACGGTGTGCCCGTTTTGCCAGGTAAACCTCGATGCCTATCAGAGTGCAGT
>DAOUAI010000034.1:0-11266 GCA_034433775.1 Dehalococcoidia bacterium
CAGCACTTTTTCCCCGTGGTGGCCTAGCTCGGCTACCAGCACCTCGCCCCCAGCGGTCACTTTCTCATACACTGCAGTCCCCACTGGAACAGCAATCAGGATATCCTGTCCCCGAGCGCCATGCTTTCTCTGCCTGCCACCGTTTGCCCCATGCCCAGCTTGGAACGTCTTCTTATAGCGGAAAAAGCGTAGATCAGTCACATTTTCGTCAGCTACTAGATAAACATCGCCGCCGGCACCACCATCACCCCCATCCGGACCGCCAAAAGGCACAAACTTCTCCCGCCGAAAGCTTGCTCTGCCATCTCCACCCCTGCCACCTCTGACTACAATCTCCACTTTGTCCACTTTTTCACCAGACTCCCATGTTGCTTTACACTGTGTTCTAATTTCTAATTAACGTCAAAATATAATAGTTTATCATCTATACTACTACTAACCCTGTTCTACTATTTTCTGCTCCATTATCTAATTTGCCTAGTGATATTGCAATGGTGCACATGTCCTGACAAAGTTGCCAACAAAAAGGGCGGTTTTTTCCACAAAGAGTCCACCTTTTGCTTTGATGGTGTGGACTTTGCGTTCGGGGAGAGGTGGAGTGCCGTGGTAATTGTTAGTCTATTTTCTTGAGCTGCCTCTGGATTTGATTGATGGATTTGTGAAGGTCGGGGTCGGTTTTCATACTTTGTGATATGCGTGTGAAGTTATGGAGTATGGTGGAGTGGTCTCTGTGGAGCAGCTTGCCTATTTCGGTCAGACTGTAGTGTTTTTCCTGACGTAGCAGGTATATCACGACCTGTCGGGCCAGAGCAGTCTGCCTGTCTCGCTGTTTTCCTAGTATAGCATCAGGGCTTACATCGTAATGACCAGCCACAGCATCTATTATCAGCTTCGGTGTAAGTTCCCTAGTATGGGGGTCTTTTACACCCCCGATGTCCGCCAAGGCCTGCAACGCTGTGGTCATATCGACCGTAGCGCCCGACAATTTGGCATAAGTGAGCACACGGTTTAAAGCGCCTTCCAACTCACGCACGCTACTTTTGAACTGCATTGCCAGAAAGCTCAGCACCTCGGTGGGGGCAACGATGTTTGAGGCGGCTGTTTTCGCCGTCAGAATAGCGAGGCAGGTCTCGAAGTCCGGCGGCGATAGATGGACAGTCAGCCCGCCCACGAGCCGTGAACTCAATTTATGGTTGACGGAAGGGATGGTTTTAGGCAAGCAGTCAGAGGTCATAACCATCTGATGGGAGTTGCTATAGAGGTCGTTGAAGATATGCACCAAACATTCCTGAGTCTGTGTCTTACCGCTCAGGAACTGCACATCGTCTATCAACAGGAAATCGGTATTTCTATATTGTTCATGAAACTCGTCTATGCTGTTATTTTTCAAGGCAAGTATGTATTGATTAGTGAAATGTTCAGCAGTGATGCATATTACCTGGAAACCCTTTGCATGGGCGGCATTTGCAATGGCATGTAGCAGGTGTGTCTTACCGGTACCTGTTTCACCGTAGATGAACAACGGATTGTATTTGCCTCCAGGCGATTCGGTAACTTCAAGGGCTGCAGCGTAGGCTATGCGGTTACACTGTCCGGGAACGAAGGTCTCGAATGTATAGTGCCTGTTCAGGTGGGCTGATTTTGCACGGGGCAGGAGCCTGGTGCTTGTACCCCCGTCGGGATGAATTTGCGATGGGGCTGGGACTGACTCGCTGGCGAGGACGGTGAGCTGGACATCGACTGTGCTGCCGATTACGCTGCTCAATGTCCGTTTGACCAATGACAGCAGGCGTTTTTGTAACCATTCAGCAACAAACGTGCTGGGCACACCGACCGTGAACACACCGTTCTTGAAACTTAGACCTCTGGTGTCCTTAAGCCAGGTATCGTAGTTAGGCTTACTGACCTGCAGTTGGAGTTGTTCTAATACAGTTTGCCAGATTTTTTGCGGCATATCACCAAGCATAAAGTTAGACTTAAATACTAAAAATTGCCAAAACCGAACGCTAATTTGCGTCAATTGCAGGTTGGCGGGAAAACAAACTGGGAGCCCACATCCCTAAACGCCCGTTAAAGGTTAACACAGCGGCTTGTTTGGCTGTCAAGGGGGTTTTTTACATAAAGGGGAAAAATGTTAAAATTTTTCGGTGCGGATACGAACTATCTTTATGGGTACGCCTGCGTTTGCTGTTCCCAGTTTACGGGCGTTGGTGGAGGAGGGCTATGATGTGGTGGCAGTATACACTCAGCCAGATAGAAAGGCTGGGAGAGGACAGCGGTTGACTTTTTCTCCGGTAAAAGAAGTGGCGTTGCCGTTGGGTCTGGAGGTTGTTCAGCCTGAGAGCTTGAAAAATGCTGAGGTTGTGAAGCATCTATCTGGCTACGCACCGGAGGTAATAGTGATAGCTGCCTTCGGGAAGATATTACCGGCTGAGGTCCTGGCTTTACCCAAGTTCGGCTGTGTTAATGTGCACCCATCGCTTTTGCCACGGCACCGAGGTCCTTCGCCTGTGGCAGCGGCTATTTTGAATGGGGATGAGACCACAGGCGTCACCATAATGCTGCTGGACGAAGGTGTGGATAGCGGTCCTATACTTAGCCAGCGGGAAGCCCCCATTTTGGAAGATGATACCACAGGCTCCCTCACTGCCAGGCTCGCCGAAGTCGGTGCTAGGTTGCTTATTGAGACATTGCCCTTGTGGGTTAAGGGCAAGATAGTGCCTAAACCACAGGACGAAAGTCAGGCAAGCTATAGTAGTCTGGTCGGCAAAGAGGCTGGAAAGGTGGACTGGCAACTTCCGGCGGTGGAGATATGGCGGCGGGTAAGGGCTTTCGAGCCTTCTCCTGGCAGCTATACCTGGTGGAAGGGAAAACGCCTCAAATTGTGCAAGGTGGTACCTCTTGAGGTGGCTATACAAGCCGAACCTGGAGAAGTGGTGGCATTGCCCATAGGTCTGCCAGCGGTGGTGGGTGTGGGCACAGGGAGGGGTATTCTGGGGCTTATCTCTATGCATCCTGAAGGGAAGCGAAGGATGCCGGCCGAAGAGTTTGTCCGCGGGCAGCGCGACTTTGTGGGCAGCAAGTTGCTTTGACTTCTGCGTCCCTGTCCTCTACAATAACATAGTTGAAGGAGGATAAAGCGGTATGTTCCTATTTGACCCATTATGGTTCATCATCATGTTGCCACCTTTTATCTTTATGCTTTATGCACAGTTCAAGGTGCAGTCGGCTTTCAACAAATACTCCAAGGTGATGAACTCTCAGCGTCTCACCGGTGCTGAAGCGGCGCAAGTCCTTCTTCGAGCTAATGGTCTCACCAATGTCAGAGTGGAAGGGGTGAAAACCAGACTCGGTGACCATTATGATCCGACGAAAAAGGTGCTGCGTTTATCTCCAGTAGTAGCCAATACTCCGTCTGTGGCTGCGCTGGGCATCGTGGCTCACGAGGTGGGACACGCTGTTCAGGACAAGACTGGCTATGCCTTTTTGAGGATGCGGAGCACCCTAGTGCCGGCGGCTAGCGTGGGCAGCAACCTGGGCTTTGTCTTCGTTATTTTAGGGCTGTTTCTAGCTATGTTTGGTGCCAAGTTTGGCTTGACGGTGATGTGGGCGGGCGTTTTGCTGTTCTCTCTGGCGGTGATTTTCAGCCTTATCACCTTGCCTGTGGAGTTCAACGCCAGCGACCGGGCACGCCAGATGCTATTTAACAGCGGACTGGTCACTCCACAGGAACATAAGGCTGCCAGCGCAGTGCTCTCGGCTGCTGCCCTTACCTATGTGGCGGCTACACTTCAGGCGGTAGCACAGCTTTTCTATTTCGTCCTCATCGCTCTGGGTATGAGCCGCAACCGGTAGCCCTGCAATTATAAGCCTTGTTATTGCTGCCTCATTTAAACCTGCAAACCATTGCCAATTGTGTCTCACCGGGCTATAATGCGCTTGAAAACTGGTCCTTATAGAAACAGGTGTTACTTTGTCAAAGGGAAATTCCCCGCCGTATGACTTTGCTTCGCTAAGGGATATAGTCGCCAGATTGCGTAGCCCCACTGGCTGTCCTTGGGACAGAAAACAGACCCACGCTTCATTACAGCCGTTTCTTTTAGAAGAGTGTTATGAGGTCCTTCAGGCAATCGAGGAAGGAAGCCCGCAGAAGCTCTGTGAGGAGCTGGGCGACCTGTTGTTGCAGGTCATGCTACATGCCCAGATAGCTTCTGAGGCGGACCAGTTTGATATCGATGACGTGGTGTCAGGCATAGCCGGAAAATTAGTCCATCGTCACCCGCACGTCTTTGGCAGCGAGCGGATCGACGAGGCTAAAAAAGTGGAGCTAAACTGGGAGATTTTGAAGCAGGAGGAAAGGGATACGGGCGAGTCCCTGCTGTCAAGCGTGCCGGAGAGCATGCCGTCTCTGGCTTATAGCCAGTCGGTGCAGCGGCGGGCGGCAGCGGTGGGGTTTGACTGGGAAAGCGTTGACGGGATACTGGAAAAGCTGGCGGAAGAGGTCGCCGAGATAAAAAGGGCTTCGAGCCAGCAGGAGAGAGCTCAAGAGTTTGGCGATTTACTGTTCACGCTGGCTAATATAGCGCGGCGCATGGATATTGATCTGGAGGCGGCGCTTCGTTCTGCAAATCGGCGTTTTTGTCAGCGCTTTAAATACATGGAAAAAGTTTGTCGGGAGCGGGGGGTTGAGCTGGGTGCTCTATCGCTTGATGAACAAAACGCTCTCTGGGAGGAGGCGAAAGCGAAGCTGAAATGAGCTTGGTCGGGGCGAGAGGACTTGAACCTCCGACCTCAGCGTCCCGAACGCTGCGCGCTACCAGACTGCGCTACGCCCCGTGCCACTTATTATAAGCGGCTTTGATTTTTAGGGCAAGGATTGTAGACTAAAAGCCATGAAGTATGCCATTTTGATAATCGATGGTGCCGCCGGATGGGGCTTGCCCGAGTATGGAGGCAAGACCTGCCTGGAGCTAGCCCGCATTCCTAACCTCGATGCTATGGCGCGGGAGGGGATGATGGGTCTGGTGCGGACGGTGCCCGAAGGAATGGAGCCGAGCAGTGCCTGTGCCTGTATGTCTGTGCTCGGCTATGACCCTCGCACTTACTACCGTGGGAGGAGCGCCATAGAAGCCAGAAGTATGGGAATTCCCATCGCTGATGATGAGGTGGTCTTTCGTTGCAATTTAGTCACAGTGCAAGACGGTAGAATGCGGAGCTACAGCGCCGGGCACATCAGTACCGAGGAGGCTGGAGCGCTTATCGCTGCGCTCAACGAGGTGCTGGGGAGCGATGAGGTGAGATTTTACCCCGGCGTCAGATACCGGCACATATGTAAGATAAAGGGCAAGCCGGAGACGCTTCTAGCTGATTGCACTCCCCCTCACGACATTCCAGAGCAACTTATAGCTGACCATCTTCCTCGGGGGCAGGGGAGCGAGTTCTTAAGGGAGCTGATGGCACGCTCCGAAGTTGTGCTCAAAGAGCATGAGGTCAATAAGCAGCGTGAGGCAAGGGGCGAGCTGCCGGCCACTATGGTCTGGCTGTTCTGGGGGGCAGGTCAGATACCGGAAATGCCTTCCTTCAGGCAAGTATATGGACTGAAGGCAGCTCTTACCTCAGGCGTCGATCTTCTGCGCGGGCTTGCCCGAATGGCGGACATGACAGTCCTCGAAATTCCCGGTGTCACCGATGGGCTGGACAATGATTATGCTGCTCAGACCGAAGGTGCATTGAAGGCTCTGGAGGATCACGATCTGGTGGTCATTCACGTTGAGGCGCCCGACGAGGCAGCCCATACAGGGTCGGTGGCGGAGAAAGTTGAGGCTATCGAAAAAGTGGACAGCGAGATGGTGGGGCGGTTGCGCCGTTGGGATGGCGGAGCGCTCAGGGTGCTGGCACTCCCCGACCACCCTACGCCGATAAGGATCCGGACGCACAGCGATGAGCCGGTCCCCTTCGTGTTCTGGGGACCAGGGTTTACCCCAAACGGTGGCAGCCGGTTCACAGAAACTGAAGCAAAACGGACTGGCATTTTTCTGGAGGCGGGCTATAATATTATGGCAAAATTTCTCCAGAGGTGACCGATGGCGCTTGTAGTCCAGAAGTACGGCGGTAGCTCGGTAGCAGATGCCGATAAGATCAAAAATGTTGCCCGGCGTGTGGCTGCAGCCAAGGACAGGGGAAACGAGGTGGTGGTTGTTGTCTCAGCAATGGGCGATACCACCGATGAGTTAATCCAGCTAGCCAGGCAGATCAACCCCCGAGCGTCGGACAGGGAGCTTGACTTGCTTTTGTCCACCGGCGAGGTGGTCTCATGTGCTCTCATGGCTATGGCTTTGCAGAACCTAGGCTACAAAGCAGTAAGCCTGACCGGTTTCCAGGCGGGGATCGAGACCGATACCGCCCACAGCAAAGCTCGCATTCTTCGTCTTGAGCCAAAGCGAGTGGTCAAGGAATTGGAGAAGGGAAACATTGTGGTGGTGGCTGGCTTTCAGGGCGTGACCAAGGACATGGATGTCACCACCCTGGGACGGGGTGGCTCGGACACTACTGCAGTAGCCCTAGCGGCAGCCTTGAGGGCGCAGAGATGTGAGATTTATACCGATGTCGAAGGTGTCTATACTGCTGACCCACGCATAGTCCCCGAAGCCCATAAGTTAAAGGAAATAGGGTACGAGGAGATGCTTGAGATGGCGACTCTGGGGGCTAAGGTGATGCATTCCCGCGCTGTGGAGCTGGGTCAACAATATAATATGCCAATTATGGTCGCTTCCAGTTTCACTGATGCGCCAGGTACTATGATTAGGGGAGGGACTGAAATGGAAGTAAGAAATAAAGTCCGAGGCATTGCTCACGATTTGAACGTGGCCAAGATAACTGTTGTCGGCGTTCCCGACCGTCCCGGGATAGCTGCGGCGATCTTCGAACCTCTGGCTAAGGCTAATATCAGTGTGGATACCATTGTTCAAAATGCCAGCATAAATAACATCACGGACTTGACTTTCACCGTGGCGCGTAGCGACCTAGAAAAAGCGATGCCTATTGTGCAGCAGGTAACGAAGTCCATCGGGGCTAAGGAGTGCGTCAGCGATGCTACTCTGGCTAAGGTCAGCATCGTGGGCACGGGTATGCAGGGTGCCCCGGGCTATGCGGCTACGATGTTCCGCACGCTGTATGAGCAGGGGATAAACATACAGCTTATCACCACCTCGGAGATAAGAATAACCTGCATTATCTCCGAGGACAGGGTAAAGGACGCAGTTAAAGCCCTGCATAAGGCTTTCGAGCTGGAGAAGGCTGAGCTTTAAAGTTAGACGGAGACTACTTCTTTTACGCCGGAGACTTCCTGCTTAAGAATCCGCTCGATGCTGTTCTTCAGCGTCATAGTGGACATCGGGCAACCAGCGCAGGCGCCCTTGAGTTTCAGGCTTACCACGCCTTCCTTAACGTCTACGAGCTCCACATCGCCGCCATCAGCCTGCAGGCTTGGTCTTATTTTGTTTAGCACGCTTTCTACTTTATCTTTCACCTGGCTCTCCTTCTGGCAGTTTCTTGCTACAGAGTAGCATGGTGTGCCGTGGCATGTCAAAAATCAAATTATTTGCACAACCTCTTGACAACGGGGCTTTTTTTGCCACAGTGGCTGCGGTAAAATATAAAGATTACGGAGGTGATGTAATAAGGGATATGCCAGACCGTGAAGAGGATAAAGCTAAAATAAGGCGCCGGGCAAGCCAGGAAGCTATATCTCTGGCGATGCAGAACCGCTGGCAGGAGGCGGTGGCGGTGAATCAAAGTATCATCGAACTCTTCCCCACCGATGTTGATGCTTACAACCGGCTGGGGCGGGCTTATATGGAACTTGGGGAGTTTGGGAAAGCTAAAGAGGCTTATTCTAAAGTTCTGGAACTTGACCCGAATAATTCCATCGCCCACAAGAACCTGCAACGCTTGTCCTTATTACCGGATACTAAAATTGAGGTGAGGGAAGAACGCCATGGGGTCTCCCCCGGGCTGTTTATCAGCGAGATGGGAAAGACCGGCATCGTGGGACTTCAGAACCTAGCTCCGCGTGAGGTCTTGGCGAAAATGGCGCCTGGCGACCAGGTAGTTCTGAAGGTGAGAGGACGGCAACTCATTGCAGAGAATGAGCACGGGGAATATCTTGGGCTTGTGGAGCCACCCCATGGTCTGCACCTTGCCAGGTTGGTGATGGGCGGTAACAAGTACGCCGGTGCTATTGTGAATGTTGATGCCCATGGTGTAAGGGTCATGATCAGGGAAACATTCCAGCACCCCAGTCAGGTGGGTCATCCATCCTTCCCGGTCAAGCCTATGGAAGGGTTCCAGCCGCATGTGAAGGATAGCTTGCTCCGACACGAGGCTGAGGAGGAAGAACTCGAAGAGGCAGAACTTGTGGAGTTGGAGGAAGGCGAACTCTTACCCGAGGGCTTTTCCATATTCGAAGGCGTGCCTCCAGAAGAAGAACCGCTTATAGAAGGGCCTCTTTTTGAGGAGTAAGCCCTGGCACACCTTCTTCAGCGATAAACCGAAAAGGGAAAGATGGAAGCCGGAGTAATAAAGCCAGTGCTTATTGAGGAGGAGATGAAAAGCTCCTACCTCGACTATGCCATGAGCGTGATAGTATCGCGCGCTCTTCCCGATGTGCGTGATGGTCTCAAGCCAGTGCAGCGGCGCATCCTTTATGCTATGGATGGGCTGGGGCTCAGGTATAACAGTGCCTACAAGAAGAGTGCTCGCATAGTTGGTGAGGTGCTGGGCAAATACCATCCTCATGGTGATGCTCCAGTATATGAGGCAATGGTGAGGATGGCGCAGGACTTCACCATGCGTTATCCCCTCATTGATGGACAGGGCAATTTCGGGAGTATGGATGATGACCCGCCGGCGGCTATGCGCTATACCGAAGCAAGACTGGCGAAGATAGCGGAAGAGATGCTGGTGGATATCGATCGGGACACTGTCGATTTCATGCCCAACTTCGATGATAGCCTTAAAGAGCCGTTAGTCCTGCCTGCTAGACTACCCAATCTCCTGGTAAACGGCTCGTCGGGTATCGCGGTGGGCATGGCGACCAATATCCCGCCCCATAATCTGGCTGAAGTATGTGATGCCATAAGCTACCTGATTGAAAACCCTGAAGCCGATATAAACGAGCTGATGGAGATCGTTAAAGGGCCTGATTTCCCCACCGGTGGCATTATTCTCGGTGGTGAGGGTGTTAAGAATGCCTATGCCAGCGGACAGGGGAAAGTGGTGGTCAGGGCTAGAATCAGCGAGGAGACCACCAAGAGCGGTCGTCGCAATCTCGTTATAACCGAGCTGCCTTATCAGACAAATAAGGCAGCGCTGGTGGAAAAGATAGCCGAGCTTGCAAGGGAGAGACGTATCGAAGGCATTGCTGAGGTAAGGGATGAGTCAGACAGGCACGGTATGAGGATAGTCATCGGACTGCGGAAAGACGCTCAGTCCAGCAAGGTGATAAACAATCTGTACAAGCACACTGCTATGCAGTCGGCTTTCTTCATAAATATGCTGGCCCTGGTCGACGGGCAGCCTCAGGTTGTCAGCCTGAAGGAAGCCTTGAACTGCTATATAGACTTCCGACGTGAAGTCATCACCCGCCGTTCTCAGTATGATTTACAAAAGGCACGTGAGCGGGCACATATTCTGGAAGGGTTCCGGATCGCTCTTGATCACCTCGACGAGGTTGTTCAGACCATCCGAAAAGCGGAGACTGTGGAGTCAGCTCGCAGCAACTTGATGGAAAAATTCGGGCTATCTCAGGTTCAGGCGCAAGCGATACTGGATATGCAACTGCGCCGCCTCGCCAGGCTGGAGCAGCAGAAAGTTATGGAAGAATACGCCGAGGTAGTGAAGAACATCGCTTACCTTGAAGACCTTCTAGCCAATCCTAAGAAGATATTGTTCCTCATCCGGCAGGACGCGATGGAACTGAAGAAGGAGTACGGCGATAAACGCCGCACGACCATCAGCGCCGAGGAGGTTGAAGAGTTTCAGGAAGAGGACTTGATCCCTCATCAGGATGTGGTAATTACGGTGAGTGAGCAAGGATATATAAAGCGCACTCCGGCTGCTGCTTACCAGAAACAGCATCGCGGCGGTGTCGGCGTCACCGGGATGGTAACTCGCGATACAGATTTTGTGAAACACTGTGTGGTAGCTGATACCCATGACGACCTGTTCTTGTTTACAAACCGCGGGAAAGTGTACAAACTGAAGGTCTATGATATACCTCAGGACATCTCGCGGGCGACCAAGGGCACAGCGCTTGCCAGTTTGCTATCGATTGACCCCAAGGAGCAGGTGAGTGCTACTGTGGTGGCGAAGTCCTCACCCGATGGGGCATTCATGGTTATGGCTACTTCAAAAGGCGTGGTGAAAAAGACGAAGCTGGATAGCTTCAGTTCGGTTCGAAGCAGCGGGATTATTGCTATGAAGCTACGCAGCGGTGAGGAACTTGTGGCGGCGGATATGGTGAGCGATAGAGACGAAGTAATAGTGGTAACCAGGAACGGGCGGGGAATCCGGTTTGCTGTGAAGGTTCTGAGGGCAGCGTCTCGAGCCAGTGGCGGGGTGCGGGGCATCAAGCTCGATGCCGATGACATCGTGGTGGCGATGGCTACCGTAGTCCCTGGGGCTGACTTACTTACCGTGACCGAGAAGGGCTTCGGCAAACGTACTCCGGTGAAGAATTTCCCGCTTCACCGTCGGGGCGGTAAAGGTGTGCTGGCACACCGTATCAACGAGAAGACGGGCAGAGTTATTGCGGCAAGGCTGGTAATGCCCCACCAGCATATCATCATTATTTCCACCAAGGGCAGCGCCATCCGTATCCCTGTGGGGGAGGAGGTCGCTTGCCTCGGGCGCGCTACGCTTGGAGTGCATCTGAAGAGACTTGATCCGGACGACAGGGTAGCATCAGTAGCCTGTATCCAGCGGGGGGAGGACAAGGGAGGGGAAGAGCAATAACCTCGGCCCCTGACTGTTAATGGAAAGACTTATTCAACTCCTTCAGGAATTCGGACTTACCTTTGTGCCCCTCTTTGTAGCTATGGATGCGGTGGGTACCTTACCCATTCTGCTGCCGCTGACGCAGGATATGCGACCTGTTGAAAGGCGAAGGGTGGTGCGGCTGGCAATGTTCACCGCCCTCGGCTTGGGACTGGGCTTCGTGGCGATAGGCAAAGGCATTTTCCTCTTACTCGGTATCGAGGTGGTTGAT
>DAOUAI010000035.1:0-3636 GCA_034433775.1 Dehalococcoidia bacterium
CCACAGTGCCACCGGCGAAGTCCAGTGCTCCTAGTCTGGAAAGCCAGCCACCATTGCCCCAGACCCAATGGGCAACCGGACAGTAGACCAGCGTCATCCATAGCACCGAAAAGGCAATCAGAGTACCGAATTTGATGCGCTCCACTACAGCACCGGTAATGAGGGCAACGGTGATAGCGGCGAATGTTGCCTGGAACATCATAAAAGCTAAATGGGGTACTGTTGTGGCATATATAGCTGACGGCTCTTGACCTACACCGACCAGACCTAACCACTTAAGCCCACCGATTATTCCACCGATGTCTGGGCCGAAGCTCAAGCTGTAACAGTAGAGAACCCAGAGTACAGAGACCAGCGCCAGGACGATAAAACTCATCATTATAGTGGAGAGGACGTTTTTCCTTCTTACCAGTCCACCATAGAACAGTCCCAGTGCCGGCGTCATCAGCATGACCAGTGCTGTCGAGATAAGAAGCCATGCGGTGTCGCCTGTGTCTATCTTCATAGTCTCTTCACCTCGTCTTTCGATTTGTCCTGAAGATAGTTTACTCGACAATTGTTACAAGCAGGTTACAAAAATGTTAAATTTGTTTTACAAAACGCTTTACAGTAAACGGTGCCCGCGAGGGAGCTCATGGGCTTGCCTTTTCGTTGGCCCGGTAGCCGATGTTTCTTATAGTCTGGATATAATTGCCCGAATAATCTCCAAGTTTAGTCCTGAGTCTTCTTATATGTACATCCACTGTCCGCTCGCCCACATAACACTCATATCCCCAGACCTTGCTGAGCAAAGCTTGTCTGGTAAAGACCTTCCCTTTGTTCTGTACGAGGACCTTGAGCAGCTCGTATTCTTTGAAGGTCAGCGCAAGCACCCTGCCATTAAGGGATACCTCACATTTAACCGTGTCTACGATCAAATTGCCGTGCTTCATAACCTCTTTATCGTGTGCCCTATTTGTATATGCTATGGCTCTTTTTATCCTGACTAGCACTTCAGCCAGCTTCCATGGTTTGATTACGAAGTCATCTATTGACTGAGCAGGGTCGAGATAGCTCACTTCTTTTTCCGAGGTTAGTGCGATGAGCGGAAGGCCTTTCTTGGTCTTTAAATGGTGCAGTTGCTTCAGTAGCGACTCGGTTTCTATCGGCACTGGTAAGTTGTCCAGCTCAACCAGTAATATGTTCGCTGCCAGGTTTGTAATCATCCCGGAAAGGACAGCGATATCTTTCACAATGGTACAGGCGACTCCCTGATGGGCGAGTCCTGAGCAGAGTCTCTCGATCTCTGCGGTCTCTTTAGCTAATATCAAGGCTTGGTACATCGCTACTCCTTCTGATAGGCATCAGGTAAAATTGGAAGCTTGCTTACAGGCTCCAGAACTCCTTTAGTTCCCCGACGGGTATTACACTATCTAGGGTCTTGCTGGTCACGCTGAGGCCGGCTTCGGCGACTGCTGCCGCGGCATTCAGACTGCTGGGAAGCACGATTGCTATCTTATTTGGTCTCACCGGTATTTCATACAGTGGTTCATTCACCCTCCCCAAAAAGGCTAAATTACAGAGCCCTGCTATTTTCAGCTTTTCGATGGTTTTTTCTATTTGTGGCTTTGAGGGCAACGGAAGTTCCTGAAAGCTGGCAAGTATGCTACCATTGCCATTTTTAGCTACATGCCGGACGTCGGTCATTCTGGCAGCAACGAACACTTCAAAAGGGTCAACGGTGGACCCCTGGTATTCTATGAGTTCCACGAATCGTATTGGCTTGTAGTTCCGGAACTGCAAAATACCCCCGAATCTGAAATCCACAGGTATACCAGACTTGAGCATCGCTCCACAAACCACAGCACTACACACCGTGGCAAAGCCTATCTTACCTGCGGGGACAGGAGTTTCTCCCAGCCTCTCCCCTTCGTGAGCGATGGCAACCAGGTTACTGACACAGAGCCCGGCTTGGAAAATGCCTGCCATTATCTCTAAGGCTTGAGGGAAATCCTGCTTGGCGAATAACGACACGTCGACGGGCACAACTCCAGACTTTCCCACAGGGTCGAAGTTAGTCAGATAGGCAAGAAGTTCCAGTCTGTCGGTAACGAATCCGACCTTATCGCAGACTAGTGCATTTTTTAGCTCCTCGAGCCCTGGCTGGGTGATGACCCTCCCATCCCGGTTGTCCATTTGTAGCGTCAGCCCCCGTTCGTCCATTATTTTGAGGTGGTATCTTACAGCCCTTTCGCTGAGGTCTATCCCTTGCTCCTTAAGACGCCGCGATATTGCTCTGCCACCTAAAGGCGTCGTCGAGTCACTGAGTATCTTCAGTATGGCTGTTATTTTTCTCTCGACTTGATGTATTTCCTGTCCGATCATCTTCGGTTTCTCATTAATAAGCGTATAGTCTCCCGTACGGTCGCAGGTGTAGCGGGAAGAGCTTGATAAACCTGTCCTTCAGTATCTTTTTGGCATCATGGTCGAAATAAGAGGCGAACTGTGTAACATACCTTTCCAATATGGAGTGGTCACAGTCATCAAGTTCTGTTACCCCTACTTCCTTGCCCAATTGATGGGGGGCAACTTTACCTCTCAGGTAGATTACCCCGCCATGCATGCCCGTACCGATGTATCGGGTCTGGTGCATACTGTCTTTTCCCAGATTTAAGCCAAGGATTATCAGGATTCCTCCAGCCATATATTCGCCGAGAAAGTCCTGAGCACTACCACCGATAACCAGTACGGGTCTTTTCTCCCCGTATTCCTTCATGTGTATGCCTGCTCGATATCCAACGCTATCTCGGATAAAGATCTTACCACCCCGGGCTGACAGGCCAGTTACATCGCCGGCATGGCCGTGCACGATGATCTCTCCTTCATTCATGGTGTTGCCGCAACCATCTTGGGCGTTACCCCGGACGATGATTTTCGGTCCGTCCATAAATATACCCAGGTCATTTCCGGGGGTGCCAAATATTTCGATTTCGACGGGCTTTCCCAGGTCGGTGCCAATATACCTCTGTCCGAATACATTTCTAAGCTCGATCTTCTCGGTCCCGTTAACTACAGCTTCTCTCAATTGTGTATTGAGCTTGCGGGTTGACAGGCCGCTAGCATCGATCCTTATTACCGATTCTCGTGGTACTTCAGCCGTGCGTGCCATTTTAACCTCCAGCCATCTTTACGCCTAAAATCTCTAACTCGGTATCGGTTAGTCCAACTCCTCTTAGTGCCAGTCTGTTACCCCGGAGGCTTTCAATAGCGTTTATCCCCATGCCGCCTAGTATCTCTTTCAGCTCGTTGCCCCAGGCACGAAGGAGATTGGTCAACCGTCTGGCCCCAATTTCAGGGTTTATCCTTCTGGTCAAAAACGGGTCGCTGGTGCAGATACCCCAGGCACATTTACCAGTATGGCATTGCTGGCAGCAGGTGCATCCCAGGGCAACTAGGGCAGCAGTGCCTATGTACACGGCATCAGCCCCAAGAGCTATTGCCTTGGCTACATCGCCGCTATTCCTGATCCCACCGGCGATGACCAGCGAAGCCTGGTTCCGTATGCCCTCTTGTCTAAGGCGCGTGTCCACTGCTGCTAGTGCCAGTTCTATCGGGATTCCAACGTTATCGCGGATTATTTTCGGTGCTGCTCCTGTA
>DAOUAI010000036.1:0-26397 GCA_034433775.1 Dehalococcoidia bacterium
TGCAGACCGGTGGTCCTTCGGGTGGCTGTTTGCCCGAGAGTTTGCTCGATCTGCCAGTAGATTTTGACGAATTGACCAAGGCTGGCTCAATGATGGGTTCGGGTGGCATGATCGTGATGGACGAGACTACATGTATGGTGGATGTGGCGAAGTATTTTCTTACCTTTCTTGAGGAGGAATCATGTGGCAAATGTGTCCCCTGTCGTGAGGGCATAAAGAGAATGAGAGAGATTTTGAACGATATAACTGAGGGTAGGGGACGAGAGGGTGATTTGGATTTACTGGAAGAAATATCAAACACACTCATTGATAGTTCGCTCTGTGCACTGGGTAGCACCGCACCTAATCCTGTTTTGACCACTATCCGGTATTTTAGAGAAGAATATGAGGCTCATATTAAGGATAAACGCTGTCCCGCAGGAGTGTGCAAGGCACTGATACATTATTATGTCATAGAGGAGAAATGTCCGGGATGTGGCCTATGTGTTAAAGCATGTCCTCAGGGGGCAATAACTTTTATGGGTAAAAAGAGACCGGTGGTCCTTGATGAGTCAAAATGCATTAAGTGTGGTGCTTGTTACGATATTTGTAAACTAGAAGCTATAGGTGTTAAGTAACGATGTCAAATAGGGTAATAAACCTGACTATCGACGGTCGCCAGCTGAAAGCTACAGATGGGCAGACCATACTTCAAGTTGCAAAAGAAAATGGTATTGAGATTCCCACCCTTTGTTATCACGAAGCGGTTGAGCCATATGGCGCTTGCCGCATGTGTATTGTGGAGATTGTAAAAGGCGGACGCTCAAGATTAGTAGCTTCTTGTCTCTATCCGGTAGAGGAAGGGTTGGAAGTGAAGACAGAGTCTCCCCGGGTAGTCAGCAACCGCAAGATGTTACTGGAGCTACTTTTAGCTAAGTGTTCGAAGAACCCTGTTATCAAAGATTTGGCAGCGGAGATGGGTATTGATGGGACATTTGTCCGCGAGGAGTATCTTGAGGACCATGACTGCGTCGTCTGTGGTCTTTGCGTCAGAGTATGTGAGCAGGTTGTTGGTGTGAGTGCTATCAGTCTGGTAAGTCGTGGAGTAGACAAGCATCCAGCACCACCGTTTCATGAACCTGCTAAAGACTGCATTGGTTGTGGTTCGTGCTATTATATTTGCCCCACTGGTGCTATAAAGATGGAGGACAGGGAGGATACTCGCATAATTCATAACTGGAAGGTCGAGTTCAAGCTAAAAAAGTGCAAAGCTTGTGGCAATTATTGGGCGCCAGAGAAACAGCTCGATTATATTGCAAAGAAGTGGGGGCTGCCCGAAGGCATCTTTGATGTCTGTCCTAATTGTCGATAGCTAATCTGTTTTAGACAGCGGCCCCTTTTGACTCAGCAGACATGTTGCCTTATACTTTTTGTTGCGGGGTGTGGCGCAGCGGCTAGCGCGCATGGTTTGGGACCATGAGGTCGGAGGTTCAAATCCTCTCACCCCGACCATGGATTGAAGACAAAAACACAGTCCTCTTGTGGAGCCTAAATACAAGCAACATAGTATTTACAGGCTCCCCTATGTACGGCAAGAGCGCTATAAAGGTAATACTTTATTGCCGCTGATCGCAGCTAGCTTGGCACTTACCAGAGCTTTCCTTTAGCCTTGAGTTGATTTGCCCAGACATCCCAGTTGGGTACTTGCAGGTCTTCTGGTACATCAAATATGCCCAATGGTTTGCCTTTGGGCTTTTCTGGCTCGGGCCACTGTTCTATCTGTTGGGCGACTTTCTCCATCCAGTGGTCGGTATCGCCCAAGTACAATTGCCAGACTTTACCTCGTTTGGTATGAAGCGGTAGTACCCCGTCCTGTGTAGTAAAGCCGACACCAGCAAGGACCTGATGGGCCTGCCAGTGGGCATCGGTGCAAGCTTCATTAGCTCGAGCTTTGGTCATCGCAACTTCAAGGTCGCAGGGAATGCCCTGGCTAAGCATCCATGCGGCTTCATAAACCAAATTTCTAGTGCCCTGAACATCGGCAAATGCCATGATGCAGTATTCTTGAACCCAGTTATGAATACCGATTGGCATATCAAATTGAATCCTGGTCTTAGCATGATTTACAGCCAGCTCCATAGCCTTTTCAGCAGAGCCGACCATCTGAGCACTCAGAAGCACGGCACCGATGTTTATCACCTTCTCCAGTGCTGCCCAACCGTTGTGTAGCTTGCCTACGATATTCTTGCTAGGGACCTTCACACGATCAAAAACTACTTCACATTGTCTCTTATCACCAGCGGTAGTCCGGAGCACAGTGTAGGTTATTCCGGGGCTCTTAGCGTCAACTAAGAAAATGGTGACCCCATCGGTGGCCCTTCGACTTTTCTTGGTCCTGGTAGCTACTAGCAAGTAATCAGCGGCACGAGCATCATGAACAAATAGTTTAATGCCATTAATGGTATAGCTATCACCATCTGCAATCGCTGGCACAGTTACACCTTCAGCTAGCCAGCCTTTGCCATCCCAGGTTGCTTCAGGCTCGGTCAGAGCTAAGGATAGGATCAACTCGCCCTTGGCTATTTTGGGAAGTATATTAGCTTTCTGCTCTTCGCTCCCTGCCTCCAGAATAGTCAGCCCGCCGAGAATTACAGTGGAAAGATGCGGACTGGGAAATAGGACGCGTCCCATCTCCTCGTAAAGGATAGCCATATCTAATATACTCATTCCGCTGCCACCATATTTCTCGGGGTAGACCAGCCCCAGCCAGCCCAGCTCGGCGGTCTTTTTCCATAGTTCGCTGGGATAACCAAAGTCGCTGGCTTCGGCCTCTCTGACCACACGCTCCGGGCACTCATTCTCCAAGAACTCACGTGCTGCTTTCTTAAGCATCTGTTGTTCTTCACTAAGCTCGAAGTTCATTTCTCACCTCTTCAGAATCGATTTATCGTGCTTGGTCTATTTTTCTTTTTCTTGCAGGGCTTTCATTATAGTTGTATTTAACTTGGCGGGTATTCTGGGCAAGCCAAGCACTCGCCCTGCTAACACAATCTTAATTGCTTCCATGGTGCCAGCGTAGTGCATGCTCCGGGTCCTCTGCCACTCGCGTTCTATGGAGCCAGCCAGTTTGGCATACTTCGAGCCCATGCGGAGCTGACTATAGGTACCAAGGATATTCATCTTCAATGTTGGGTGGGACATGCCATTTAGCCGGCTGAAAAGCCCGGTCAGATCAAAGTCCAACGGACCAAGTCGTTTTCTTTCGCCAAATCGCCAGGCAGTGCGCCAGGCAGCCAGTCTCAGTACCTCAATATCAATCGCCATCTTGGCTAGTGCCTTTCGTACTGACGGGTCTTTAATGAGTGGCTTACCATTCCGTTTGGTCTCTCGGCAGAAATGCACAAGTTCTTGCAGTTCTCGCTTAGCCCGGGCGGCACCGGCGGTGTTAGACCTTTCAAACTCAAAGGTAGCCATGACGTGATAGAAACCCTGGTTTATTTGTCCGACGATAGCGTCATCGCCTACCTTGACATCGTCAAAATAGAATATGTTTGCCCTGTAGCCACCCATGCATGGCAATGCGGAGACAGTTACCCCTGGAGTGTCTGCCTTGATACAGAAAAGAGTAAGTCCTCGATGCTTGGGAACGGTATCTGCTGTTCTGGCTTCAACATAGAGCCAATCCGGCTTGTAGCCACCAGTGATATAGATCTTCTGACCATTAATGACCCATTTATCTCCTTGTTTTACAGCGCGTGTCTGTTGATTAGCTTCGTCAGTACCGGCTTCTGGTTCGGTAAAACACTCATACCAGATTTTTTCTCCGTTGGATATCTCAGGTAAAAATCTTTTCTTTTGTTCTTCAGTGCCAAAGAGATGCAGTCCGGGACCAACGATATGCAAACCAATACCATCAGGCCATGCTATCCCCCAATATCCTTCCACCTCGTTGGCAATACCAACTTCGATGTGACCAAGCCCCAAACCACCGGTCTCCTTAGGCCATCCTGGAGCCAGATAACCTTTCTTTCCAGCTTTCCTCTGTAAGTCCATCCAGAAGTCTTGTAGCTCTTTGTTTATCGCTGGAACCTCAGAGACATCTTCTGGCAGTTCGTTAGCATAGAAATCGTGTAATTCTTTTCGCAACTTTTCCTGTTCTTCAGTAAAGCTAAACTCCATAGTCAAACCTCCTTTTTAGAGTTACAACTAGATTATTGCATGAGAATCAAATCCTGCTTGTTTCTCACCTCCTTTGGAGTATATAGGAATGACGAATAGTGGCTCCATAAAATTGTTAAAACGGTGATGGGCTCTTTCTTCAAAAAATTTCCAGCTTATTGTAGATTGCTCTTTGTCTGCCGTCAATATGCTGTATTTGTCCAAATATAGCATTGTGGCTGTATAAGTTTATTACAAGTAGGGACAGCTAAGCATTTTCCTATGACACGGCAACTGGGTGGAGCCCATCAAAAACTTGCTGGCTGTCCCTTTGGTTGGGTGGGCTGGCGGTACCCTGTCTGATTTATCTAAAGGCACGCCGATGATTTTACACCCCAAGTTGTGTCAAACTAGAAGTCTTTACTGTAAATGTCGCTACTGCCTTGTAGGAATCTCGGGGTAAAGAGGCGAACCGGCTTTCATATAACGTGTCATATGACGCATTGTAGCGACCAATTTGTTGCTTGCTTTTTCATACAGATGGGACTCAAACCAGTAGTACTCGGTTTTGCTGGTAACACCTACGGCGATAATCCTGCCTTTAGTCTGGTAGAGTGTATCAACTTTGACAGGACCATTAAGATAGCGTAACTCGCTGGCTCCATAGAATCCAACCCCTTTAGCTTCAAATGGTACACGTACCTGCATCATGCGAGCTGTGTGGCTAGGTGGGAGGATAGCCGATCCCCAGGGGGATTTACCTGAATACCATTTCACCGTGTCTTCGCAATTTTTTAATGATTTCTCTAGTGTATCCTTCGTCTCTAAGACATCACTCAGCGGTGTCTCCCAGCCGACTTCCAGGTCCTTAAGAATACGTAGCTCTTCTCTCGGGCTATTTTCCAGTTCCAGAGTCTGTAAGTACGGTTTTTCGACCGGATTGCCTACTGATACTGTACCTCTTGCTACAGTATGCCCATCACGCGATTCGAGCTGCGTTTCTACCTGGATGTCTTTGTTATCCTTCGGTGGAGTTTGCATAACCACTCTCAGTTCTTCACCATGCAGCAGTGCATAGGTAAAGTATAAGCTAATTGTGCCTTGCTCAAACCATCTTTGCCCAAATACCTTTGCAAGTATTGGAGGGAAAAGATCGAAATGCATTATGCCGGCTACTACTCCTCCCCTCATCCCGACCTTCTTACCTACGGTATCATCATGGATGGAACTAGCTATGTGAGCGGCAGCATTAATAGCCTTACGCCATTCCCCATATATATAGCCCTCTTTGGTTAAAACATTATCTGACATAGACATGTACCTCCCGAATCATAGCATTTCCCTGATTCTTCTGTACTTTACCCGAATGTTATACTGTTGGTACAACGATGTCAACCATCATTCTGGCTCTTTAGCGAACTAGAGGGAGGATGAATACTATAGTTCAGGTATAGCTAGAAAAGTAGCCTTAGGGTCTCTTGTTTAGATTTGACTGTACCCAGTTCCCGGACGGTCAATGCCGATGCCTCTGGCTTCAGTTATCCAGCCAAACTCTTTTAGAATCGCTTGGCTATAGGTCACACGACCGGTAATCTTATCCAGAGGTTCTGTCACGAGAAGCAGGGCTGCTCTAGCCATCAGTTCTACTGGTTCTGCTCGCGGGTCGTTTGGTTCTCTTGCCATTCCGAAGTATAAGGTGCCAGGTGTAACCACAACCTGTGAGGGAGATAGGGCTGCTACAGAGATGCCGTACTGGTACACCTCCTCGGCCAGTCCTTGGGTAAATCGCTCTATCGCTGCTTTCTGAGCACCATATTTTGTGCCAGAGTATGCTGAGGGCTCTCTATCCTTATAAGGACCACGACCTGGTCCGATAGCAGCACCTGATGAGATGTTCACAATAGCACCGCTTCGGCGGTTTATCATATCTGGCAGCACCAGCTTAGTCAATATAAAGATAGCACGTGGCCCTACTGCCCATGAGGTATCCCACTGTTTGAGCGTCATGTCTTTAATCGGGACGAAGTAACTTACCGCTGCATTATTTATCAAGATATTCACAGGACCGAATGCTTCTCTGGCTTTTGCTATGAGTTGGATACAGTCCTCCTCCTTTGATAGGTCGGTCTGGACTGCAAGAGCAATGCCACCGGCTGCTGTAATTTCAGAAACTGTGGTGGTTAGCGAGCCTTCAAATAATTTATGGTCGCCTTCGTGCAGGGAACGGGCGGCGCAGACTACTTTTGCCCCCTCGGCTGCGAACAGTTTTGCAATTGCTTTACCGATGCCGCGGCTTGCTCCGGTTACTATCGCCACTTTGCCATCAAGTTTGCCCATCATGCCCCCTTTGTGTGTTAGATGGTTAAAATGTAAGTAAAACAGACCGATTTGTCAATCCCTGTGCCAATTCTGGATGGAATAGCAAAAATCTTCAGCGGGCAGTTTAACAAAAGGGGCATCGCATGGACGGGCTGATCACGGCAGCTTTAATGTACACTTTTCCGTGATAGGGACAGTCTAGCTGATAGTTTGCTCTTACCACTTTTATACAATCGGGCTCTCTGGTCCTGTGTATTGACTCTAAGGCGGTGTCGTCCATAGTATCTGAGAGTCTAATGGTTTTGTCTTCGTGGTATACCGCTCCACATCTAGGGCACCTACTGGCATCGGGCAAGGCAATACAACCACATCTTGAACATCGTACCGTTTCTTTTATGGCTTGTAGCATGGTGCAGTTCCTCCTTGAGAATTGACTACTCATCATTGTCTGTGTTTCGGTCATTCATTTTTGATTCTAATTTTTATTAACCAGCAGTCATCTTTATAATGCTATGGTTCAGGTGGCACACCCCGTTGTCTACTGCTATGTTTGCCTGTCAACATGTTGTAACTGTTCGTCATAATTTCCTGATGACTCCTATCACTCTCCCTTGTATCTCCAGGTTCTGTGGCGCGGTATACAACGGTTGCATTTGTGAGTTGGCTGGCTGAAGACGAATCGTTCCTTTTTCACGGAAAATCCTTTTCAGTGTTACTTCTTGCTTATCTTTCAGCCATGCAGCCACCATATCTCCATCGTCAGCGGTGTTCGTTGGCTCCAGAAGTACTATGTCGCCGTCGTCTATTAGGGCATCCATCATGGATAAGCCTCTGACCCTGAGGGCATATACGTCTTTCCCTCGAGTGAGTTCTTCTGGCAGCGCTAGCGTTTCCAAGGCATCGCTGTGCCATGTCTCGGAGTTTGGTACCGGGATCGGTTCACCTGCAGCTATAGTTCCTAAAAGCGGCACAGTAATAGTCCTCTTTTTACCTGCAAGCTGGATACTCCTGAATACCTCCGGGTCTCGGTGTATATGCCCCTCTCTTTCAAGGACATTCAAGTGGTGCTGGACAACTGCGGTGGAACTCAATTGGCAGCCCTTTAGTATGTCCCTCACAGTAGGGGCATAGCCTTTGTCAGCGATAAAATCATGAATAAACTTCAATATACGCTGCCTTGTTCTATTTGAAACAGACGGCTTTCGCATTCTTCCCTACCTTGTGTGGCACATTTGTTCTACAAACAAGTGTACACTCATTTTGGCGATTTGTCAAGTCCTCGGGGTTAGGTTTGTGTTCATGAAGTTCGGAGTAGTTCTCGATGTTAAATAAAGACTTAGCCCCTCATACCGAGGGGCTAAGTCTGGTGACAATAAGCTAGAGCGAGCGCTAAGCGAGACCTATCTGGCGGGCGACTATCTCGCGGTGAAAATCAGTGCCACCGAATGCGACGTCCGCTGATTTAGACCGGCGGTAGTAGAGTGATATATCGTGGTCGTAAGTGGTGCCAATGGCGCCATGCAGTCTCACTGCCCATTTAGTTAAGTTCTTATAAGCGTCGTTGACATATGCCTTTGCCATGGAAGCCTGTTTCTCACAGGGCATTCCAATTGATTCCATCCAAGCTGCTTGATAGACAAGGTAACGGCTGGTCTGCATAGCGGTCCACATGTCAGCCATAATGTGCTGGAGGGCTTGGAATGCGCCAATTGGTCTATCGTACTGGACCCGTTCTTTAGAATACGCAACGGTCATCTCGACGCAAGCTTGCATGCCACCTATGGACTCGGCACATTTGATGATTGCCCCTTTACGTAAGAGCATCTGCACTAGAGGCCATGCGTTGTCAAGTTTGCCCAGCAAGTTTTTCTTGGGCACGAGTACATTTTCAAAGCGGACTTCACAGAGTTTGTCGTCAGCTATTGTGGGTATGACCTCGCACTTTATGCCTGGTGTCTTAGCATCGACTATGAGGAGGCTTATACCTTCTTCTGATTGTGACCCTGACTTTGTCCTGACGGCACATATGATGTAGTTAGCAACGTGTGCCATTTCCACAAATAGCTTTGTGCCGTTGATCACAAAATTATCACCTTTTGCGGTGGCACTGACTGTAATACCAGACGGACCAAAGACCCCTTCAGCTTCCAGAAGAGCAGTGGTCAATATCAGCTCTCCTCTGGCTATCTTGGGCAATAATTCTTTCTTTTGTTCTTCGGTTCCTGCTTCGATAATGGGAAATGTACTGGTTACGGTGCAGATGAAGGGGCCGGGGAGGATATTCCGCCCTATTTCTTCGACAAGGACTGTGAGGTCTTGGAATGTATATCCCATACCTTCGTATCGTTCGGGGATTACCAGCCCCATCCAACCGAGTTCTGCCATCTTTTTCCACAATTCTGGAGAATATCCCTTTTCGCTTTGCTCGAGTTCTCTTATCAAGCTTTTGGGACACTCGGTAGCTAGAAAATCACGTGCCATCTTTCTCAGTATTTCTTGTGCTTCAGCAAATCTTAGGTCCATGATTCCTCCTTATCGTCTAATTGACCTTTGTTTGTTATTTCATTCTAGGTAGTCCCAGTCCATACCAGGCGATGATATTTCGCTGTATCTCGTTTGTTCCCATGGAGATGGTGGTCACGAAACATTCCTGAACTGCTCTTTCCCAGTGCCCTTGCATTGGTGCCCACCTGGAGAACTTGACCAGACCGGAAGGACCGAGGATATCCATCATGGTAAAAGCAAAGCGTTCACCTAATTCGCTATAGAATATTTTTGCTGCTGATGCATCCATTAATGCCATCTCATTCCTGCTTTGTAGGTCGGCTATTCTATAGGAGAGGGTTCGGGCTGCCTCAAGTTCGCAAGCCAGTTGGGCTATCCGATTACGGATGATAGGGTCTTTAGCTAATGGTTGTCCACCCCTCTTAGTCTCATTGAGAAATTCCACCACTTCCTCCAGTATACGCCCCATGGATGCTACCTCACCCATCCCGGATCTTTCGAATCCTGCCAGCACATTGACCACAGCCCAGCCCTCGTTTTCCTGTCCCACAATGTTTTTGGCTGGTACATGGACATCGTCAAAATAGACCTCACAGAATGGCGTTTCACGGGTCATGTAGAGAATTGGTCTGACAGTGACACCGGGTGTCTTCATATCGAGCAGGATAAAAGTTAAGTTATGGTGCTTTCGTCCGGCAGGGTCTGTTTTGAATACGCCGAATCCCCAATCGGCTCGGTTAGCTCCCGTGTTCCAGGTCTTTTGCCCATTAATTATGTATTCGTCGCCTTTTCTAATTGCAGTGGTGCTCAGGACAGCTAAGTCTGAGCCTGCGTTTGGTTCACTCCACAGTTCACACCACATGACTTCTGCTTTGGCTATCGGGGGCAGAAATTCCCTTTTGATTTCCTCACTGGCTGCTGCCAGGAGAGTGGGGGCAAGCATCCCGACACCAAAGATATCTACGCCAGGAATTCCGTAGTAGCCTCTCGCTTCGGCAAAGAACACTCTGTCCATAATATCTCCTGTGCCACCATACTCAGGAGGCCAGCCGAGTGCAAGCCAATTCTTCTTGGCGAATTCTTTGGCACAGTAGAGGTGAAATTCCCAGCATTCATCGATGGTAAATGTAGTCTCGGTTCCTATCATAGTGGCTGGTTTCTTGTGTTCCAGTGCCTTACATGCATCGAAAAACATCTGTCTGCGTGCTTCCTGTTCTTTGGTAAGTTCAAAGTCCATTTTTACCTCCTTTAGTGGTTATTTATTGCTAGGTGAACTCTTTTGGTTGCTTGTCTCACCTTGTACTTTGAAATAACATATCGGGATTATATGGTGTGCTGTCTAACGTGTCACTGCGTGTATTTTTATATCGGTGCCACGCTGCTTTGCCAAAACCGAATTGTAGCATAAATCTTGTGCGATTTCCAATGCTTATATTTAGCAGGATTTACTAGTTTTTGTTTTCGACTATCACAAGTTGTTTAGCAGCTAATTTTACTTGTTGTTAATGTCTTGTGTCTGGCCACCTCTTAGAATCGTTTCAATTTGGTAAAGCAGGACACCGGCTGGTGCCTTAACTTCTATTGTCTGCCCCTCCGTTTTACCTAGAAGTGCTTGTCCCATTGGGGAGACTACTGATATTTTGCCTGCCCAAGGGTTAGCTTCACTGCTATCTACCAGGATATAAGTTACTGTTTCACCAGTCGTCAAATTCTTAAGTTTGACGACATCGCCAAGGGCTATTTCTTGGTTACTCTCCTGCTGACTGTTTACTGTTACTGCGTTCTCTAAGACTGCTTCGAGTTCCCTGATGCGTGCTTCTACTTGTCCCTGGTATTCCTTAATCGCCTCGAACGGAGCATTTTCACGAAGGTCTTTATCGGCAGCTGCTTTTTGCAATTCCTCGGCTATCCGAGGGCGTTCTTTCTTCAGCGATTCAAGCTCTGCCTGCAAGTTCGCATAACCGTCCGGGGTTAACATTACTTTTGAATAATTAGGGCTTTTGGGCGGACTCATTTTGGGCAAAATTTTCTTAACCTTGATAGGATTGGCTAAATTTGTCGTGGTCAGTCCATGCTTATAGGCATAGTTGAGGAAGTTCTTTATTGTGACCAGCTTTTCGACCATTTCAGGAGTTGTTGGACGAATCTGTTGCGTGTAATTTTCAACTTCTGGGATAGTGAGTTTGCTTAAAGGCAGTGTTTCTCCAAACCAGCGTACGAATTTGTAGATTTCTTGCTGGGCCTTTGTTCTCTTCTCTGATGGTAGTGTGAGGATGAATTGGGTTGCTGCTTGTGCTAGACTGTAGTTTAGCAAATTTGGGGGTTGAATCTTTTTATCAGGACTCATCTTTGTGCCTAGCAGGGTTAATATAGAGCAGCAATGGCATCGCTGTCAAATCTTGTGAGTGAGACTGTATAGTTTATTACCGTTCCCGATTCTATGTGTCGGTTATTTTGCTTACCTAATCGGTCGCGAATAAAACTTTAGAGTGTCTCAAAAAGCATAATTGTGCCGATTGCATTTCCAAAACCTGCGTTGTTCTTTTTTAATTCCTGTGAGCGGCTTTCGATGGCAGAGATACCAAGGCAGTGCCCGGTGTTGTTATCTCGCCCTTTCCGTTTTCTACCCAGATTTGGCATTCGACCAGATATTCGCCCTTTTCTTCGTATTTTTTGACCACTTTGCCTTTGCACCACCATGTTTCTCCATCTTGTGGTTCTACCATAGTCTTCATCTTGCGTGGATAGTCCATGCTACGGTACTGACATGATAATCGTTTGAGCACACCTTGTTCTCCGATCCAGTCGGTCATCAGTTGTCCCAACCATGCTCGCTTCAGTGCGCCGTGAACGATAGGTGATCCTACCCCCATGGATTTAGCAAATTCCTCGTCGTAGTGCAGTGGATTAAAGTCCCCTGAAGCTCCAGCCCATTGGACAAGCATTCTTGTGGTGGCTACTTTGGCCAGTGGTGGTATCTCTGTACCAATTTCTATATCTTCGTAGTAAAGTTGCTTAGCCATGTTGCCTCCTCGGGATTTGAAGTATGTTCAGAATAGTATGAGCGTTTGCCTGGCTTTAAGGACTAAATTGCCATTCTGATTTAGGTAGGTGGTCTCCGTAGTAGTAAACAGAGTACTGCCCAGCCTTGTTTGTTTCTCAGTTATTTGAGCGATTGTAGTCGTAGCTACCAGCATGTCTCCGGCGCCTATAGGCTCAAAGAATTCAAATTCGACGCCTCCATCTAATAGCCGTGAAGGGGCTCCAGCTTTAACTAGCATAGCGGATATGCTTTCGGTAGTCCTCCCCCGCTTTACTGGCCAGCCAGTGAAACCAGGAGGGCAGATCAACCTGCCATACTTGCTTTTTTTAGCGTACTCCAGGTCATTATACAGTGGGTTTGAGTCTCCTATAGCTTCAGCGTAACGTTGAATAGCCCCTTCTTCGACTTTAAAGATGACAGGCTCTGAGCGCATTCCTATCATCTTTTGTAATTCATCGGAGATTAACGATTCTTTAGCCATAGCTAAACCCTCCTTTGTTGAAGCTAACCACTGCTTTCTCTTTCAGGAATTGAAGGCGTTTCTAAAAGTCTGACTGTTTATCTTCTTGCTGACTCTATCACACCACTGATTTAAATGTCAAAGGCGTGATAATTAGCTTAAATAGCTGGGTTTGGCGATTCTTTGCTCTTTGTCTTAAGAAGTCTTTTGCGTTTGTTGTACCAATAACCATAACCCTATTGCTATGCCCGCGATAGATATTGGGATTGCTAGGGATAAGGCAAGGGTATGAGGAGAAATCACAGCTACCTGGAACTGCTGTGGTTCTGACCATGGGCTCTCATTACCGATGTCATCCACAGCCTTTACTCTCCAGGTGTAATAGCCCCGGGATAAATTGAATCTGTATTCCGTTTCAGTCAGATTCTCCTCGATTAGTACAGGCAGTGAGAAATCGTTATCCCACCCTTGGCTGATCTGTAAGGTGTAAGTTACTTCGCTATCTTTGGTAGCACCGGCCCACTCGATATTGAATTGCGGTGTTGCAGAAGTTGGCGATGACGAGTTTTTCCAAAAAACAATTGTGCGTATCAATAGAGCAGTGGTGGTCGATAAAAGCTTACCAGGCGAGCTGAAGATTTCTACTCTAGCTTTGTCTTTGGGTTGGAGTGGTTGGGGGGCTAAAGGCGGAGTTTTTTCTACAGAGAAGGATGCGCTGGTTGAGTTACCCGAATCACCTAAGGCAGTTATAGTATGTTTTCCTTTGCTGCTCTGTGGGACCTGAAAGTCCAGTTCAAAGCAACCTAAGTTATCAGCAGTCACATTGTCCAGTACTAAATCATCAAAGCTGACAGTCACTTTCTCATTGTTGGCAAATCCTGTTCCCTTTAAAATGACTTTATCTCCCTTGCTTCCAACAGCTGGCTGCAATTCGATTTTTGGGATTACCTTAAACGGGATGTCAGGAACTGTGCCCTTGGGAGTGAAACTGCTACCGTAGACACCGATTATATGGTAACCAGAGATGGATGCCGGTATGGTCACAGTGGTGTTCCAGCTTCCATCAGCCCCACCGACTATGTTACATTGTATTATTTCGCCATCATATGTGATAGTGATGCCGTCTTCGCCAGTGCGGAAACCGACCCCGCTGATCTTGACCTCTGTACCCACGGCTCCAGAGGTAGGCTCAGCTTTAGCTACCGGGGCTATAGTAAATTTTAGTACACCAACCTCCTCAGCAGTGGTTACGCTGCCTGAGGCGATTATGAAATGCTCGCCTTTTTCTGAATCTGGTGCTTCAAAGGTGACGCCCCACGAGCCAAGGTGATTTGCGTTTGTCGATATCGGTAATTCTATGTTGTCCCAGAGTATCTTGATATTTTTCTCGAAGGGCGTAAAACCGCTACCAGTGATGGTTATAGGTATGTGTGCTTTGCCGACATCGGGGAAAATAGTGATATGTGGAATTACAGTGAATATCGCTGAGATTACGCCGGTGCCTAAAGTACCGTTATCCTTGATTTTAACAATGTGTTCTCCTCGGGAAGAAGGCGGCACTTTAAACTTGTAATTTATTTTCCCGTCCTCACTAGGTTTTATTTTGGAGGCTAGAACTTGGTCATCCCAGTATATTGTTACAGAACGACTGGTAAAGCCATTGCCAGTGATGGTTACGTCTGTACCAACTGTACCAGATGTGGGGGAAAGGCTCAGTGATGCTTGAGCTTGTGTCTGAGATGGTGCAATCAAGTATGATAATAAAGTCAGGAGAAATATTGCTGCAGCCAGAGACTTTGGATGTTTGAACTCTAGTGATGTTATGCCTGCTTTGGGTAGCAATTTCTACTCCGTCTGGCTGATTGTGTAGTTCATAGGGATTTAATGCGATGACGTGGTGCTAGTTTACACGAGATACAGGCGAAAATCAATTACGTAATCCTCGGTAGTATACCTGTAGCCGAAGCTAGTTTTTGAGTTTTTACAGTGTATCAGTTATATACACGATATGCCAGAAAATGTGCGTAACGTGTAGGTTCGGTATGTTTGTTTTGGCTAGATGCTGCGAATATGGCTTGGTATGGATGCCATCTCTTGTTTTTGGCAGCTTTCCAACAAGGCTTCTAGATGGTCGTATAAGCCTTCAATCGGGGCGAATTGAGTCTGTTTCTGCTTACGCCATTTTATCTCGACGCTTTGGTTTTGCATGGTTCGGCGGCTCAATGTAATACGCAGAGGTATTCCTAGCAAGTCAGCATCGTTGAACTTTACTCCTGCAGACTCGGCTCGGTCGTCAAAAAGCACTTCCATGCCTTTGCTTGTGAGTTCCTGGTACAGTTTTTCAGCAGTGTCAGCAATTGTTGGCTCTTCTGTATTAAGCGGGCAGAGGTAGATATGATAGGGGGCTATTGCCACTGGCCAGGTAATACCTTTTTCATCGTGGTTTTGCTCGACTGCGGCTGCGAGTAATCTACCTAGTCCGATGCCATAGCAGCCCATTACGAGAGGGCGAGAATTGCCGTTTTTGTCGAGAAAATAAGCACCGAGTTTCTCACTAAGGAAAGTGCCCAATTTGAAAACATGCCCTACTTCGATTCCGCGACTAGAAAGGAGCCGCTCGTTGCATCTGGGGCAGCTATCTCCCGGTCGAGCCGAGACAATGTCGGCAATGATGTCAACTGTGAAATCTCGTGGGTAATTTACATTTCTAGTGTGGGTGTCGGGTTTGTTAGCGCCGGCAATGAAGTTGGAGCCCAAGGTGATAGAATCGTCGGCTACAATTCTTATGCCTTTTAGCCCGATCGGTGAAGCTGAGCCAGCTACCAATCCGGCTCTTTCAACCTCGTCTTTAGAAGCTAGACGCAGCTCTGAGCACTTAAGTAAATTCTTTAGCTTTGTCTCATTTACTTCAAAATCGCCACGGACGACGACAAAAGTGAGTTCATTATCAGCCGAGTAAAATACTGCTTTAAGCGTTTGGCTGATGGGTACTCCCACAAAGCCAGCTACCTCTTCTATTGTCTTTATGTTAGGGGTTTGTAGCTCTTCCAGTGGCAAGGCTGGCGCTGTCTCCAGTTTTAGCTTAGTACTTTGTGCTTTCTCCTTGTTGGCAGCGTAGCCACAAGTTGAGCAATAGATAATCTCATCCTCGCCTGTTTCTGTGATAAGCATGAACTCGTGGGATTCTTTGCCACCTATTGCACCACTATCGGCTTCCACTAACATTGCTGGTAAGCCACAGCGTGAATAGATGTTTCTATATGCCTGGATCATTTTCTTGTATGTCTCGTCAAGACCGTCTTCATCGGCATCGAAACTATAGAGATCTTTCATGATAAATTCTCTAACACGTAGCAGTCCCCCCCTGGGGCGTGGTTCGTCACGAAACTTGTTTTGTATCTGATAAAGCAGCAGAGGCAGGTCTTTATAGCTTTGTATGTAACGGCGGGCGAGCACAGTGATAACCTCTTCGTGGGTTGGTCCTAAAATTAGTCGATGCTCTTTGCGGTCAACGGTGATGAAAAGTGTCTTGCCAAAAGAAGAAAGTCTTTCTGATTCTTCCCATAATTCTGCGGGTTGTAGCATTGGTGACATCAGTTCCTGCCCGCCTATCTTGTCCATTTCTTCGCGGATTATCATCTCTATTTTGCGGAGTACACGCCAGCCTAATGGTAGGAAAGAATAGATACCACTGGCAATTTGACAGATCATCCCGGTTCTAAGAAGTAGTTGGTGGCTGATAGTATCTGCTTCAGAGGACACCTCTCTGAGTGTCTTACCAAAAAGTCTCGAGAACCTCAATCTGTCTTTCCTCCTCCTGTTCGATTGCTTAACTCAATAAGCTTTCTATTTCAGCCATTAGTGCGCTAAGGAAATCAGTCTCAGTAACAGTCTTTACCACCCTTCCCTTTTTAAAGATGGCGGCTCTACCTTTGCCGCAAGCGATTCCTACATCGGCGTCTTTGGCTTCGCCTGGTCCGTTTACAACACAGCCCATGACGGCAACTTTTATGGTCGCATTGGAGAACTGCTTTAATTTTTCATTTACAGCCCTAGCCAAGCTTATTATATCAACTTCAGCTCGCCCGCATGAGGGGCAACTTATCAAGGTAGGACCACGATGTCGAATATCGAGGCTCTTCAATATCTCATAGGAGGTATCCACTTCCTCACAAGGATCAGCGCTGAGAGAGACACGGATAGTATCCCCTATTCCTTCAGAGAGTAGTATCCCTATGCCGATGGCATTACGAACAGTCCCGGCACCGGGCAACCCTGCCTCAGTTATTCCTAGGTGCAAAGGATAAGGTGTTCTGGTAGCAATTTTTCTATAAGCTTCGACTGTAGTCAGTACGTCAAACGCCTTGAGGGAAATTTTAATAAGGTCGAAGTCCAGACTTTCTAGCAGTTCTACTTGTGCTAATGCTGAATCGACCATTCTTTCAGCTACAGATGTGTACGGTTTTGCGGCAGGCGGCAGGCTTCCGGCATTGATGCCAATGCGAATTGGCACCTGTCTTTGTTTAGCTTCCTGCACCACTTTTGCGACTTGTTCTGGGTCACGGATATTCCCAGGGTTCAAACGCAAGCCGTCAGCACCTGCTCTAAGCGCCAGAAGAGCTAAGCGGTAATCAAAGTGAATGTCGGCTATAATGGGGAGAGATGCTTTGCGCTTAATGTGCGACAGTGCCTCAGCGGCCTCTTTGTCAGGTATTGCTATTCTGACTATTTCACAGCCATGGTCTTCAAGTTTCTTGATCTGAGCTAGTGTTGCAGTCGTATCTCTGGTATCGGTTTTTGTCATAGACTGAACTATGATGGGGGCGTTACCACCTATGGTTATGTCTCCGACTCGGATCGTTTTTGATAACCTGCGCGGTGTCATGGTACCGGGTTGTTTTTCACAATGCTAGCAATATCGTAATAGCTTACGACGATAATAAGAGTCAACAACACTGCCATCCCGATTAAATGGATAAGTCCTTCTTTCTTAGGTGGTATCTTTTTCCCGCGTCGTACCCACTCTAAGAATACAAAAATGAGTCTGCCACCATCCAATCCAGGAAATGGAAATAGATTGATAATTGCCAGGTTTATACTAATCAGTGCTGCAAACTCGAGCAAAGGGCTAAGTCCGGCTCTAGCTACTTGCCCTGTTAGTTCAGCGATCCCTATAGGCCCGGTCAATTGAGGCAGTGTACCTCGGATGAACCAGCTTGCTATTTCATTTCTGAATAGCACAAGTATCTCCCAACAGTGAACGAAACTAGACGGAATTGCCTGCCAGAACGGATATGACTTGCGCATATTTGTGATATTTGTGCCGGTGATCAGGATGCCTGTTGGCCCTTGTCCCTCCGGCGGTCTCCATCGAGGAGTCAAGTATACTTCGAGTTGGCTACCATCGCTTTTTTGGGTTAGTATTCTTATTTCTGAACCGAGGTGAAGCTGGATGGAGTACACCACGTCATTGCGGCTATTTACGGGGCGGTTGTTTATGCTTATGATTTTGTCTCCTGGTTCGATGCCAGCTGCATAAGCCGGTGAATCAGGTGCTACCTCTTCTACATATACCTCTTCCATCGTTACGTTATGAGGCAACATCAGACTAACTGTGAAAAATAGTATAGGGAGCAGAATATTCATTAGAGAACCGGCTGTAAGGACTAGCACTCTAATAGGGATGCTTTTTCCGGCCAGACCATTGGGTATTGCTGGGTCTTCTTCTCCTGCCATTTTGGTGAAACCACCTAAAGGTATGGCGTTTAAGGAATATGTTGTCTCCCCTTTTCTGAAACTGAACAGTCTTGGCGGGAAACCAATACCGAATTCCTCTACCTTTACTTTTGTAAGCTTGGCGGTGATGAAGTGTCCGAATTCATGCGCAAAGACAAGCACTATTAACATACCTAGGAAGCTAGCAACCGTAAGTAATACAGTAACTAACATTTATTTCCCTCATACGCGAGCTTGAGAGCGGTCTCTCTAGCCCATCTATCTGTAGCTAGAATATCTTCCAATGTTGGAGTAGCTATGTATTTATGCAAACTGAGTGTCTTGTCTATTATCTCACCTATCTTAAGGAAATTGATTTGCTTATCAAGGAATAGGCTGACTGCGATCTCATCTGCTGCGCATAGTGCTGCAGGGTATGTCCCACCTCTTTTACCGGCTTCTAATGCCAGTTGCAGGCAAGGGAAACGCGAGCGGTCAATCCGTTTGAAGATTAGATGTGTCTTAGTCATATCGAGATGTGGTATCCTTGGGTTTTCTAATCGCTCAGGATAAGATAGTGCATATTGAATGGGTAACCTCATATCTGGAAGGCTAAGCTGTGCCTTTACTGAGCCATCAATAAATTCCACCAAGGAGTGCACAATGCTTTGAGGATGCAGTACAATATCGATTTTATCAAAGGGCAGAGAGAAAAGCCAGTGCACTTCGATAACTTCCAGGCCTTTGTTCATCAGTGTTGCCGAATCAATGGTAATTTTTCTACCCATTTCCCATGTAGGGTGTTTGAGTGCATCTTCGACGGTGACTTTTGCTAGTTGTTTTTTGGTTAGTTTATAGAACGGCCCTCCGGATGCTGTCAAAATGACCCGTGATATGCCGCTTATTTCGCCCTGCAAGCATTGCCATATTGCACTGTGCTCACTATCTATGGGTATGATTGTAGCCTTGTGTTTTTTGGCTTCTCTGGTGATTATTCCGCCAGCCATGACAAGCACCTCTTTGTTAGCCAAGGCGATATTTTTGCCAGCATGAATAGCAGCCAAAGTTGGTGTTAAGCCTTCTTTACCTGAGGTAGCTATCACAACAAGGTCTACTTCTGGATGGCTGGCTATTTCCTCCATCGTGGCAAAGTTGGTACTGTTTGGTAGTTCAAGTTCAGTGGCTGAATATGCTAGTATAGGGCGAAATCGCTTCACTTGGTTGATGAGTAGCTCGGTGTTTCTACCACCGGCTAGTCCCGTGACCCTATATTTTTTAGGGAAGCTTTCCACTATTTCTAGAGTTTGTCGTCCTATAGACCCCGTAGAACCTAGGATGGCAAGTCTCTTAACTGATTTATCCATAGCTTTACAAGCCGGTTAGTACTACCCAATAGTATACTATAGCCCCTGTGAATATGAGGCTGTCGACTCGGTCGAGTATACCCCCGTGCCCCGGAAGTAATCTGCCAGAATCTTTTACGCCTGCATTTCGTTTGAACAGCGATTCTGTCAGGTCTCCTAGCTGGGCGAATATACTTGTTAAACAGCCTAGCAGAGCTATTTGCCAGTAGTTGGCTGGGAGATGAAGAAGTGCTTTAAGAATTACTGATATAACGATTGTGGCGAGGCCACCTCCGATAGCCCCTTGCCAAGTTTTTCCGGGGCTTATGGATGGGGCCAAGGGCTTTGTGCCCCAGGTACGACCACAAAAGAACGCACAAGTATCGTTAGCGAACGTGGCAATGAGTCCGAAGAATACCCATTCTCTACCGTTGTCCAGACTTCTCAGGCTCACCCACCAGCCAAGCATCCAGCCGATGTATAGTATTCCAGCGATTGTCAAAGCCCAGCTAGCTAGAGCATTTTTCCCAGGGGGACGAATTAAAAGCCAGATTGCCGGAATAACTATACCTAGAGTAACCAGTGATGGGATTGTGGCATCATATTGGCAGTGCTGGCTAGCAATGAGTACTACTGTCCAAAATATACCAAAAAAGCTTAATGGCCGGAGCCCAACGTTACCGCTCATCTTGTAGAATTCAAAGCTAGCTATTGCTGCCATGGCGGCGATGAGAATGGTGAACCAAGGAGTACCGAACCATACTGCAGCTACAAGAATTGGTAAGCCAATGACAGCAGTTATAATTCTCAGTCTGAGCATTCTATATAATATTGTGGAGTATCGGGGCTGCTTATACTGGAGGAATAGACTCGAAACTTGTTAGATTTCCATGATCTCTATCTCTTTTGTTTGCCCTATGCTGTTGACCTTCTCGATGAAGCTATCGGTAAGCTTTTGGAGTTGCTCCGAGGTTCGTGTGTGCTGATCTTGTGAAAGTTCTTTGTTTCTTTCTGCCTCTCTGAGCCGTTCAATCGCCTCTCGTCTTATATTGCGCAAGGCTACTCGCGCATCTTCTACTCTCTTACGAACCACCTTGATCAATTCTTTGCGCCGCTCTTCTGTTAGTGGGGGGACTACTATACGTATGACATTGCCGTCACTCATCGGGTTAAGCCCAAGGTCTGAAGTGAGGATGCCCTTTTCAATGCTGCGGATTGAACTACGATCCCAAGGCTGGATCAAAATCATCTTGGCTTCAGGTGTGGAGATAGAGGCGAGTTGATTGAGAGGAGTGGCAATACCGTGATAGTCCACCTTTATGTGTTCTACCAGTGTAGGTGTAGCTCGTCCTGTGCGAATAGTTGCTAGATCGCGGCTCAAAGCATCAACAGTCTTTTGCATCTTGCCGGTGATTTCACTGAGCATCCTTTCGATCATTTTCAAGCCTCGACGAAGGTGCCGACATGCTCGCCAAAAATGGCACGCTCTATACTTCGTTCGCCTTGTAAGTCAAAGACTATTATTGGCAACTTATTGTCTAAGCAGAGTGAAAAAGCAGTGCTATCCATAACTTGAAGATGCATATTCAGGGCGTCTTTATGGGTAAGGCGCTCAAATTTTTTGGCTTTTGGGTTTTTGAGGGGATCTGCATCATACACACCATCGACTTTATTTTTGGCAACAAGAAGGACTTCAGCACCAATTTCAATAGCCCGCAATGCTGCGGCAGTATCTGTGGTCATGTAGGGATTACCTGTGCCGCCGGCAAAGATGACTACTCTCTTTTTTTCAAGGTGGCGGATAGCGCGCCGGCGTATGTAAGGCTCGGCTACGGCTTGCATAGTAATGGCTGATTGAGTCCGGGTGGTGATACCCTCGTTTTCCAAAGAGTCTTGCAGGGCTAACGCATTGATTACTGTAGCTAGCATCCCCGCGTAATCCGCTGTTGCCCGATCCATTCCTTCAGCTTCGCTCCCAGTCCCTCTCCAGAAATTACCACCGCCCACGACTATCGCTACTTCTACACCTGCCTCTATTACACGTTTTATCTGTTTGGCTACATTTGTTAACACAGAGCGGTCAATGCCGAAACTTTTCTTTCCCATCAACGCCTCACCACTTAGCTTAAGTAAAACGCGGTTGTATTTAGGTTCTGTAGTTACCACCTCAGCAACCTATTTCAAATCTGGCGAATCGTCGGATCTTTATGTTTTCGCCGACTTTAGCTATGGTCTCATCTATTATATTCTTGATTGTTTTGTTGGGATCCTTTATGAATGGCTGTAAGAGGAGACAAAGTGCTTCGGGATTTTCTTCAGTCTCTTTGGGCATTTCATCAGGAGAGATGAATTGCGGTGACATAGCTGCTATTTGTAAGGCGATGTTATGAGCAAGCTCCTTGAATTCATCGGTGTGAGCAACAAAATCAGTCTCGCAGTTAACCTCGACAAGCACGCCGATTCGTCCGCCTAAATGTACGTAAGCTTCGACTATGCCCTGATCTGTAGTACGATTGGCTTTCTTGTGTGCTATAGCAAGCCCGTGTTGACTGAGTATTTCAAGGGCTTTTGATATGTCGCCTTGCGCCTCGGCAAGTGCCCGTTTGCAGTCCATGATTCCTGCGCCAGTTTGCTCTCTTAGCTTTTTAATAACCTCGGTGGAAAGTTGCAATGTTTGCCTCCTTATGTTCAAGGTCTTTTGTGGATGCTGCCTTAGTCATTTGGGGTAAAGACATGGGGTTGTAGTAATTCTTCTGTTTCCGTAGTAGCTGCTTCGGGGGGTGCCAGTTCTCCTGTCTCCTTTATTAGCTTTCCTTCGATAATGGTATCCGCTATCTTACTGCATATAAGCTTGATCGCTTTTATGGCATCATCATTAGCGGGGATGGGATAATCGATGTCTGTAGGGTCGCAGTTTGTATCTACAATAGCCACGACTGGAATTCCTGACCTCTTTGCTTCAGATAGTGCTATTTTTTCTTTTACCGGGTCTACAATGAATAGAACTCCCGGGAGCTGTGTCATCTCTTTAAAGCCACCAAACAGTCTATTGAGGCGTGATATCTCTTTCTCGAGTTTCATCCGTTCTTTCTTGGTCAGATAGTCTAATTCTCCCTTGTTTCTTTTATCCTCAAGGCGCACAAGGTAGTCTATTCTTGCTTGGATGGTAGCAAAATTGGTCAGCATTCCTCCGAGCCACCTCTGATTAACATAATACATCCCACATCTTTTGGCTTCTTGCTCTATGATTTCCTGTGCTTGTTTTTTAGTGCCGATGAAAAGGACGCTGTGTCCATTACTTACTAAATCCCTGATATAATTACATGCTTTTTCCAGCATTGACACAGTCTGCTCAAGGTCTATAATGTGGATCCCATTGCGTTTTGTGAAGATGTAGTTTTTCATCTTGGGGTGCCAGTGGGCAGTCAGGTGACCAAAATGTGCCCCTGCTTCTAGAAGTTGTTTTACTGATATGGGCTCTGCCAAATCTCTAACCTCCTAATCGTAGAAGAAATACTCTTATCCAGTTTTGCATTGCTCAAAAGTATAGCATAACACGATTAGAGAAGCAATCTGTTTACACAGTACAATATCGCTATTACCCTCAGCTTGACTTCCTTGGTGTATGGGTGCTAACATAAGCTCTGCTTCGGGCCGCTAGCTCAACAGGTAGAGCAGGTGACTCTTAATCACCCGGTTAGAGGTTCGAGTCCTCTGCGGCTCAGGGTGAGTTTGGATTTTTCGCTTTGTTATAGCGATATTGGCTTCAGTTCAGTCTATGATTATCTCGCTAAGTGACCTCTTGGGAACATGGTGAACCCCCTGACTGTCCCGCCAGTACTTGATGTTCCCATCCGGTGCCACCGGTTCGATCACCACCTTTTCTTTAGGTTTCCCCAAGGCGATAACCAATAGTACTTCGTAGCGCGCTGGTATCTTCAGGGCTTCGCAAAGTTCACGTCTTCTTACATTTGCAATCATACAGCCTCCCAGCCCCTTTTCCACAGCTCCAAGCAGAATATTTTGGGCTGCAATGCCATGGTCACAACCGAAAGATTTTGTTATCTCGGTGTCGCCGAGAATAATTATGTACGCTGATGGTCTTTCTCCTTCTGCTGGACCTGGCCAGTCTTTCAAGTAACTGGCCCAAGAAAGGTGTTGAAATATCAGTGCATTCTTCTGTGGGTCACACGAGAGAATATATTTCAGTGGTTGTAAGTTAAGTGCTGAAGCAGCAAGCCTAGCTAGATCGACAAGCTCTACCAAGGTCTCATGCTCGATAGCGGATTCTTGGTAAAATCTACGATAGCTCCGGTTCTTTAGTACAAGTTCCTTAAGCATCTTACCTCCTCTTTGCGCAAATACTACGATTCTGAATTTATAACATTCGAGAGAGCGGTCAGAGTGGCACTAGTTTTATACCCCAGTAACCGGTGTAAGCGAACAATATATGTTTTGGTATTCTTCCTGCAGCACCATAAAGGATGAATTTCCATACAGGAAAGTGCAGTGAGCCTGCTGCAGCACCAGCCAGATCAAAAGCAGGGTTGGGAATAAGTGCCAAGACGAAAATGGTAATCCCCCCCCATTTTCTCATCCATTGTACCATCTTCGAGTAAGTGCTGAAATTATCTATGATGAGGCGTCCACCGTATCCTAGCAAGTAGCCGGTCATCTCTCCCAGTGTACCACCTATTCCAGATACTATCCCCACTAGTATCGGGTTCAAAATTGTGCCCATAACAGCTATTAAGATCCAACCTGGTACGGGTACTACAATGCTACTGCAGGTTATTAAGGAGACAACAAATACCCCTGCGTATGAGTACATCTGCAATTCAGCTACTTTTTCCCGATTGTAAAAAAGGAAGATAGACAGTGCTACCACCAGGCTCAGCGATATAATTTGTAGGTAGCGTTCTCTTGACCAAAAACGCCTTCGTCGCGTTTCATTTGCCTGCTTTTTGCCTTTATTATGTGTTAGCATCCCCTTCCGTCTTTTCCCTGATCAATATGACTAGTGTGGAACCAATAATGAAGTAGGTAATACAAATTATGAGCATAATTGAGTATCCCAGGTCAGCTTGTTTGTTGTTGAAGAAGTCGATTACAGGACCGGTGAGCCGTGATAAAGCGCCAGCACCAGCAGTGGCCAGGTTAGTAAGCCCGAGATAGCGCGCTTCTTCGCCGGAAAGGGCTAGGTCTGTTGCCAGTGCCCAGTTTGTACTCAGGAAGGTACCTGTAGAGATGCCTAGTAATCCACCACAAATCAGTACTCCGGTGTATGTGGGTGAAAAGTATATGATTAGAATGCCCACGATGCCAGTAAAGCAGGAGAAAAAGATGAGTGGGCGACGACCAAACCTGTCTGAAAGCTGCCCTGCAGGGTAGACGGCGAGGAGAAGGAAGATGCCGACTGTTATCAGTAAGTCCGCGGTCATTCCGGCTGGATTTGGGGCTTGAACGACATCCCTTAAGAAATACAGAGCGAAGGTCTGTAGCGTTCCCATTGCCATAAGTATGAACAGCCGTGATGCCAGAAACCAAACAAAATTCAGGTCTCTTTTTGTGTCTATCTTGTAAGCACCAGTTATTGCTTTTGCTGACGAGATCTGTGCCTTCGGGTCCGGACGCTGCTCGTTTACAGTGAGGAGTGTAGCGGTCATGGTTGTGAGCATGATAAGTCCTGGAATGGCTAGAGATATCCATAGTCCGAGGCCATGTTGTCGGACGATATAGGTGTCCATAAAATAAGCTATCAGGCGGAGTAATAGCACAGCGAACAGTATTTCGAACAAGCTCTTTACTCCTGAGGCTGTGCCTCTGTGTCCTTTTGGTATAAAGTCGGGGATAAAAGCCTGGAAAGGACCTTGGGCAATGTTGCTAGCTAATTGTAAAAAACAATAGCTCAAAAAAAGAAAACAGAAGGTATCTGATATACCTATGGTGGGGAGCAGGAGGAGCGCTAGCAATGTTCCTATAAAGATGAAAGGACGTCGTCGTCCAAGAGGTGAGACAAATCGGTCACTGAGTGCTCCTGCGACAGGTTGTACAAGCATAGCCAGTATTAAACCCGAAAAAGTTAATAGACCGAGGTATGTGTTTTTTTGAGTTTCGGGGGCAATATCCAATAACCGGATCGGGATTATTATTGTGTGGAGGCTTGTCCACAAGACTGATAATCCGACTCCGAAGATGGTTACTTTGATGTAGTCGCTGGGTCGTGGTGCCCCGTCTACTCGCAATTTGTGGTTTTTCTCCTAGTACTATGCTCAGGTCTTTGAAGTAGTATAGCATAGTCAAAGACGCCTTACAGTGTTGTGTTTGTTGTTTTGGAGACAAGGTGTAACTGTAAACCGCATTTTAACAATAAGCTGTAATTCTAGAGAACTTAATGCCTTATGGTAGCTTTACCCTTGCAGAGTGCAGTGGTAAAATTACGTCAAGCGGAGGATCATATGTCAGGACATTCGAAATGGGCGCAAATTAAACGCCAGAAAGGGGTTGCTGATGCGCGTCGGGGGCAATTGTTTACCAAGCTTACGCGCGAAATCATGGTGGCTGTGCGAGAGGGCGGCGCAAATCCGGAATCAAATTTTCGCTTGCGACTGGCAATACAGAGAGCGCGCGATAATAACATGCCCATGGAGAATATTGAGCGGGCTATTAAGCGGGGCAGTGGCGAGACTGGGGTATCAAGTCTGTCTGAGCTAATTATCGAGGGCTATGGTCCTAATGGTGTGGCTGTTTTGATTGAAGCACTGACTGATAATCGCAACCGCACTTTGCAGGAAGTGCGTAGCTTGTTTAATCGTCATGGTGGCAGCTTGGGTGAAAGTGGCTGTGTATCATGGTTATTTGAGACAAAGGGGGTA
>DAOUAI010000037.1:0-44467 GCA_034433775.1 Dehalococcoidia bacterium
CCCGCCGGAAGGACCGCCAATCTGCACCGCTTTAAAACTCTTGCCACCTCTTATACCCCCACCGATATCGAAGATAAGCTGGTGTAATGTTGTCCCCATAGCCACTTCCGCTAACCCTGTATTAACTAGTTTGCCAGCCAGTGCGAATACAGCAGTCCCCTTACTTTTATCCGAACCGATACCTGAAAACCACTCTGCGCCTTTGCTAATGATAGAGGGCACATACGCAAAGGTTTTCACGTTGTTGATCAATGTGGGCTTACCCCAAACCCCAGATTCTACAGGGTAAGGTGGTCTGGCATGTGGAGTACTCCTTTTACCCTCAATAGCATGCATTAAAGCAGTCTCTTCACCAGAAACAAAGGCACCAGCACCTTCAACTATCCCTATTTTGAAATCAAAACCACTTCCCAGAATATCATTACCCAGCAGCCCAAGTGTTTCCGCCTCACGAAGAGCGATTTTTAATCTCTCAACAGCCAGAGGATATTCTGCACGGATATATATAAACCCGTCTCTGGCTCCAACGGCATGGGCAGCGATTATCATTCCTTCTATTACTTGGTGCGGGTCACTTTCCAGTAGCACTCTGTCCATAAATGCCCCTGGGTCACCCTCGTCTGCGTTGCAAATAACGTACTTGGGCCACTCCGGAGCTTGTCGGCAAAGCTCCCATTTCCTCCCTGTAGGAAAACCAGCTCCACCCCTCCCTCTCAGCCCTGAAGTCTTAATTTGTTCTATAACCTCCTCAGGCTTCATTTCTAAAGCTTTCTTCAGCCCAGCATAACCACCGTTAGCAATGTAATGACTAATATTGCCAGGATCGATGTATCCGCAATTCCGCAACAACAGCCGAAACTCGTGCTCGAAACGTTGTAGTTCTGGAATATAGATCGCACCCCGCTCATCCCTATCAACTGTCCCTAAAGCCAGGTCGAGGCAGGGATCGTCATTTGCAATGTAACCCTCAACAAGCACCGGGACCTTTTGCGGCGTGACATTGTTATAGCACACGGCAAAGGAACCCGGCTTGATAATAGTGACCAGTGGTTCGAAAGAGCAAAGACCAATGCAGCCTACTTGTGATACGGTAGCCTGAAGGTCTCGTTTCGCTAACTCTTTTTTAAAGGTTTCAATAACGGCTAGTGCCCCAGCAGCACGTCCGCAGGTCGCTGCACCTACAAGTACACGTGGCACCCCACCAGAAGAAAACAGCTCCCAGTCTGTCTTTGCACGCTCGAGAATTTCATCGAACACCATTGAAAAATTCTTGATCTAAACTTTCATATCATGTCCGAAGACAACGCTTATCGAACCTCATGCTCTCTATTAGCTGACTTAATATTCACCAACACCTCCTCCACCTTGGGAGGGCTCATATTTGGATAGACAAAATCATCAATAACTACGACAGGAGCGAGTGCGCAACACCCAACACAAGCGACCCTTTCCAGGCTGAATGTTCTATCGGTGGTGATACCACCAACCCTGATCTCCAGCTCCCTCGACATAGCATCGAGAACAAGTCCCCCACCCGCGAGATGACAAGCAGTTCCCATACACACCTTCACCTGATGTTTACCTAGCGGGTTAAAGCGAAACTGGTTATAAAAAGTAGCTACACCAAAGACGGTGCTTCCAGGGATTCCCAAAAAATCAGCAAGAGCTAACATCGCCTCTTCGGGCAAATAACCCAGCTTTTGCTGGACCTCTTGAAGGAGTGAGATGAGAAACCGTCTGTCTTTCTTTTCCGGTTTCAGGATATCGCGTAATTCTGTTTTCAGTTCTTCCACTTTTGCACTAGGCCGGGCAAATAAGCTGGTATCTCACTAGCCTCCCTTGGACCAACGATTATCTCCCAACCGGGAAGGGCCTCTTCCAGCTCGCCTTTGATCCGTGCTACCTTGCCAGGGATAATGAGCTTCCTATGCTTGACTCTCTCTTCAATCCCGCTCTTTTTGACAAACGGACCAATAGAATCTCCAGAAAACTTTCCCGCAGCCCAGCCAGTGAGCACACCAAGCCCTTCAGTGTCCTTGACCAGCAACCAAGAAGGAACCTTGCTGCCTTCTACCTCAGAGGCAACAATGAAGTAGGTTAATGCCCAGTTGCTGGTAATCAGCACAGGGGACTCGGGACTGGGTTCACCTATTTCGTAAATTTTCTGTTCTACCGACATTGGTATCCGTGGGTCGGTATATATGTTAAGCCTCTGTACCAGTAGCGGGAGCAGAGAATATTGGTTAATGTCAGAGAGAATAATGATACCCGGGTATTTGATAACAAACATAGCTGCTAGCAGGACCTGCTTGATCTCATCATCGCTCATGAAACAAGGAAGACCGATTGTGGGGTAGCCCAAGGGTCTGAAGTTTTGTTTTAAAGCTGCCCTTCTTATCAAGGTCTGATCCCGAATAGCATCTCTAAATTTTCTCGAACCGGGATCAAGAACAATCTCATCAAGTCCTGCTGCCTTAAGCTTGGTAGTCAAAGGTATCAAGTCTTCAATAGTGCTGCCTCTAACCACTAACGGCGTCGGTACATCCTTCACACCGGCAATAATCTTTTCTATGTTTTCCTTTGTGACCGGGTAAAGCAGCGGTCTTTTATCTCCACAAAGCTTGTAACTGGACAACAGCACATCCACGTCTTCTGAAATTAGTACCAGAGGTAAATCGACACTGGCACTGACCTTGTTCACTAAGGCCTCAAATTTACCCTTATCACCAGACTCGAATTGCAAGGCTAAGATGTCTGCCCTTAAAACGCGCCCCACCCAAGGGAACTGCATTTCCTTTATCTTCTTTAATTTCTCGTCGACCTTGGCTTCAGGCTCTTTGTCCGAGATAAGCAAGCCGATGCCAGGCGGATGAACAAATGTTTTCTCGTGGCGGTAAATCACCTCTTCATTCCCAATCTGAAGAGCATTAGCCCCCTTACCTATAGTTACCAGTTTTATAGGGGGTGCCAGAGCCTCTTCCAGCTCTGCTCGAATGTCTTCAGGAAGATAAGGACACTTGTCCAGTGTAGTCCCCGCTGCCGCCAGCTTCATAGCAAAAGCAAAACAGGTCGGGAAACCGCACTCCTTACAATTTTTCTTTCCACCGTCGGGCAATTTTTTAACGATATCTGTCCCCTTGAGCGGCATGATAAACCTCCTCAGTTAGGTTAATTATGTAAAATTCAGGCTATGATGGGAGCTCAACCTCCCCTTTAACCCAGGGATGTCCTATCCGATCGAGAAATTCTACCAACTCGTCGACACTTTTCACATCTTCCTCGGTTGCTATCTTGTCAAACAAATCCTCAGGAATAGCATCCCTGTACTTTTCTTTTATTTCTTTAGGCATCCAAACACACCGCCTGATGCCACCATCAGCTTGAAGGAACTTGGGCGACCTCAAATATTCCAGCGCCATCCCCAGGAAGCCTTCCACTTGCCTGCCACCGCTGGTATCAGCTGCCATGGTGGAGAACGGTACCCCCACTACAGTGGGTCCAACAAAATCACGATGTACTAAGCCAAAAGCATCGACTTCGGGGATATAAAACCAGATAGCCTGGAAACAACCGCACGAGGTATGTGGGTGCTCAAAAGCACTATGAAGATACACACGGTTGTACGTTCCCATAGATTTAACCGCAGCCAACTCGTTACAGCCGCTATATTCACCTCTTATTGGGTCAAGGCACTCGCCTTTCTTTACTTCCTGCACCGGTCCCTCGGGATCGAGCTTATAGGCAGCTCGCCCATCAAACCAGCTTATCGCCCCACAATTTGCTACTCTTTCCGGAGTAGCTATGCAAATATGCGTGGGGGCAAAGCTTTGACATAGGGCACAGCTATAGAACTCCTCCACATCTTCTTCTTTGAGCCCTCTTGCTCTCTCATCTCTAGCTTTATAGATTTCACGAGCTTTGGCTATAAGCTCCTCGACCTTCTTTTCGTCAGTCACAAAAGTGATTGAAATCTTCTCGATTACATCTAATTCAGAGGTAAAGAGGAACATCAAAATCTTGCCAACCTCTTCCAATGAATTGAGCCCTTTATTGTAGGAGTCTTTGCTTATCCTTACCCAGATATCATCCCTCTGGTTCATATGATACAAGCCCTCAATGTAGTTAGCGTAGAGGTGTATCCTTCTCTCCAAAACCGGTTCCATATCCTTTTCCAGCTTCTCCCCAGCAACATCGATCAGCAAACCCAAGGGATAGCTACCACCCTCGCTCATATCTTTCATATCGGGACCGATAACCTCTATTTTTTCATGCTCTACCTCGTCGAGTCCTTTTAGGGTCACTAGCTCAAACTTATTTCTCACGTTCGGACCACCAAACTCAACATACAAATCTGCCTTTCTAATTACCTCGCCCTCGTATTGGGGACCAACGTCTACGGGAAATATTCCTGCCATTGCTATGCCTCCTTCTGTTTGAGATTTTCTATCATTTTATCTAGAAACTCCTTCCATTGCTCATCCTTGCGAAAATTGGGGAGGGAGTAACTAGCATTCGGGTAGTAATACTTACACAAAGTCATCGTCTTGAGATGCGGAGCAAAGTGCTTAAGGGTCGACAACCCCTGCTCGCCAAGGTCGGTTCGGACGCCCAAGAATATAACTAAATCATGATTGCCCTCTTTTTTCACCCCTCTCCACTCCGGGTCTTTAAGGTGGTTAATTATTTCGATTAAATCGTAATTGCTCGCTGGCTGTACTCCTAGCTCCAGCAGCTTTTTCTGAGTATGCGCTGTGGCACAAACAGGTATATCTGCTGCCTTGGCAATGTCTACTGCATATTCAGCCAGCAGCTTGCCGCCCAAATTCATGCTCAATATTCGAGGACCTAAAACCAAGAGAGGTCTTTGCGCACGCTTAATTAGATGGGCATATTCACTCGGGTCCTCAATGATCCTAGCCGCTTTGGTACCGGTTAGCACATTTACCCGGTGGTACGGTAAAGTCACAGTCATCGCAAGCCTCCTTACTCTGCTGTTTTGACACTCTTCATCGCGCTTTCAACCGCCAGTTTGGTCATCAAGCCAGCACGATGCATCAAGGTATCTCCAAATTCCTGGTCCATGGTCATTGTCGCCAGGCATGGGTACTGATGGTGTAAAAGTCCAGCTTTCTCCACTGCATCTCTCTCCCAAACACCAACCAGTCCTTCTGCCACATATGGTGTGCAACCGCACGGAGCCCCTCGAATAACCTTGACCCGCCTTATTTTGTCCCTGTCCATTTCAACATCAACCGTGGGGCTGCCAAAATACTTGGCAAACTCACGAATATAAGGACTTTGACTGTCCTTCTCTGTGAGTGTGCAGAACGGTACTGGATAGACCATATCTACACCTAAAGAAGCCAGTTTTTGTTTGATTTGCTTGGCCAGCCCCGGTGGTAACCAAACACGGTTGTCTGCCGGAGCGATAACCGCTTTGGCACCACTTCTAGCTACCATGTCCGGTATCATCTGGGCAACAGCAGGGTGTTCCCCCAAAGATAGCAACAAATCGGCCTCAGGCAATTCTCGGGGCAGAAATTGGTCTACATCATCCACTATGGCAGGTAGACCACCCGGAAAAGAATAGACATATAGCTTCCAACCTGCTGGACCGCACGTTCTAATGTTCTCGGCGATCCGTTGCCCATAATGTCCTTGCACTGCAACTAAAATGCGCACAATAGCCTCTCTCTTGATCTGCGATTAATGCACCACGGCATCAATGGGCACCTCTGATGGATAGGTCCCTATCAAGGTAGGCAAACTGAGCACTGGCTTCTCTTTCCAGCCGACTTTCTCGAGATATGCCATCACCTCTTTCTTGAAGAAAATGGGGATGTCGGAAGCCCTTCTTATGTACAGGTGTAAATCGTCTGGCAGTGTGCCAAGGTACTGCTTATGCAGTCCGATGTAATGGGTAAGCTTGATTTGTCTTCCCTGTGGGGTATCGTTCTTTCTTATGCAGAGTTTGGCTAGGGTTACCATCGCTCTCTCTTTGGATTCAACCACGGTAATTAAATGTTCGGGCGATGGCTCCTGAGTATCGACTAACTTTTTCTCTCTGCCATCCATAACTGTCCAATCGTCCTCTTCCTTTCGGCTCAGATACAATCTCCGGTACTTAGACGAATGGGGTCCCACTACCACGGGTATGCCAAGACGGTTACACCCAGTAGCAATCGAGGCTGCCTTTTGGGAGTAAGCCCCCCAAGCAAGCCCACAGGCACCGACACGGTTCAAGATGTAGTCAGCTATTACCTCATAATTGCCTCTTAACGGCAGAGTGGCAAAAATATTGGCGATCTTAATTGCTGCCCCGGTAATATGTGCATTAGCCACACAGGAACCGACGTTCACTATGCCGCCAGCATCGAAGTCGGGCGGGTATTTCTCGTAAAGCGTCTTGCCCTCTTTGTCCTTCTTCATGCCCGCAACCATGGCTGAACAACCGCTGAGTACCACTATATACTTTCTCTTGGCAAACTCCTCAGCTATTTCAGCTATCTCCTCTATTTCCTCAGGAAAGTTGGAACAACCCACGATAGCGATAACGCCAGGGATGGTACCGAGCACGATAGGAGCACCCACTTTCCTGATTTCAGTATCCATAATAGGTCCTCGCCCTGCCCTTATCTTCCATTCTTCCCAGCTTGCTGCTGCTTGCATCATCCTGAAGATAGGAACATGACGCGGACATTCCTGCTCGCATTTACCGCAGCCAATACACTTTTCAAAAACTTCAACTAACGGCTGGATATTGCCATTCTTCGCTGCCTCAATGGCATCGCCAACTGGCAGCAGATTAGGGCACACCTGGCTGCACATATTACACAGTCTGTGGTCCTTAGCCAGTTCTGGCACCTCCTCTGGCTTCGTCAAAACCTTATTCCTTTTCGGTGCCAGCTCTAAGGCAACCCTAACTGCGGCTTCGGCCGCCTTTTCCGGATCCAAGATGAGAACCTGCTTACCGTGGTTAAGCATCTCGTTTACTATCTCATCAGCTTCTCTCTTAGTCATATCTTCGAGTCCGTAGCACACCTTCTCTGAGGTGGCAATTAAAGCTGACCCGACCTTAGCTGCTTCTATAGGCATATCTGTTCTGATGCATTGCTCATCGGTAACGATTACATCAGCAATCCCGCAGCGCACAAAAAATAGCTGACGGGAAAGGGGACCTACCACTTTAGCTCGCTCACTATATCTTGATACTTCTAGGGCAGTACAACAAATGCCTGCTACCTCCACCTTGTCCTGCAGTCCGTGTTCATTTAAGTAGTCCACAATAGGAACAGCCGTCACCGGATTATGACCTACCAACAGAATGACAGGTTTTGTCCTATCCACAGCTCCCCAACCAAGACCAACTAATGGAGTATCAGCTTTGGAAGTGGGGTAACCAAAACCGACTATCTGGGCGATGTCGGCTACTTCCATTACCACATGGTCAAGCATCGAAATGTGTAAAGCTTTAGATTCATAATCAAGTGCCGAGCCCTCCTGCCCTGTGTGAAGTGAGGAGATACACTGGATAAGCTGGCTCTCGGCATACTCCAATACTTTTTCCAAGTCACCCAGGGTCTCTGGCTTCAAGCCTAACACTGTCCTGATATTCGGTGCTTCCACAAGTATTTGGTCGCCAAGATTAATCCTGTGGTCAGGACCTAACCTTTCTATGAGATAATGCAGCACATGGGCAGCATGTCCACCATGCGCTGACATGCCCATACAGCAAGCTAACAGCACGATCCTGGCCTGCTGTGCAGAAATATCTATGCCACACGCCCCCCTCTTGTCACCGGTCAAATCACACTTGCCATAAGTACAAAAGCAGCAAAGATCACAGAACGGCGCATAGAACGGCTTGTAAGTCTTGAGCAATCTCAAGTCCCAGTTACGTAGGTCTGGGAGTTCGGGCATAGGCGTATGCCCGACCGGTTCCCATTTATCCTCAGCTCTTATAATTCTATGAACCTCGTCTTTCCGAGCCCTCTTCTTTTCAGCTACTTTCATATCCCGGGTCTCCTTTCGGAAGATAATTTCTCTTACATTAAATTTTACTATAATTAGGAATGATTATCAATTTTATATTTTGCCCTGCATCACTTCTTTAAGTATTTTGAGACTTAGTGGTAACCTGAGGACAACGATATTAGCGCCGGCAAGCAGGAGGCTTATAGCGGTAACAAGTTCCCATAGTAGCCCTTGCTTTTCGCTTTCCTTGGCTTGCTTCGTTTTAGCACACTCGCTCGCCAGATCGGCAATGATCGGCATCTGCATGGTGCTATCACCAAACATAATGCCAATATGTTTCGTTCTTTCCATTATAGTGAAACTGTACTCCATGCCATAACCAAGGGCCGAACTCAGGGGGTCAATAACTATCCTCTCTCTAGGGAAAGACTTTAGCAATTTTACGTTCAATTCTTTCTCTAAGTTTATGTCAAGCGGACTTTGTGCGATTATACAATGACCGTAATCCAAGGCCGCTCTACTTATAGGTTCATAGTTTTCCTTAACTACAGGACCCAACAGAAGAGCTTCCCCGGCACATACTTCGGCCACTTTGGTCAACACCTCGATATCCTTGGTCTCATCACCAGACCCGTAGACAATGAGAGGAGATTTTATAGCCGCAGACACCTTTTTCACCAGCTCGGCTGCTTTATCACCAGGTACGTTCTCGCCTGCAGGGTCAGTGCTAATCAAGCGTAAGCAAATTAGGTCAGCACCCAGCTCTAGAGCTTTGTTCGCCCAGCGCACGGGGTCAGAAATCACATCTTTATAAGGCTCAAGCTCCCACGCTGTCCAATTTGCTGGCGCGGTATCCGTAACTTCTAGAGCCAATCTCGGTGGATTAGCAATCTCCCCCTCAAAAAAATGGAAGGGAAGGACGTTCTCCCCGCCGATTTTAAGGGCTTTGTCACCCCTTCCGATCACCACTTCAGCTACTTTGCCGGTATAAGTCTCTAATGGTGCTTTGTATTCCATGGCTCAACACTCCTTTTTAGCAATTTACCCTTCAAGCCAGGCGTGCGAATAAAGCGTCTCGCCCATCAAAACCTTGGTTGTCTTCACATAGTCTTGCTCTTGTTTGGAAAGAGAAGACATATCTATCGGTTCACCATCCATAGCCTTGTATATGAGGTCAACTATACGCGGCAGTTCCCCTCTATTCAAACGGACCAGCTCTTCATCTAACGTATCAGCAATAGCAGAATAAAGGCCGTGCCGACTAAGCATGACCATGTAAGTGCGATTGAGGATGCCCCTCAGTTCCTCGGGAGTACCGTTGGATACATTCGATAATCCTACTGTGGACTTTACTCCGGGCAGCAAGTCAGGAAGTATCTTGATGAACTCCAATGCCTCCCGTACCTGCTTCTGGTCAGCGCTAACCGGTAAAATGATTGGGTCAACCCAGATGTCCTCATTGGGTATGCCTAGCTCATTGGCATAAGCGACTGTCTCCATAATGCTTTCGGTCCTGCTATCTACATCAGGAGGACAACCTTTATCAGTGAGTACAGAGATAACTACGTCGCAATTATATTTCTTGGCCAGAGGCAACATCTCTGCCTTGCTATCAGTCCTCCCTGAAGCTGAATTCAGTAAAGGCCTCACCTTACAGAGCTTCAGCCCCGCCTCCATAGCTATAGGGTTCAAAGTGTCTATAGATAAAGGAAGGTCAGTGACTTCTTGGACTACATTCACCAGCCATTCGGTCATTCCTACCGGATCCTTTTTCGCCGGACCAAGGTTTAAGTCTATATAATCTGCCCCCGCCCTAGCCTGCGCTCTAGCCAGTTCCTGAATTACACTAGCGTTCCTGTCCTTGACTGCGTCACTCACACGCCGGGAAATTATATGAATACTCTCGCCGATTAGAACCATGTAAAACCCCCTTTTGTTACGTTGATCGACACAGACAAACCAAGCAGGTATTGTAGCACCTGCACTCCCCACGAGTCAACTACGAATAAATACAGAGCCACCTTGTTGAAACCAATGCCAAGAATGTTGTGGCTCCTACACCTGAGAAAGTTACCTCAGCCCTATTTGACTTGCCTCCACAGCTAGACCGTGCTGGACAGCATAAGCAGCCAAATGTTGTCGATTTTTTAACTGTAGTTTGTTGAGAATATTCCTGATATGAACCTTGGACGTATTATCGGTAATGGAAAGTTTCTGGGCTATTTCTTTGTTAGTAAATCCATTAGCTATTAAGCCCACAATCTCCAGCTCTCTACTAGAAAGAAGCGCCCTGTTTTCAGTATCCTTACCCTTTCTAATTTCCCCCCTCTGGACCAAGTCTTTGAGAGACTTAGTCGAAATCACAGGGGCGATCACAATCTCACCTTGGGCAATAAGCTCGATGCACTTAATAAAATCATCAACGGAAATATCTTTATTTAGGTATCCCCGAGCGCCTTGCTTTATTGCGGAAAAAAGCTCTTCTTCATTTCCGCCATCAGTAAGCACAGTTATTTTTGTCCTCGGACATAAACGGCTGATCTTATTTGTTGTCCTCAGCGCATCCGCCAAAACAGGGCTTGTATCTATAATAAGTACATCGGGGTTAGTCTCTTTAGCCTTGCTCACTGCTTGTCTACTATTGTTGCACTGCGATACCACATCAATATGAGGTTGCTCTTTTAGCAACCTTATTAGCCCTTCACGAAAAATTTCCTTTCCCCCAACCAGTAAAACTCTTATCTCGCGCATGTCTCTACACCCCACTCACAATGCAATCTGATCAAACAAATGCTTCACAAGGGAAGTGTAGCATTTTGCAAACAGTGAGTCAAAAAGTGTCCCTTTTCTCCGATCCTTGGAAGAAAGGAGAAAGGATAGTCCCTCTCTCTCCTAAACAAACCGAAGGACATTACTTATCCGGTTCCTCACTACCAACAACCGGATTTTTAAGTGTACCGATTTTTTCAATCTTGACTTCTACAATGTCCCCCGGTTTCAACGGTCCTACCCCTTCGGGAGTCCCGGTAGCAATAACATCCCCTGGAAGAAGCGTCATAACATGCGAGATAAAGCTCAAAATTTCAGGCACACTAAAAAGAAGTTCGCTGGTAGATGCTGATTGGCGCAACTCACCGTTAACATAGGTCTCCAGCTTAAGACCACCGGGAGAAACGTCCGTTTCTATCCAGGGTCCGATCGGGGCAAAGGTGTCATATCCTTTAGCTCTTGTCCATTGTCCGTCTGTTACCTGTGCCTCTCGATCAGAAACATCGTTAAAACAAGTATAGCCTAGAATATACCTTGCAGTTTCTCCTTTGGGTACATCCTTCGCTTTCTTCCCCACAACCACAGCAAGCTCACCTTCGTAATCAACACGCTTAGAGCCAAGCGGCATAATGATCGCGTCGTTTGGACCAATTACAGCGGTAGAAGGTTTCAAGAATATAAGGGGTGCTGAAGGCGCGGCTGACTCCATCTCCCTAACATGACTTCGATAGTTTAGTCCAAGACAAACAATTTTTGATGGGGAACAAGGGGGTAATAGCTTAACACTATCCAGCGAGTAAGAAACGCTATCTATAAAAGATATTCTGCCAAAATTTGTGAACTGAATAAATGGGTCTCGGCGCAACCGCCTTATCTTCCCCTCGTGGAAAACACCATAACTTACCTTCCCGGAGGCTAAAAACCGGACGATGCGCAACTGCCCTTCTCGCTATATCGATATTTTCCACAAATTCTAAAGTCCAGCAGCGTCAAGTATGGCAGGCACCTTGGATTCCAACCCTATAGCCATAATGTGCACGCCCTGGCACATCTCTTTCATATCTTTGATCAGCCGCGCAGCTATTTCGATACCCTTCTGCAGTTTATTTTCCGCTTTATCCATTTCTGCGATTAATTCATCAGGAACATGAATTCCAGCAACATTTTTATTCATAAAGCGTGCCATAGCTGCTGACCTCAGCAACACTATCCCTACAAGCACCGGCACCCCAAACCTCTTTGCTTCCTTCATAAAAGTCTCGAACTTTGCTGGCTCATATACAGCCTGCGTCTGGAAGAACTGGGCACCAGCTTTTACTTTCTTTTCCATTTTAAGAAGCTGTGGCTCAAATGGTTCAGCCCCGGGTGTTACACAAGCACCCAAGAAAAACTTAGGAGCACCATTGAGTTCCTTACCTGCTAGGTCTTTACCTTGCTCCAACTGTCGCGCAGCATGAAGCAATGACACAGAGTCAAGGTCAAAAACAGGCTTAGCATCAGGATGGTCACCCAGAGTGACATAATCGCCAGTGAGGCAGAGGACATTCTGTATACCAAAAACATAGGCATTAAGCAGGTCTGACTGTAAAGCAATGCGATTGCGATCGCGGCATGTCATCTGGAAAATTGGCTCACCACCTTTCTGCTTGATAAGAAGGCAGCCCGCCAGTGAACCGAGGCGCATTACTGCACTCTGTTGGTCAGTACAGTTAATTGCATCCACGCGATTCTTAAGTAGCTCCACATTCTCTAGGAATTCGTGGGTGTCCACGCCTTTCGCTGGACCAACTTCCGCAGTCACCACAAATTTGCCATTGCTAAGTTTTTCCCTTAACGTCATTTATCTTTACCTCCTTTGCGGATAGTTAGACCTTTGTCTCCTGCTGCTCAAGCGCCCACATTATAGTCGACCTCAGTTCCTTTGGCGGCATCATCTTTCTGTAGTCTTTAAGCACTGGTGTGCCTGTTAGCTTGTCCAGCCGTCCCAATTTCTTCAACCGCTCATAAATTAGATGCCAGCCGCATTCCCTTGCTTCAGGCTCAACCTCACATCTGCCGTCCTTGGCACCACCGCACGGACCATTTAACAGCCCTTTGGTGCAAGCAGTCAGAGGACATATACCACCGGTCAAGTCAAGAACACAGTCACCACATTCACGGCAGCGCTCAGCACCACGCCACTCACCTCGAGCGCCTCCCATATTTATGGTGTTCGCTGCTGGATGCACCAGCTTATCCACCACTCCAGCAGTAGCTTGAACCCCTATGCCACAAGTCATCACCAGCAATGAGTCAGCCTCGTCCACTTCAGGGCCATGAGAAAGAAGCCTCATCTTCACCAGCGCTTTGTCGCATAAGAAATCGACAACACAATATCCAGTGATAGTCTTCCCAGCTTGCTCTAGCTTCTGCTTCATATCAAGCACCTGCGACTCATCACCGGTGTGGCATACCTCGGCACAACCTTTACAACCGACTATAAACACCTTCCTTTCCCCCGCCAGATAACCCAAAATCTCCTCGAATGGCTTCAGTTGAGATACTATCATCTGATTACCTCCATAGTCTGTTCTGTGATACCCCCTATTTCGCTGATAACCAAGCGCATCACCTCAGGTAATTTCCCCTCTACCTGAGGAGAAAGCCCCAATCCAAAATCTACCGTCGAAGGCTCGATACCTATGACTACAACAGACTCCGGTCGTCGGTTCAAAAAGCTCCACACCCTCAAACCGTCGAGCAAACTCACTTCATGCAGAGAAAGAGGGTGCTCAGAATTCAGATTTAGTTCGCCCAGTTCGAAACGATAAATGGTACCAGGTACGCCACCAGCTTTTGCCGCATCAACGACGATGACTTTCTGTGCATCAACCAACCCAAAGATATCAGGGCTTGTACCAGCATCTATCACCTGAATATCATCGCTGTGTATTATCTCAGCAAGCCTCTGGGCTACATGAACACCTACACCCTCATCCCCAAGCAATAAGTTGCCTATGCCTATAATTGTAACCTTCTTGCCTTGGAATGAGTCTAAATCCCTACCCGATCTTGTAGGTTCCAACGGTTCTCCCCCTCGGTGTAACTAGATGAATAGCACAAGCCAAGCAGGGATCAAAGGAACGGACAATACGTCCTATCTCGAATGGGTTGTGTTCATCCCTTATCTTGGTACCAATTAAAGCTTGCTCCACCGGACCGGGCTGTCCTTGATCGTCTCTTGGACTCAAATTCCAAGTACTGGGCACCACACATTGATAATTGGCAATTTTCTTGTCTTTTATCTCGACCCAGTGTCCTAGAGCACCTCTGGCAGCATCTGTAAGCCCCATACCAAAGGCCTGATCAGGGATCTGGTAATCTACATAAGCAGGCTCTCCAGGCTTAAGCTGAAGCAGCCACCCAGGCATAGCGTCGGCAACATATTTAGTTATCAGAGCCCGAGCTGCATGGCGTCCCAACACTGAAAACAACGCTTTAGGACTAGCCTTAAACTTCGACAACACAGAGTCTACAAGTTTTTTCACAGTTGGTTCTCCTCTAGCATAGGTGACCGCTATGCCAGCCAGTGGACCTACTTCATAAACCTTCCCATCATACCGAGGCGCCTTCACCCAGGAATAAGCCTCCTTCTTCCCATATTGCGGCTCCGTTATACCTTGTGTCGGGTGTTTTCCAGTGCTTGAATCGGTATACCAAGAATATTTCACATATTCCATAATCTTGTTTGGGTCTAAGGTGCCAACCTTGAGGTCTGTGGACACGGTACCCTGCTTTACCAGTCGATTTCGCTTGGTATAGTCCGCATCTCTTCCCTCTAGGTCCCACAACCCGTAAGAAAGCAGATTACCACACCCAGCACCGATATCAAAATAGTCGGGATAAGCCTCAGCTACAGCCAGTACATCGGGAATATAAACGTTGTCAATAAAGTCCCTTAATTCATTAAGTCTCCACAGAAAGGAGGCTATTTTGTCCACTGTAACTGTTTCAGTTACGCCACCGGGGACTACAGCCATATTGTGTGGCATCTTGCCGCCAAAAATTACTAACATCTCCTGGGCTTTGCGCCTCATCTCTAGGGCCTTAATATAGTGAGCCGTAGCCTCTATGTTCGCTTTGTCGCTTAAACGATAGTCGCCCTCATTTCGGGGTACAAACGGAGCCAGTTCCCCCCGCTCTATAAACTGTTTCACCGAATTAAGCACCGGATCATTGCCGTCATATTTAGCCGCCTTGGTCACATCAACATAATCGAGAGCAGCCAGGTGGTAAAAATGCAGAATATGGTCGGCAATATGGGCTGCTCCCAGAATGAGATTGCGCACAATACGTCCATTATCAGGTATCTTATCAGCGAGTCCGAAGGCACTGTCCAGGTTTAAGGTAGCGGCTATAGAATGACTCGTAGGACAAACGCCACAAATGCGCTGGGTATACCTCTGAGCATCACGAGGGTCCCTATTCCGTAAAATTAACTCGATACCACGAAACATCATCCCTGAGCTATAAGCGTCTTTGACCACACCGTTCTCTATCACGACTTCTATTTTGAGATGCCCTTCAATGCGAGTAATCGGGTCGACTATGATCTTGCTCAATTCTCAGCCTCCTGCATCTTTGATTTTCAGCCACTTTACTTTCGTTGTACTCCACCTATAGGGGGCAATATGGTATCAGTAAGTTTTTGATAAAAGGGTGCCATCAAGTCAGGAAACCCGGGGTCACAACAACCGATGCAAGGTGACCCCGCACCGATACACCAGTTTGTACCGTGATTCCACAATCTTAGCGGACAATCAGCATAAGTCACAGGGCCTTTACAACCCAGCTCATTAAGACAACCAGGCTCACCAAATTTCCTAGCGAACTTACCTTCATCGAAATAAGCCCTCCTGGGACAATTTTCATGGATCAACTTCCCATAAAAAGCCTTGGGACGCTTGAACTCGTCAAGTTCCTCCGCTTTAGGTAACCCCTGAAGCAGTACAGAGGCTACTGTGCCCACAAACCAATCAGGATGAGGCGGACACCCCGGTATACTTATCAATGGCTTGGTTATCTTCCGGGATTTTAGGAAGCTATCAGTGCCTACATACCCGCCAGGATTAGGCGCACCAGCAGCTATGCCCCCAAAAGCAGCACATGTGCCCAGCGCAACTATTGCCATAGCGTTCTTAGCCAGTTCCTCGACCCATACCGTCATCGGCAAAGGTTTACCATTCTTCTCACCCAAAGTGCCATAAATGCCATTATCCTTGGTCGGTATAGCACCTTCCACCACCAGGAGATAGCTATCTCTAACCTTCTTGGGCATGTCTTCAAGCACCTTAATCACCGCTTCTCCTTCACCTGCCATCACCGTTGCCTGGAATTTTAGATTTATATGTTTGCCGGGCAGAATTTCATCAATAAGCACATTTTTTATAGTGGGACTGACTGAGTTCAGAACCGAAACTGAACAACCAGTGCACGTGCCGGTCTGTATCCATACTACCGGAATCTCCTGAACACCTACCTTAGCCATGAGGCCTCCTTTCTTGCGCAGGACAATTGACCAAGCCGATATTTTACCCCTTTATAACCAATAGTGCAAACCATCCCTGTGCAAACAACAGTGCTTGCGCCTAAACTCACCCATAAAAAGATGGCTGTGATTACCTAGAACTGCGATACCCCGCAACTAGATTTGATAAACAGCACGAAAAATATGGATATTTCACCACAGATATGCACAGAGGCAAAAAACTAGCAAATTCTAGGTAGTAATTCCCCACTGAGCATGTCTACAATACGTAAAGAACCGAGCCTGGTCCTCATTACTACCTTCCCCTTATGCTCAGCAGTCAACTCACCGATAATAGTCGCCTCGATCCCGTAACGATTGTGCCTTATTTTCTCCAAAACCTTCTCGGCGTCCTCAGGAGCAACTACAGCTACCAGCTTACCTTCATTGGCGACATAAAGTGGGTCAAAACCGAGAAGTTCGCAAGCTGCCCTCACGCCATCGTGGATCGGTATCTTATCTTCCTCAATCCTCACTCCAACACCAGATTGGCGGGCAATTTCGTTTAGTGTGGTTGCCACCCCACCACGAGTCGGGTCACGAAGGCAATGTATTTTTGCAGAGACACTGAGCATCTCCGCCACCATCTTGTTTAGCGGGGCACAGTCACTTTGAATAGGCACAGAAAATCTTAGCCCCTCACGTTGACTCATTACAGCAATGCCATGGTCACCGATAGCCCCACTCAGGATGACTTTGTCTCCAACCCGGGCATTGGCACCAGAAATGTTCACTCCGCTTGCCACCACACCGATACCAGCAGTATTAATAAACAGCTTATCGGCACTCCCTCTGTTCACTACCTTGGTATCACCGGTGACTATGGTCACAGCCGCTTCATCAGCAGCCTCTTTCACAGATTCCAACACCCGTTCCAGCTCCTCAAAAGCTAGCCCTTCCTCAATGATAAACGAAAGGCTAAGGTATAAGGGAATAGCACCACTCATAGCTAAGTCATTAACAGTACCGCAAACAGCCAGTCTGCCAATATCACCACCGGGGAAAAAAATGGGGCTGACAACATAGCTATCAGTGGTAAAAGCAAAGCGCTCGTTGTTAAGCTCAAATACCGCGGAATCATCAAGTCGGCTGAGTATCGGGTTAGCTAACGGCGGCAATAGTTTCTTCTCAATAAGCTCATGACTGAGCTTACTTCCACTGCCATGGGCGAGAAGAATAATCTTGTCTTTATCACTCATAGTCAGCTCCATATTGATAGTAAGCCGCACACGCACCTTCCGAAGAGACCATGCACGGGCCCACGGGAGTTTCTGGTGTACACACCTTGCGGAATAGCTGACACTCCTCTGGAGTTTTCACCCCGCGTAAAATGGCGCCGCATAGACAGCCCTTGGCTTCCCTGACTGGTCGGGTGTCCACCTGAAACTGCAAAGAAGCATCGAAGTCTTCAAAATCTTTCCTAAACTTCAAGCCACTATCAGGAATTAAGCCAATACCACGCCAACTCGCTTGACCAACCTCAAACACCTCATCAATCAACCTTAACGCAGTAGCATTACCCCCTGCCTTAACTCCACGGCGGTAGGCTATTTCCACACGCGGCTCTCCCTTTTCTATCTGTTCCGTTAACATAGCCACCGAGAGCAGTATATCCAAAGGCTCAAAGCCAGAGACCACACAAGCAACACCATATTCCTTGGGGATAAACTCATAGGGCTTAGAGCCAATTATAGCACTCACATGGCCCGGGCAGATTATACCATTGAGTTTAATTTCACCTAAGTCTAGCAATGCTTTCATAACCGGCGGAGACAGCTTTAAAAGGCAGAAGACATAAAAATTCCTCACCTTTTCTGCTTTAGCTTGCAGAATTGCAGCTGCCACCGTCGGTGCAGTAGTCTCGAATCCAATACCAATAAAGATAACCTTCTTAGAAGAATTTTCTCTGGCAATCTGAAGGGCATCTTGTGTAGAATAGACAATTCTTATATCAGCCCCCTCAGCCCTAGCCTTCTGTAAGCTAGAATAACTCCCCGGCACCTTCATCATGTCCCCAAAGGTGGTAACTATGACATCAGGTAAATTGGCTAAAGCGATGGAGGTATCTATGTCAACATTGGCAGTAACACAAACCGGACACCCAGGACCAGAAAGCAAGTGCACGGTGGACGGAAGAAGTTGACGTATACCGTTGCGTATAATTGCCACGGTATGTCCACCACAGAATTCCATAATCCTAACTGGACGGGTAGACAGTCTATGTATTCTGGCGATAAGCCCTTTGCCCAGTTCTACATTCCGATACTCATCGATGAACCTCACTTGCTAGCCTCCGTTCAGTATCGATGCTACTTGCTGTGCCTGCCCTGTGTAATACAGGAGACTATCAAGCAGAGCAAAATAGTCACTGCATTTTGTTTTGAACCTGCTTAAATATTTCTCTCTAATCCTCTCATCGGAACGGCTGAACTGTGCTTCTATTTCCGGGACTACTTGATACGCCACCACATCTTTATGCCCCGAGACAAGATAATTAGCACTGACCAGAGCTGATTCAAGTTGATAACACAACTCACGCCGTTCAGCTAGTGAAATCTCACCACCTGCTGAGCATACTCGCTTAGCAAGAGATAGGTAATTATTGTAAGAGACAGCAAAATTCTTAGCCGTGTGAATAAATGAAAGCTGCTGGGTAAGAGGCACCCATCTTAGACCATCAGGTACAGAGTTTTTTTCAGCTAAATAAGTTACTCCGGTGGCACATATACCAGGCGGGGGCAATACCACACCTACACTGGCGAATTCAGTCCATTCAAACTTACTTAACTCACAGGTTATGTCCTTTGCTCTTTTCAAATGCTGAATCAGGTCCTGACAGCAATTATCAAGGCCAGAAACATCGACAGCGCGACCTTTGTTATCAGTAGTCCCAGGAAATATTGCTGGTCGAGCACAAGAAGTATACAACATAGCAACTAGAAAGAAGACAAAGGTAAAACGGCGAGACATTATAATGTCTGGTTTCAGTTCTCCCTCACTACAGGGCCTTCAGAGATACCTTCATCAAGCGCTGCCATCTCGGTGAGAATCTTTAATGTTTCCTGCGCTTCAGCCTCATCGATAACATTAATGGCATAGCCCGTGTGAAGCAAAACATAGTTACCTACTTTCACCTCTGGTGTAAGGACAATGCTAACACGCCGCCTAACACCGCCAATATCTACCTCTGCCTCTTCTCCATATACAGCTACAACCTGCACCGGTACAGCCAAGCACATAGTCCTCTCCTTGTATCAGCTAACACTGAAGTTGGCTATAACAGCCTGCCCCAGAGAAATCCCTCCATCATTACAAGGCACTTGTCTGTGAGTCAATACTGAAAAACCAGATGCCTCAAGGAGGGGTACAACCTTCTTTAGCAGTAAACGGTTCTGAAAAACACCACCACTCAGCACCACATGTTTGATTCCTGTCATCTTGCCAATAAGCCGACATACCTCACAAATTAATTGGGCAATAGAATTATGGAACTTTGCTGCGATCATCGTCACGTCCAACTTATTATACAAGTCCGCTACTACACCTGCAAAAAGCTCCTGTAAATAGACAATGCTTACACCATCCTGCTCAATCACAGAATAAGAGTACCCTGCTCTGTCCACGCCTTTATAGCCATCATAAGCTATCATCTCCAACTCCACAGCCGCTTGCCCTTCATAATCTATGGTACCTCTGATTCCAAGCAAGGCAGAAATGGCATCGAAAAGACGTCCCATACTGGAAGTCAAAGGGGAATTAAAACCAGTCTCAGCCTGTCGCTTAATAAGCTCAAATTCAACAGGATCAACTTGCTCCAGCAGGGGCAGCCTGTCAACAGCTTCCTCACCCAACAGTTTAATAACATAGCTAATAGCAGTACGGTAAGGACGCTTTATTGCCGCCGTTCCTCCCGGTAGTGGCAAATACTCAAGATGTCCCAGTCTATGCCAGTTCTTGTAATTGGACTCCACCACCAAGAATTCACTACCCCAAATACGTCCGTCAGTCCCGTAACCGGTGCCATCAAACGCCACACCGATGACCGGTCCTCCCAGACCGTTGTCAACCATGCAGCTCACAGCGTGAGCATGATGGTGCTGTACCGGTACGAGGGTCAGGTGCTTCTCTCTCGAACCAAGCTCTGTGGCATATTTAGTGGAAAGATATTCAGGATGAAGATCATAAGCAATTATCTCGGGACGAATACGGAATAATCTCTTATAGAGAGTCAGAGTATCTTCAAAATGTTCCAACGTCTCCAAATTTTCCATATCACCAATATGTTGGCTCACAAAAGCGTAATTCTCCTTAGTCAGACAGAAAGTATTTTTCTCCTCCGCACCACAGCCGAGCACCTGCTTTGCTTGAAAATTCAAATGGAGTGGATAGGGGGCATAACCACGTGCTCGGCGTACCAGTTGAGCTTCGCCACGCTCAACAAAAGCTACACTATCATCATATCTCGAGTATATATCACGGTTATGTACCAAAAAGTAGTCAGCAATACCGGCAAGTCGTCTGATGGCCTCGTCATTATCTTTTGCAATCGGCTCCTCGCTTATATTACCGCTGGTCATTACCAATGGCAGCCCAGTTTGTCTTGTCAGAATATGATGCAGAGGGGTATAAGGAAGCATTACGCCTAAAAATTTTAAATTTGGCGCTACGCCGGAACATACAGACGAATCAGGTCGCTGTTGCATTAACACTATGGGGGACTGCGGCGAAGTGAGTAATTCCTCTTCAGCTTTAGAGACAAAGCAGTGCCTTTTTGCCTCTTCTACACCAGCAACCATGACCGCAAATGGTTTAAAAAGGCGTCTTTTTCTAAGGCGCAACAATTCCACTGCCTTCTCGTTAGTGGCATCACAAGCTAAGAGAAAACCACCCAACCCTTTGACAGCTACAATACTGCCTTCCCTTAAAAGTTCACAGGCTTTGTCAATCACATCAGCAACTATAACCCGCTGACCAAGCCTGTCCAGCAGTTCCAATTTTGGTCCACAAGCAGGACAGGCATTCGGCTGGGCATGAAAACGGCGATTCAACGGATCATCATATTCAGTACGACACTCAGGACACATTTCAAAAACGCGCATGGTCGTCTTCGGTCTGTCATAGGGAATATCTTCTATAATGGTGAAACGCGGACCACAGTTGGTGCAATTTGTAAATGGGTAACGATAGCGCCTGTCTTTAGGGTCAAAGACCTCTCTCAAGCAAGCACTGCAAGTAGCGATATCTGGTGAAACAAGCTGATACTTACCTTCTTCACTAATGCTTTGCCTTATTTCAAATGTCCTATAACCATCGCCATCAGGGGAGTGGTAAGCTACTTCGATACTCTCTATACGCGCCATAGGAGGTGCATTGCTCTGAAGCTCAAAAACAAATTGTTCCAACTGGCTTCGTTCGCCCTGTACCTCTATACGCACATCTTCTGAAGTATTACACACCCAACCTTTGAGGCTATACTTAGTCGCTAGCTGGTAAACAAAAGGTCTGAAGCCAACACCCTGGACAACACCACGAGCGCTTATCCTAGCAAGTTCTATTTTTTTCGTTGCTGGCATAACACAGGAATTTTACTTCAACTTGAATTGTATAGCAAGGAAAAAGCATATAAATCAAAGTGATCTCCCTAGTCATGTCGCCGCCACATTCGACAGCTATAGTTTTCTTAATGTTATAAAGCTGTTTTTAGTAATCGAATTTAGCTCTTTTATCCAAGAAACTATTTGAACAAAGCGGATGTAGGCATAGTGTCAACTATTTTGTGTAAGACAGAAGGCATCGACCATTGCCTTATTCCCATATTTAACCATCCTGATGGACTTTAGCTTCTCGTTGATCCTGTCCCAATTTCTGAGTAGTCTCCTTTTGTAGCGCTCGTTCATCTCAGAAGCAACCAGGTACATGACCTTGCCGGTGGCATCTGGGTGTGGAAAGACCTCGATCACCTTGGTCCTTCTCTTCACCTCTTTGATAAACCGCTCCAGAATGTTGGTGGTATAAATAAATGGTCTCAGCTCCTCGGGATAGTTGAGATAAGTCATCACATGGGGAAGCTCGCGTTCCCATGATTTGGTCACTTCAGGATAAAGCACTCCCCACTCCCGGTAGAAGGAGATTAGTGCCTCTTTAAACCCTGACTCATCTTGCTTCCGGTAGACCTGCTGCAGGTCCTCCGCTATTGCCTCTCGGTGCTTTTTCCTCACCTTGCTTAGCGTACTCCGTACTTTGTGGAGAATGCAACTCTGAAAATCAGCCATGGGATATATTTCTTTCACTGCTTGATGCAGCCCCTTGAGACCATCACCGATGAACAGGAGCGGCTCATGAAGGCCACGTTCTTTCAGGTCTGCCAGAATGTCTTTCCAGACAAGGGCGCTTTCTGCTTCAGCACGTACAGTCCAGAACCCTGGCACCTCTTTGTATCTGTCTTCTCCGATGCCCAAGGCGATGTACACCACCTCACCGGCAACGCTTTCCTGCCTTGTCTTGAGCACCAGTCCGTCGAGGCATACGATGGGACAGCATAGCTCTATTTTCCTGTGTCGGAAGTCCTCTACCTTCTCACGGATAACGTCCGACGTCCTCGGTACATATTAGGCGCTATAGCGATGCCCCCAGGAGTATCTGCGTGGTCCTGGTCACATCTCTGGCGGAGCAGCCTCCCTGATACATAGCGATAACTAGTTCCTCAATGTCATAGGACGCCTTGCAATACGTACTGATATAGAACGGCTTGAAACCACCTTCCCTTGTTCGGGAGATTTTGATATCCTCAATTACCCGAAGAGGCGTTCGATATCCCGCAGATAGAAGTCACTCTTCGCCTCCCTTTGGCTTTCACAGAACGACTCCTGATCCACCGGTGCTATCTCTTCCAGTAACTCCTTAACCATGCTTTTAAGCTCACCCTTTACGATCTCTTTGAGAAGTTCCCTTTTCTCCTCTTCCTTTGCTAAAATACGTATTAGTTCTTCTACTCCTTTCTTCATGAATTAGCCTCCTGGTGTAATTATCGCTTGTCCACCAGGAGGTATTTTCTTCAACTCCTCTAGCTTTACACAATTTCATACTACACTACCGATGTAGGGTAAATGTGCATATCTAGTATCAGACTTTTTGACACAGATCATGTCAAATAGTATAATATAATTTGACTACAAAGTTTTTACTAAGAGGTTGCAAAATGACGAACAGTCAACAAAGCAAGGGAGTATACGTGATCCAGGTGGCATCCAGGCTTACCGGGATGCACCCACAAACGCTGCGTAAGTATGAAAGGGCCGGCTTCCTAGCCCCGATGCGACATCGCAGGTTACGGCTGTATTCTGAAGAAGATATTGCCTTGCTTAAGATGATAAGAACCTTGGTAGAAGAAGGAGGCTTGAATCTGGCAGGTCTACATTTAGCCCTTAACACAAGAGCAAAACTTTTGGAATTAAAAGAAATGGTAGATACAATGGCTGCCATAGAACACGGATTCAAACAACAAATTACAGTCCTTGTAGACGAAATACTCAGGGCACTGGAAACATGTGCTCCTGCTAAAGCTTACCGTAGCAGACTGACATCAACTAAAAGAAGTGGAGGAGGAGATGAACATTAACAAACTTACTGAAAAAGCACAAGAGGCTTTGCTTTCGGCACAAAAGCTTGCTGAAGAATTCAACCACGCTCAGGTCGATGCGGAGCACCTGCTTTATGCACTTGTGACACAGGAGGGCGGCATAGTCCCTGACATCCTATCTAAACTTGGCGTGGACACGAATTTAGTAAAAAAACAGCTTGAGAACGAGTTAGCACGTCTAACAAAAGCTTACGGTGCTGTACAACTCTATATATCACCGCGCCTTAAACAAGTGCTTGACGAAGCAGAAAAAGAGGCCAACAAGTTTAAGGATGAGTATATAAGCACCGAACATTTATTGTTGGCAATTATAGACACAGACAGTGGAAATGTAGCACGCATTCTAAAATCAAACGGGCTAACGAAAGACCGAGTCTATCAAGCTTTAGCGACCATACGGGGAGGGCACAGAGTCACAGACCAAAATCCCGAAGGTAAATACCAAGCTCTGGAAAAATACGGACGCGATCTCACAGAAATCGCACGCCGGGGCAAATTAGACCCCGTTATCGGCCGCGATGAGGAAATCAGGCGAGTAATACAAGTGCTGTCACGAAGAACAAAGAACAATCCGGTGCTTATAGGGGAGCCAGGTGTGGGCAAAACAGCTATTGTTGAAGGACTGGCCCAACGCATAATACGTGGTGATGTGCCGGAAGGACTTAAGAATAAGCGTATCGTAGCTCTGGATATGGGGGCACTGATAGCTGGGGCAAAGTACCGCGGCGAGTTTGAGGACCGACTAAAAGCGGTACTCAAGGAAATCCAGCAGTCTGAAGGAGAAATCATTTTGTTCATTGACGAACTCCATACGGTGGTTGGTGCCGGCGCTGCCGAAGGTGCTATAGATGCCTCAAACATGCTGAAGCCGATGTTGGCTCGCGGCGAACTGCACTGTATCGGCGCTACCACACTGGACGAGTACCGCAAATACATAGAAAAGGATGCTGCGTTAGAACGAAGATTCCAACCCATCATGATAAGCGAACCTTCTGTAGAAGATACGATCTCTATTCTGCGCGGGCTGAAAGAGCGTTATGAAGTACACCATGGCGTGCGCATAAAAGACTCAGCTTTAGTAGCTGCCGCCGTGCTTTCCAATCGATACATATCAGACCGCTTTCTACCTGACAAAGCCATAGATTTGGTTGACGAAGCGGCAGCTAAACTTAGGACGGAGATCGATAGCTTGCCTGCGGAATTAGATGAAGTGGCTCGACGCATTATGCAGCTCGAAATAGAAAGAGAAGCTCTGCGGAAGGAAAACGACATTGCTTCCAAAGAAAGATTATCAAACCTAGAAAAAGAACTAGCAAATCTTAAAGAGGAAGAAAGACATCTCAGAGCACAGTGGCAAAAGGAAAAAGACGAGATACAAGAATTGCAACGTCTTAAAGAGAAAATAGAGCAGGTACGATACGAGATGGAAAAAGCAGAACGCTTAGCCGATTTTGAAAAAGCCGCCCAGCTTAAATATGGAACTCTTGTCGAGCTGGAAAAACAACTAAAGGAAAAGGAGGAAAAATTATCCGGCAGAAGTGGACAACGTCTGCTTAAGGAAGAAGTAGATGAAGAGGACATCGCTGAAGTGGTCAGCCGCTGGACAGGTGTGCCAGTAAGTCGTTTGCTTGAAGGCGAAATTCAAAAGCTAATTCATATGGAAGAACGACTCCATAAGCGCGTTGTAGGGCAGGACAATGCTATTAAGGCAGTAGCTAATGTCATTCGTCGAGCTCGTGCCGGCATCCAGGACCCGAACCGCCCACTGGGTAGTTTCATTTTCCTTGGTCCAACTGGTGTAGGTAAAACTGAATTGGCTCGAGCGCTGGCTGAATTCCTGTTCGATGATGAAAGAGCGATGGTTCGCCTCGACATGTCAGAGTACATGGAAAAACACACAGTATCACGACTCATAGGTGCCCCGCCGGGATATGTGGGATATGAAGAAGGTGGTCAACTTACTGAGGCTGTAAGACGCCGTCCTTATACTGTAATCCTGCTTGACGAAATAGAAAAGGCCCATCCCGATGTTTTTAACATACTATTGCAAATACTAGACGACGGGAGGTTGACAGACGGGCATGGTCGCACTATCGATTTCAAAAACACTGTATTGATCATGACCAGCAACTTAGGGAGCCAGTGGATTGTTGATCTTGGTCCAGGACAAGAGGCAGAAATACATCACCGAGTTATGGAAGCACTTAGGGCACAATTCCGCCCTGAATTCATTAACCGCATCGACGAGATAATAATTTTCCATCCTCTTGATCGGGAGCATATCAAGAAGATCGTCGACTTGCAGCTAGACAATGTTAAGAGGCGACTTGCTGACCGCCATATAGACATCAGACTCAGTGAAGCCGCCAAAGAGTTATTAATACGTGAAGGTTATGACCCATCATACGGAGCCCGTCCACTTAAACGCGCCATCCAACGCTTGATACTTGACCCACTGGCTTTGAAAGTACTGGAAGGAGAGTTTAAAGACGGCGACATCGTTGAAATTGATGTAAAGGAAGGGAAAATGGCCTTCAGACGAAGCGGAACCACAGTACCTGCGGTCTAAACACTACAGTCGTGCTGCGGTGATAATTCACTCACTGGCATAAACACCAGCCTTAACAGCTTCGACTATACCCTGCTTGGCAGATAGATAGGCAAGGTAAATAGCATTCCTGATAGCCCTTGCCCGACTGCGCCCGTGAGCTATAACGATATTGCCCTCTAATCCCAGAAGACAGGCACCCCCATATTCCTTATAATCCAGCTTCTTCACCACAGAAGATAACTGGACATACTGAGCGAGAGCAGGTCCTGTCAGATAGCGGTCAATGTGTGCTGCCTCCCCTAATTTCAGTAGCTCCTGAACAACCTCCGAATACCCCTCGATCGTCTTGATCAGTACATTGCCAGTAAAACCATCAGTAACAACTATGTCAGCCTTACCACGCAACACATCGAACCCTTCTATGTTACCGATAAAGTTCAAGGCAGTCCTCCTCAGCATCTGATGAGCTTCTCGTGCCAGATTACTACCTTTAAGCTCTTCTTCACCCACATTCAACAGTCCTACTCGGGGTGAATCGATTTCTAAAACGTGTGTTGCTAATATGTTGGCAAGCTGTGCAAATTGTACTAAAAATATCGGCTTGCAGTTGACATTGACACCCACATCGATGATAAGAGTCGGCTGTGGCTGATTAAGGTCAGCCACAGCACAAACAGCCATCCTTTCTATACCGGGCACCATCTTTAGGTTAAGAAAAGAGGCTACTACTATAGCACCTGTGCTTCCGGCAGAGACAAACCCATCAACAGCGCCATCTCGTACCAACCTGACACCGACAACTATAGACGAATTTGGCTTGCTCTGAACAGCTTGTATTGGTTCCTCATCCCCCCGCACAACCTCCGTAGCATCGGCAATAGTTATGCCCGAACGCCTTGAATATCGCCGCAAGAGCATTTCTAAGATCGCCTTCCTGCCCACCAGCACTATCTCCACCGGATATTCTCTCACTGCCTCAATAGCACCCCTTACTATCTCACGCGGGGCATAATCTCCACCTTCAGCGTCAACAGCGATTATCATTGCTTATTCCTAAATATAGTTCTATAAAACAGTGGTAACAGAATTTAGTCCTTCCGCTTAGTTTTGTCAAGGGCGAAAGATACTTAGAAATGGCTTTGAGCTACCCGGTTGGCATCTGACAATGCCCAACAACTTGCAGAATCGCTATAAAAATTTTCACTTTTGAAAGATAAAGGCTAAAAGCTTATAATTCATAAAGAGATCTCTTTTCAATACTGAAAACATAGTGCACGAACTAGCGATAACTCAAAATATACTTGGCATTGCCGTGGCAGAAGCTGAAACTGCACAGGCTAGCCGTATTACAAAAATAAGGCTTATAATTGGAGAACTGTCAGGAGTCGTTGGTGAATGCGTACAGTTCTACTTCGATTTCCTGAAGAAGGATAGTATTGCTGAAAATGCGACCATCGATTTTGAAATCGTACCGGCTGAACTAAATTGTCGCAACTGCCAAACGAGCTTCAAGCTTGAAGACTCTAACTGGACATGTCCGAACTGCGGCAGCACTAGCCTCGAGATAACAGGAGGGCAGAGCTGCTTTATAGAAAGCATAGAGGTCGAATAAATGAGGATAAGAGTTCTAAAAAACATCACCAGCGCCAACGATGCCATAGCAGCCCAGAATAAAGACTTGCTCGATAGTTACCACATCATTGCCATCAACCTGATGTCATCTCCTGGCGCCGGCAAGACCAGCGTGATTTTACAGACAATACAATATCTCCGCAATAAACTCCGATTTGCGGTTATTGAAGGTGACATCGCTTCAAAAATAGATGCAGACAAAATAGACAAGCAAGGAATTCCCGTTGTTCAAATCAACACTGGTGGCGGTTGTTCCTTGGAAGCCCACATGATCACATCGGCGCTAAAGAAGCTCCCTTTGAAAAATATTGATTTACTATTCATCGAAAATGTGGGTAACCTTGTTTGCCCCGCTGGGTTTGCCCTCGGAGAGCACAAGAAGGTCGTGATCTCGAGTATTGCTGAAGGCGATGACAAACCAATCAAGTACCCCATAATGTTTTCCTTGGCCGATGCCGTGGTAATAAACAAAATAGATTTGCTACCTCTTCAGGAATTCGATTTAGTCGGCTTCCGCAAGAAGATCACCGATCTTAACCCTGAGACCACAATCTTCGAAGTCTCATGTAAAAGCGGGGAAGGCATCGATAATTGGTGTTCCTGGGTACTGAGGCAAGTGCAGAATCGCTCTAAAATCTAAAAAATTGATGACTCATCGCAACCGAATCACTGCCATGGAAAAGTGAAAATGGTTATTACCGCTTTATAATATGTACCGCACTAGCTTTGAAACTAGCGTAGACATCTACCCCCGGCTCGATACCCATATCTTCAGCCGATTTTTTTGTTAATACCCCAAGCAATGTAAAACCGCAATCTACTTCGGCCCTGACCAGTGCACCCACAGTAGCCATTCTGGTTATTTTACCTCGGAATACATTCCTGGCACTTGACAGTTCCTTCACTCGAGCAAATGTAATATCTTCGGGCCTGATAATCGCCCACACCAAATCGCCAACATTGCACGATGTCACCACTTCAAAAGTAACCTCGCCAACGCTTATAGTAGCTAAGTCTCCATTCTTTTCTGTCACAATACCACTTAAAATATTTTCGACGCCTACGAACTCAGCTATCTCCTTGCTCGCTGGCAAACAAAAAATTTCGACCGTACTCCCTATCTGCAACAATCGCCCACCCATCAACACACCGATACGGTTTGCGAGGCGTTGCCCCTGCACCATATCATGCGTAGCCATTATAATAGTCATCTTGCGTGACTCGATAAATCGAGCCAATATAGCCTCTATCTTGGCACCGGAGACGGGGTCTAGATTAGCCGTTGGTTCGTCCAGAAACAGCACTTCTGGCCCTGTAACTAGCGCCCGAGCTAAAGCCACTAACTGCATCTCACCGCCGGAGAGAGTTTTAGCTTCCCTGTCAGCATAATCAGCTATACCCACGAGTTCCAGAATATATTCAGTTTTTTCACGTACTAATTTTGATGCTTCGCCCCTCCACTTGAGCCCATAAGCGATGTTATCCCTTACACTACCGGAAAAGACTATGGGTTTTTGTAATACAAAAGACATCTTGCGTCTTACTTGTAGCCTTAAACGTTCAGAAAACGTAACATTGACTCCTTTGAAATAAAGTTCACCACTAGATGGCTTTTCCAAAAGGTCAAGCAATCTAAGAAGTGTGGTCTTGCCAGCACCACGAGGTCCGATTAAGCAGAACACGTCCCCTTCGCATATCTGCAGGTCAATGCACTGCAATACTCGCTTGCCTTGGTAATCTTTTCCTAGTCCGCGAGCTTCAAGCACGACCATCTCTACCTACGCTGCAGCCAGCCTATGAGCAAGTTCACCACTAGTGCTAGCGTCAGTAATATGACTCCCAGCGCCAGAGAAAGCTCAATATCGCCCTTGGACGATTCCAGCGATATAGCAGTGGTCAATGTTCGAGTAAAGCCTTTGATATTACCACCAACAATTATGGACAGCCCGACCTCTGAAATTGCCCGCCCGAAACACATTATCACCGCTGTCAATACCGCAAACCTTACTTCCTTGAGGGCAAGAATTAAGGCCTGAGTCTTGCTAGCACCCAGAGACATAGCAGTTTCAAATACAGAGCCATCGATACCACTCAAAGCGGAAATAGTGAGGCCAAGCATAATGGGCATTATTAGCAGAACCTGACCTACAACAATAGCTACCGGAGTAAACAATAATCCTAGTTCACCCAGTGGTCCCGTTCGGGATAAAAGCACAAATACAAAGAGGCCGACAACAACGGTAGGAAAACTGTAGAATGTTTGTATGATGTTAATAAGTACGTTTTTTCCGGGGAAATGACTAAAATGGATCAGACTGCCCAACGGCACACAAATTAACGCTGTAATGCTACAGGACGTGACAGAAATCGCCAGAGACCTCCTTGTTATCTCTACCACTTCTGGATCAAGGGATACGATAAGTTCTAGAGCCTTAATAAAAGCATGCCATAATTCGACCAATCGATCTTTGCCTTACCTCCCTCTAAAGCACTCACTGTATCTCAAATTCTGCTCCGGCACATGGTGTAAATAATCCTGTCCCATATTCGGCTACTCCATATTCACCGATAAATTTTTGTATTTCCGGCGAGGTAAGGAAATTTATCAAGTTATTTGCTAGCTCGATATTAACCTTGGGACACTTTTCTGGACTTACCGCGATAACGGAATAGACGTTAAGCAGTATAGCCCCCTTATCCACGAGAGGTACTAAGTCTAACTTCCCCTTGTATGCCAGAAAGGTCCCCATATCAGTAAGAGTATAAGCATTCTTTTCGCTAGCCATAAGCAATGTCGGCCCCATACCTCGCCCAGCCTCGATATACCATGCCCCAGATTTTCTCACCATTTCATAGTCAAACCCGGCAGCCCTCCAGACTTCCTTTTCCTTGGCATGAGTCCCTGATTCATCTCCTCTAGAGACAAAACTGCCAGCCTTAGTCTCTATCAAATTTCTGAAAGCCTCCTCGGGGCTCAAGCCCTTAACATTTGCTGGGTCTTCCAGCGGACCAACAAGAAGGAAGTGGCTATAAGCGAAGGGAATTCGGTTTACCCCGTACCCATCAGCCACAAATTTCTCCTCTCGGGCTTTATCGTGAGTAACAATAACATCCACATCACACCGTTTTCCATACTCAAAAGCTATCCCGGTCCCAGCATACAGGATATCCAACTCCAGTTTATATTGCTTCTCAAACATCGGCTCCAGATGCTCCCACAACCCCGTATCACAAAGACTGGTAGTGGTAGCCAGTCTTACTCTTTCCACAGGTGGAAGTAGTGGTGTCCTTGCTGCAGATGTTGTACATCCCACAACAAATAGGCTCATCACCACACCAAGCATAAGAAACTGTTTGCTAATTGAGGGTTTCGTCATCCTATGCTTCTTTCGTCTTTTGTGCCACAACCCAAACTCAAGATTAACATATTAGTAGGAGTGAATAACTCATCAGCAGATTAAAGAGAGGACACAAAAGAAATCTGAACGCGGCAGACAATCAGCCTTTTCAATGCAAACTCTCCTTTCCAAACATGGGAGGCATCACCGTTTCCAGTGACACCCTATCGGCCTTCGCCCATAGGCTAACCTTTAGGGCACAAAGCTCGGAAAGCTTGTCTCCAGCGCGCAATATTATACCAGCCAATAATCAAATTAACAATGTGCGGAGCTTGACAGCAGGAACATCGCAACTTATACTATTTAACCAAAAAGAATATTGCAAAGGCTGCGAACGAGACTAGTAAGCCTCCAGCGAAGCTCAGAGAGCCGGGTTAGGTGCGAGCCGGTGCTGGCGCAGAGGCTGAATGGACTCGGGAGCCGCAAACCGAAAGGAGTTTTTCTCCAAGTAGGCTTTGACGGAAAGGGCACCGTTATCCAAGCCTAGGGTATCGCTTCAAGTGCGAAGCCGTACCTGAAATGAGATGGTTGCTAAAAAACCAAGTAGGGTGGCACCGCGAAGGAAAACCTCTCGCCCCTATGGGCGAGAGGTTTTTAATTTTGCGTAATCCAAGGAGCTAAATGTATTACCCGACACTCGAAGAATTGAAAAGGATAAAAGAGAGGGAAGGCAATATCATCCCAATTTGTCGAGAGATTGTTGCTGATCTGGAAACACCTGTCTCAGCATACCTCAAGATCAACCGTGGCTATTCCTTCCTACTAGAGAGTATTGAAGGTGGTGAACGTCTTGCTAGATATAGCTTTATAGGCACCGATCCTTATCGGATTCTGGTCACAAAAAAAGAAGAGAAGGTCAACCCTTTGCCACTCATTGCTGCAGAGTTGAACAAATATAAACTGGTGCCTGTTTATGACCTACCCAGATTCTGCGGCGGGGCTGTAGGCTATCTTAGCTACGAAGTAGCAACGCACTTTGAAAAGTTGCCTGCTCCTGCCAAAGACTCTCTCGAATTACCAGAATCAATGTTCATGTTCGTCGATACCCTGCTCGTTTTTGACCATATAACCCACAAGATCAAGGTACTAAGTCACGTCCGGTTAGACAGCGATGTAGAAAAATCCTACCAGGAGGCAGTGGGAAAAATTGAAACTCTTATAGCTAGGCTGCAACAACCGCTGCCCCAGGCATGCACAGAACACAAAGTTTTCAGTGCTAGCAATGAGCACATTTCATCGAACTTCACCAGAGAGCAATTCGAGGCCAGTGTAAGAAAAGCAAAAGAATACATAACTGCTGGTGAAGCTATACAGGTGGTGCTATCTCAACGATTAGTAAGACCCACCGTTGCTAGCCCCTTTGAGATTTACCGGGCACTAAGAACTTTAAATCCCTCACCGTATATGTTCTTCTTAGATTTCAAAGACTTCTATCTCCTTGGAGCATCTCCTGAAATACTGCTCAGGGTGGAGGATGGGATAGTGATGACCAGACCACTGGCTGGCACTCGCCCACGAGGCAAAAATCCCAGCGAAGATGTATTACTCGAACAGGAACTCCGCAATGACGAAAAGGAAAAAGCTGAGCATATTATGTTGGTTGACCTTGGGCGGAACGATATCGGACGCATCAGCGAACCAGGAACTGTAGAGGTCAGCAGGCTTATGGAGGTTGAACGCTATTCACATGTAATGCACTTGGTCACACATGTGCAAGGCAAATTAAGGCGAGGGCTAACACATTTCGACGCCCTAGAGGCATGCTTCCCCGCTGGCACTGTATCAGGAGCACCAAAAATTCGGGCTATGGAAATAATAGCGGAACTTGAACCTGATAGAAGAGGCCCTTATGCCGGAGCTGTAGGTTATTTCTCTCTGTCAGGCAACATGGATATGGCAATTACAATACGAAGTATGATCGTAAAAGACAGCACAGCATATGTACAGGCAGGCTGTGGAGTCGTTTATGATAGCATACCCGAGCGCGAATTCGTAGAGACCATGAATAAAGCAAAAGCTTTACTCGAAGCCACCAACCAGGCAGAACAAAGTGGATCGAGAGGAGCAAGCAATGTTACTTCTTATTGATAATTACGACAGCTTCACTTACAACCTCTTCCAGTATCTAAGCGAGCTCGGAGAAGAAGTGTTGGTTAGACGCAATGATAAGATTAATCTCGAGGAAATTGAACAATTAAGACCGCATAGCATAGTCATTTCACCCGGACCATCAACACCCCTACATACCGGCATTTGCAATGATGTAGTCCGTTATTTTGCTCCCAAACTACCCATCCTCGGCGTATGTTTGGGACATCAGTGCATCGGCTACACTTTTGGTGCTACCATCTGCCGGGCAAAACAAATAATGCACGGCAAATCATCGCTAATATATCATGATGGTCAAGGAGTATTTGCAGGGATACCGAGCCCTTTTTCAGCTATTCGTTACCACTCGCTCGTTATCAAAGAGGGGCTCCCAGACTGTCTTCAAGTAACAGCCTGGACATCTGACGGCACGATCATGGGCATCAAGCATCGAGACTATCGCGTTGAAGGCGTACAATTTCACCCCGAGTCGTTTATGACCGAATACGGCAAAGAAATTCTGAAAAATTTCTTGAGATTGAGATGACGAAATGATTAGAGAAGCTATTTCAATTTTAATTTCAGGACAATCACTGACCACAGACCAAGCTGCACAGGTGATGCTCGAAATAATGGAAGGAGAAGCTACACCAGCCCAGCTCGGCGCCTTTCTTGTAGCGCTTCGACTAAAAGGTGAAACGGTAGAGGAAATTGTTGGGCTAGCGAAAACGATGCGAGAAAAAGCCATTCCTGTCATCATTGATATGCCAGTAGTGGACACTTGCGGTACTGGTGGCGATAGCTCACATACCTTCAACATATCTACTGCAGCAGCCTTCGTTGCAGCTGCAGCAGGAGCCAAAGTTGCCAAACACGGTAATAGAGCAATGAGCAGCCAATGTGGTAGCGCTGATGTGTTAGAAGCTTTGGGTATCCGTCTCGAACTTACCCCGTTCCAAGTCGTCAGATGCATCGAAGAAGTAGGTATAGGCTTTTTGTTCGCTCCCGTCTTTCATCCCGCCATGAAATACGCAGCTATGCCCAGGCGCGAAATTGGCATCCGCACTGTTTTTAACATTCTCGGACCACTTACCAATCCAGCAAAGGCTAAAGCACAGGTCCTAGGAGTTGCCGATAAAGCAATTGCCGAAAAAATGGCTCTGGCACTTTGCAAACTCGGAAGCCACCGTGCCCTAGTAGTCCATGGCGAAGACGGGCTGGATGAGGTAACTATCACAGGGAAAACCTTCGTCTGGGAGGTTAGAGAAACTGAAATACAAAGTTATACCATCACACCAGAAGAGTTGGGACTCTCAAGGGCCAATCTAGAACAGCTTAAAGGTGGAACTCCAAAGGAAAATGCAGAGCTACTGCAGGGGGTATTCCGCGGCAAAACTGGTCCACAACGGGATGTTGTGATTGCTAATGCCGCAGCCACTCTGGTTGCCGCTGGTAAAGCATCGACTTTTTCAGAAGGAGCAGCATTAGCCAGCAAAGCGATTGACAACGGTGAGGCACTGACTAAATTGGAGAACTTGATTAAATTCACACAAAATCTTAGCTGAAGCTAACCAACTATGTTTCTTAAAAATATTGTGTCAATAATTGCAGCAAAACTCGAGCAGCGCAAACAAGAAATGCCACTTGCGCGGCTAAAACAAATAGCTCTGGAAAAACCACCGCCTCTCGATCTAATGTCAGCTATAAAAGGCGAAAAGATTAAACTTATCGCCGAGATTAAAAAGGCATCGCCGTCAAAAGGTGTAATCCGTCCTAACTTTAATCACCTAGAGATAGCGCAGATCTACGCTGATAACGGCGCCGCAGCTATTTCAGTGCTAACAGAAGGCGAATATTTCCATGGAAGCCTAAGCCACTTGAATGAAATCAAAAACCTGCTGGGTGATAGATTACCGCTTTTGAGAAAGGACTTTATCTTCGACCCTTATCAAATTTATGAATCCCGGGCTTATGGTACCGATAGCCTGCTACTCATCGTAGCCATTCTAAAGCCCAAGCAACTCGCAGAATTGCTTGATTTGAGTCGCGAACTGGGGATGACCTGCCTTGTAGAGGTGCACAATGAGGCTGAGCTTGATGTTGCTCTTCAACAAGGTGCCAAAATAATCGGGATCAATAATCGAGACCTGAACACTTTCAATGTTGACCTATCAACCACAGAACGGTTGCGTCACTTAATACCGCCAAACCGAGTCATCGTAGCTGAAAGCGGAATACGATGCCGATCTGATGTCGAAAAATTGAAAAACTTGGGCGTTGATGCAATTCTTATAGGCGAAGCGCTGATGGCATCTTCCGACATTGCAGCCACAATGAAAGAATTTATGCAATGATGGTCAAAATCAAAATCTGTGGAATAACAGAAACAGAACACGCACTGGCAGCTAGCGAGGCTGGCGCTGACTTCATTGGGCTAGTGTTTGCTGCCAGCCCACGCCGCATAACCATAGAAAAGGCAGCACAAATTATCGATCGTGTCCGTAGTCTAAAGCACCCACCGAAAATTGTCGGCGTATTTGCCGATTCCGACGCCTCAGATGTAAATCGCATAGCTAAAATCCTTCACCTAGACTTTGTACAGCTTAGCGGAGAAGAATCATGGGAATGTTGCAAAATAGTAGAATACCCAATTATTAAAGCCATCCATGTTTCTTCCTCAGACAGCTTTGACAGCATCGTACAAAAGATATCCACAGGGCTATCTTCTCTGCCAGACGGTAAATTTATCTGCCTGCTTGATACAAAAGTGGGAAATGCCCACGGTGGCACTGGAAAGACTTTTGACTGGAAAATTGCAAAAAGAATATGTCAACAGTTCAAGGTGATTATCGCTGGAGGATTAACCCCAGACAATGTCGTTACATTATTGAAAGAAACCAGGCCATTCGGGGTTGATGTGTCTTCTGGGGTAGAAACCGCTGGTAAAAAGGATGTAAACAAAATTATGCGTTTCATCCAAGCAGTGAGAAAAGCCGAAATTTGTTTTGTTGACAGGTAGATCTGGGCAAAGGAGGTTAATAGTTGGCATTTAAAAAGGGATACTTTGGAAAATACGGAGGACGCTTCGTACCTGAAACCTTGATTCCTGCATTGGACGAACTAGCAGTTGCTTATGAGGAGGCAAAGTCAAGCGCCGAGTTCTGGACTGAATTTGAATCGCTCTGCAGAGATTACGCAGGAAGACCTACCCCTCTTTATTTTGCAGAAAGGCTCAGCGAGTACTGTAACGGCGCTCAGGTCTATCTGAAAAGAGAGGACTTAGCACATACTGGGGCTCACAAAATAAATAACGCTTTAGGACAGGGACTGCTAGCTAAAAAAATGGGAAGGCGCAGGATAATCGCTGAGACCGGTGCCGGACAACACGGTGTAGCTACTGCAGCAGTCTGTGCCAAACTGGGGCTGGAATGCGTCATTTACATGGGTGAAGAAGACATGAATCGCCAGTCATTAAACGTCTTCCGAATGAAGTTGATGGGGGCACAGGTAGTCCCGGTCAGCTCAGGTAGTCGAACACTGAAAGACGCCATCAACGAGGCAATTAGAGATTGGGTGAGCAACGTCGCTACTACCCACTATCTGCTTGGTTCAGTGGTAGGTCCCCATCCTTACCCTACAATGGTCAGGGACTTCCAGTCAATAATAGGCAAGGAGACGCGACAACAAATCTGGGCACAATGCGGTAGATTGCCAGACTATATAATTGCCTGCGTTGGAGGTGGCAGCAATGCCATTGGAATCTTTCATCCGTTCCTTGATGACAAGCAAGTCAAACTCATCGGCGTGGAGGCAGCAGGTAAAGGGGTGAACACAGGACACCATGCCGCCACGCTTGCCACAGGGAAGGTGGGAGTACTCCACGGCGCTAAGTCTTACGTCCTCCAGGATGAACACGGTCAAATTCGAGAGACCCATAGTATTTCCGCAGGACTCGATTACCCGGGCGTCGGTCCTGAACACAGCTATCTCAAGGACACTAGACGCGCCACATATGTAACCGTCACAGACGAAGGGGCGCTAAAAGGCTTCGAGTTGTTATCACGCACAGAAGGCATTCAGCCAGCCTTAGAACCAGCACATGCCATTTTTTACGCAACCGAACTGGCCAGCACATTGAGCCGGGAACAGATTATCGTTATTAATCTCTCAGGGCGCGGTGATAAAGATATAAATATTGTAGCTGAATTTCTAGGTAAAGAATATGAGTAGGATTGCAGCAGTTTTTAAACTGACAGGGAGCGCTGCCTTAATCCCTTATGTCACTGTGGGTTACCCTTCTCCAGAAAGTACCCTTAAGATAGTTGAATTACTTGCCGCTAGTGGCAGTGACATTATCGAACTTGGCATCCCGTTCTCGGATCCCCTTGCTGACGGCGTAACTATCCAAAAAGCAAGCTCTCAGGCGTTGCGGAATGGAGTAACTCCCAGACTCTGCTTTGAGCTGGTCAAAAAGATAAGAGAGAAAATCAATATACCCTTGGTTTTCATGACTTACTTTAACCCGGTACTGAACTACGGGCTAGAAAAATTCTGCAATGATTGTGCATCCTCAGGAATCGATGGTTTGATAATACCCGACCTACCCCCGGAGGAAGGCTCAGAACTCGAGAGGGCTGCCAAAAAATATGGGCTGGACCTTATTTATCTGGTAGCGCCAACAAGCACTGACGAGCGAATTAGGATAGTAGCACGACATACAAGCGGCTTTATTTATTTGGTATCGGTAACTGGCGTCACCGGCATTAGAGAGAAGCTGCCTGCCAACATAGAAGCATTCATTGCTAGAGTCAGAAAAATGTCCAACCTACCGCTTTGTGTAGGCTTCGGCATCTCCACCCCGGAACAAGCCAAGCTAGTAGCTCAACTGGCTGATGGAGTGATCATCGGCAGTAAGATAATCCAGCTTATGGAATCAGACCAGCAACTCACGAAGGTTGCTCAATTCATACACCAAGCACGCCAATCCATCAACGAGGCAGCAAAAAAGATAGGTAAACCGTCCTCTTGAACCCCTTAAATTCTCTGGTGGAGGCGGGGGAGAGTTGAACTCCCCGTCCAGAAGAAGGTTGCCAGAATCTACTACAGGTTTAGTCAGCTGTTTAATCTCGCCCGGCTATCATCCGCTGACCGCTGACAACCAGGCCAGTCGATAAGTCTTACCCGCCCCTATCGACGTCGAGGTCGGCGCACCCTGACTTTTCGGCGCTCAGTCCCAACCTGTCAGGGCAAGGTCAGGCTGAACGTGCAACCTCAATTAGGCTGCAATCGGAACTGCTTCGGCAGTTGTCTTTTGCCACCTGTTTAACGAGGTGGATGGCACCTCGACCTGCTATTCTGTAGGCCCTCTCCTGTCGACGCCTCGCGCCCCCATGACAACGCCTACAGTTGTTAAAGTTTCCGCCGCAACTCCCGCCCTATCTCCCTCTCTGCCTCACGGCGAGCAATCACCTCTCGTTTATCATGAATCCTCTTACCCTTAGCCACACCCAGCTCTACTTTCGCCATTCTACCTTTAATATACAGTCTTAAAGGCACTAAAGTCAAACCTTTCCTACTTACAAGACCGGTAAGTTCATCTATCTGATTACGGTGTAACAAGAGTTTGCGCGGGCGATTCGGGTCGTGGTTCTGATAACCACCGGCTTGATAAGCCGCGATATGTGAATTGTATAACCATAGCTCATTGCCTTCAGGTCTGGCATAAGCATCACGAATATTTACCCTGCCCGCCCGGACCGATTTGATCTCAGTGCCAGTTAAAGCAATGCCCGCCTCCAAGCTCTCAAGAATATGATAATCGTGATAAGCCTTTCGATTGACTGTGATCGTCTTTATTTCCGCCATGTATGATAAAATTCTATCACTATTGCCCTAAGTAATGCAGGACATGCGTGGACTACGCCAACTACTTGACTACCTGCTGAGGACGCAGCGTAAACTGCAGGGCTACATCCGACCAAAAAATCGGGGGTGTTCACCATGACGACCAACACCAAGTACTGGTTAACCATAGTCGCTATCCTGGTAGTGAGTTTACTCACTGGCAGTGTGCTCCTGGTGCTTAGACATGAAAAACACAAACCTGCTGAAATCATCCTGTCAGAAAGCCCGAAGCCAGAATGCTACGGAGAGATTTATATCGGCGGTGCAGTAACCAACCCGGGCTTTTATCCCCTTAGGAGAGAAGACACTATCGAAAGCCTTATATCATCCGCGGGGCTCAGCCCTGATGCAGACTTGAGCCGCATAAAAATCTATATACCCAGAAACGGTGAAACACAACAGACACAAAAAGTAAACCTCAATCGAGCTGAAACTTGGTTAATCAGTGCCTTACCCGGTATTGGCATAGAAACAGCTCAAGCTATTGTTGATTACCGTAACCAGCACGGTCCGTTTCGTAGAATAGAAGACTTACTTAAAGTAAGAGGCTTTGGTAGCAACACGTTGACCAAGATTAAGGATCTGGTAACCTTAGAGGAATGAGCAGTGACACTTATTTATATCAGCATCGCCTGGGTGCTGGGCACATATTTAGGCTCTAAAGTATACCTGCCCCCAGTCTTGTTTTCACTTGGGATTGTCCCCTTCTGTCTGCTACCGTTACTTGCAAAATACAAGAGGCACCTGCTCTTGACTGGATTTTGCCTTTTCGTTCTGCTGGGTGGTAACTTGCGGTTCCAAACAAACTTGCACCAAATAGACGAACACCACCTTCAGTTTTACAATGACAAAGGAACAATTGAAATATCGGGAATGGTATATACCGAACCGGAAAGAAGCGGCAACAGTTGTACGTTTCAGATCACTGCCACAGAACTTCGGGCAAATGGCGAAACCAGACAGGTCTCAGGTAAGGCTCTAATTTTCTCATCCAGATATTCTGAGTACCATTATGGAGATATATTGAGGATAACAGGAGAACCAAAGACGCCACCTGAATTGGACAACTTCGATTACAAGTCATACCTGGCACGGAAAGAAATCTACTCAGTCGTATACTATCCCAGAATAGAAGTCCTAGCTACCGACAGAGGATTCAAACTCTTATCCTGGTTATACTCCCTAAGAAATTACCTGTCCTACAATCTGTCCCAAGTACTGCCCGAACCACAGGCATCACTAGCCCAAGCCATCCTGCTTGGTTTGCGAGCTGATATACCACAATCTCTTCAAGACTCCTTCAACCACACAGGGACATCACATCTTTTAGCAATATCAGGGCTCCATTTGAGCATAGTTGTCGGCATAACTATTAGCATGGGGATCTGGCTTTTTGGCAGACGTCATCACATATATATCTGGCTCGCTCTGTTAACCATCTGGCTATATGCCATTGTAACTGCGATGCGCCCGCCTATTGTACGCGGTGCCATTATGGGAAGTCTGTTTCTGATTGCCGAATATCTAGGCAGACCGCATAGTGCAACAACCGCACTTGCCTTCGCCGCTGCAGTAATGACAGGCATTAACCCCCACATTTTGTGGGATGCTAGCTTCCAACTTAGTTTTTTGGCTATGATCGGGCTGGTCATATTAGCGCCGCGTTTCCAGACCGCAGCAAGAGAAAGATTAGCCACCAGGACAAACCAGGATCGGGCTGTTTCATCGTTAATTAATTTCGTCATCGATAGCCTGGCAGTGACCTTAGCAGCTATTCTAGCGACCTGCCCTGTCATAGCCTACCACTTCGGCATTATCTCGCTCGTCAGTCTCCCGGCTACTTTCTTCGCACTGCCAGCCTTGCCCGGCATAATATTCACCTCAAGCCTGGTCAGCATCGTTGGTTCTATGATACCGGTATTGAGTCAACTATTGGGCTGGACAGCCTGGCTTTTTCTTAGCTACTTTATATTCATAGTCCAGGCATATGATGCCCTTCCATTTTCATACAACGAACTATCGCAGGTACATCTATGGCAAGTGTTTGTTTACTACTTTCTCTTAGGTGTATCCCTGTCTGCCATAAGATACAGGATGCAAGTAGCAGACATTACTCGCAAATTATTCATCAGACTCAAAGACCGCGCAAGCCATGCGCCTAAGTTACCTTTAAAAGCAATCGCGAAATGGCTTGCCATTTGCCTTTTAATCGGAAATGCCATCGTATGGACAGCAGCTTCATCCATTCCAGACAATAAACTTCACGTTAGTATACTAGATGTAGGGCAAGGTGATGCTATCCTAATTCAGACACCGAGCCGACAAAACATACTCATCGATGGAGGTCCTACTCCTGAATCCATAAAGCTACAACTGGGCAAAAGAATGCCTTTCTGGGAGAGGACTATCAACTTAGTGGTACTCACTCAACCTCAGTCAGACCATCTCACTGGACTTATTGAAGTAATACAAAGATATGAGACACTTCGTGTTATGGAATCCGACACGAGTTCTGATACTGCTGCCTATCAAGAATGGCTCAGAATACTCAGCACAAAAAACATAAAACGAGAAATCATACATGCCGGACAAGAAATTGACCTGGGAGACAATGTTAAGCTTGAAGTGATACATCCTCCGTTATCTTGGCTGCAAAACACAGCAAGTAACGTCAATGAAAATGGAGTCGTGCTACGATTAAGCTGGAACAGAGTAAGTTTCTTATTCACCGCCGATATCAGCAAAGAGGTTGAATGGTACCTCATCTCCCAGCGGAAAAACCTTTACAGCACAGTACTGAAGGTGGCTCATCACGGTAGCAAGACCGCTACCTCACCAGAATTTTTGAGCGTAGTTAACCCTCAGATAGCTGTCATTTCAGTTGGCTCAGATAACAAGTTTGGACAACCACACCATGAAGTGCTAGAAAGACTTTCCAGCCAGCTGGGCAATGGTAGGGTTTTCTTGACCTCACAACATGGAACCATCGACCTTACAAGCGACGGTTACCATCTCTGGATCGAATACAGCAAATGATATTACTATCAAAAACACGTATAGAGCGCTGTCGGACATAACTTGAGAGCATAGAGCCCAGGCCATTACTATCTTTTAGTCCCGAACACGGGTAAGAAATTAGTCCCGATACCTGCAATCAAATATAGAACAATGCCCGAAAAACATTGACACCTAAAAGCCCAAATCGTTATTTTTAGATAGCCGAAATAACAAAACTAAAATGGGTGCACTGATAAAGGAGCAAAGAAACAGCAGCCACGTTGGAGAGCAAGCCCTGCAACTGAGCGCCTCTCTACCGCTGAAATTCAAAGACCTTCTCCAGAAAACCATACTGGCTGCAAGCGCACTAAACAGAGAAATTGCACTCCGTGGTAACATCCGTGAAATCAGGTTGGTCAACACGATTTTGACTTCTACCTATAGCCTCTGGAGTGAAGTCTCATCCATTATCAACATAGCCACCCTAGAAACAGAAGGATTTTACCTACAATCACAGCCAGTGGATATTAACACAGCAATCTACAATGTTATCGACCAGATACTCCCGAAATTGCATAGAAATCAACAGCAATTGACTTTAAGACTAGCTCCAAAAGCATGCAAAGTTATGGCTGACCCATTAAGGTTGGAACAGGTCTTGCTAACTATTCTTTCCAACGTCAGCGAAAATACCCCTCAAGGCAACAACATATACACGTCATCAGAAGAACAGAGTGACACCGTAGTCATAAAAATCTGGGGTGACCCCCCAGCCACCGACACAAATTCGGCAAACATGCGACCACAGCCTCGCTATTCATTAGAAAGTAATGAAGATAAAACAATTTCCAGTTCCGAACCAGCCATAGGATTAGCATTGTGTAAATACTTGATAAAACTCCACAATGGCAAAATGTGGCTGCCAAGCGAGATGGCTGACAAAAATACCTTCGTTATAGTTCTACCCTCTGTCAACGTCCGACCTTCATAATCCAGCTATCACACTCTTACACAAAAATTGCAAACGATACGTTGCACTTTTGCAGCTATTGATTTATAACCAATTTTGGCGTAGAGTATTAAGCGTCTAGCAGATTTGCTGCAGGAGGCAAGGATGAAAAAGGTATTCTGGCTGCCGGCACTGATAGCGGCTATTTTCAGCACAATTATTATACCCGCTAGGGTTGCAGCAGACTTTGAAGTCAAGGATATAACGATAGACCCTCCTTCCCCTAAAGAAGGGGAAACGGTCATTATAACTTGCACGGTGACCAACAATGGAACTACTAAACAAGAAATTTCGTTGGAATTGACAATCAACGGCGAAGTGCAAGACACCCAACAAATATCCCTCAACCCTAATGCCAGTGAAGAGGTCAGTTTTGCTATCACCGCTGGTTCACCAGGTGAATATACAGTGGAACTGGACGGAGCAAGTGCCACTTTTACAGTCGAACCGTCTGCATCCTTCTGGGGAATTTTCCTGAAGCCCCCTCTAGTGATAATTGTGGGCGCAATAATTGGTGTCCTGATCCTCCTGATCATAGTGGTACTCGCCATGCCACCACGCAAGAAACAGCCGTCAAAAGTAACTGCAAAAGGCATAGAAACATTCGATCGCAGGTTGCGCGATATCCCACCACACAACATACCACCACAGCAAATACCACCAACACCAGTTGCTACACCAGGTCCTATACCAGGTCCGAGACCGGGTCATTTCCCTACACCAACCGACTACCCGCCCACTTATGTCCCGAGTCAACCACCCGGTCCTTTCCCTCCTTCGGGACCCACCCCTACCCCACGACCGACATTTACACCTTACTCTCCATACGCTAGCCGCCCTATTTTCTCAGTGAGTAACCTCACAATTAGTCCAAACCTCGTAAAAGCCGGACAGCCAATAACCATAAGTGCACTAGTAACTAACAGCGGTAACGAAGTAG
>DAOUAI010000038.1:0-2619 GCA_034433775.1 Dehalococcoidia bacterium
GACCCCTTTTAGCCGTCTGAGGAACCTTCGGGAGGCATCTACATAGACTACGTTCATCTTTAATTTGTTACGAAAGGTGTCAAGGGCTCGCTGTGGCTCCTCGCGGCGCAAAAGTCCATTGTTGACGAAGATACAGGTTAGCTGGTTGCCGACAGCTTGATGGACTAGAGTTGCAGTGACTGCTGAGTCCACACCGCCGGAAAGGGCGCAGATGACTCTGCCATTTTTGACCTGCTGTCTTATGTTGTCTACGGTCTCATTTATGAAATTTGATGGTGTCCAGTTGCCTTGGCAACCGCATATGTGATAAAGAAAGTTCTGGATTATAGTCTTTCCCTGCGGGGTATGGGCTACCTCGGGGTGGAATTGAAGACCGAAGACATTCCTATCGTTGCCTATTGCCGCGGCTGGCGAGTTTTCTGTGTAAGCTAGAACTTTGAAGCCGGGTGGTAGTTCAATTATCTGGTCACCATGGCTCATCCATACGGGCAAAGAAGAGGGTAGTCCGGCGAACAGGGGACAAGCCTTATCATTTATGTGCAGGATAGCTTGACCATACTCATGTTTACTTGCTGGAGCTACCTTTCCGCCAAGCTGGTGAGAAATGACCTGTATGCCATAGCAGATGCCCAGTATTGGCAGACGACTTTCGTAGATTTCTGTTGGCGGTAATGGTGCTCCAGGCTGGTACACACTGGCTGGACCACCGGAAAGGATAATACCTCGCGGGTTAAGGGAGGCTATTTTCTCCCATGGTTCATCGCAGCCAACTAGCTCGCTATATACATGACATTCGCGGACCCTGCGGGCGATGAGGTGACTATACTGCGAGCCAAAGTCTATGATGGCTATGGTCTCGCGAGTAGTTGGCGGTGTTGTTTTTGGTTGGTACGCTGGCTGCTCGCCATGAAGTTCTTTAGCTATCTCGAGATATGTGGATACCTCGATGTCATCGCTGGTGGCTATACGATGGCTGCGGTTTTCGGTGTCCATTTGTTTTAGTATAACACATGGTGGGCTATGTGTGCAGTATCGCTCTAGCTTTGGGCACAAAGCCTGTAAAGTGTTGTAAAATATGCTTTGAGGACTTACCTGATTGTAGCACAAATTGTTGCAGGGCTTTTAGGAAGCTGTTGCTTTTTATCCTTCAATTTGTAAAAAGGGCAGTGTCAGGGTTACTAATGTTGAAAAATAATGCTACAGAGTATGTTTTTTGCAAGGAAAGACATGGCAGAAGGTCTATCTGAAGGAGTGCTGCATAGTATACGGCACGCTGTTGAAGTGCTTAAAAAGGGTGGGGTAGTGGCTTTTCCTACCGATACTGTTTACGGGCTGGGGTGCGATGCTTTCAATGTAGCGGCTGTGAGACGGGTTTATGAAATAAAGCAGCGCTCTTATTCATTGCCGATGCCAATACTGCTTGGCGACTTAGCCCAGCTTGATATGGTGGCAAGGACTGTGTCTAGCTTAGCGCGGTTTCTTATGGGCCGTTTCTGGCCCGGTGGTTTAACGCTGATTTTGGCCAAGACCGCTAGCGTCCCTGATATAGTGACCGCCGGGAGTAGCAGAGTGGGCGTAAGGTTACCTAACCATATAGTGCCTCTCACTATTAGCCGTTTGCTGGGTGTACCCATCATTGGCACCAGTGCCAATTTGAGTGACAGACCAAGCCCGGTAGCAGCCGAGGATGTGAGGCAGCAACTGGGCGATAGTGTTGACTTCATTGTGGAGTTTGGACGATGTCCTGGCGGGAGGGAGTCCACGGTAGTAGATGTCACTGCGGAGAAAATAACGATCTTGCGTCACGGAGTTATACCAGATACTGAGATTGAACGTGCATATCAGGATTATCTTAAGGAGGCTGGAGATGCAAGTTGCACTGGGTTGTGACCACCATGGTCTGAGGTTGAAGCAGAAGATACTGGATATTCTTGAGGAGTTGGGACACAAGTACCGTGATTTTGGTTGCTATAGTGAAGAGCCGGTGGACTATCCTGATATTGCCAAGGAGGTTGCTGATGAAGTTGCTCTGGGCAAGTTTGACCGCGGGATATTGATTTGTGCTACCGGCATAGGTATGAGTATAGCCGCTAATAAAGTGAAAGGTGTGAGGGCTGCACTGTGCTGCGATAAATTAAGTGCTGAAATGGCAAGAAGACATAACGATGCTAATATTTTATGCTTGGGTGCTGAAAGGATTGAGCATGGTCTAGCTTGTGAGGTAGTCAGTGTCTATCTTTCCACAAATTTTGATGGTGGCAGACATTTGCGGCGGGTGGAAAAAATACGCCGGCTGGAGGGAGACTAGCTTGACAATGAATGGGCGCTATGATAGTTTACTTTCATTAACCTTTTTGAGGTCGATATGGCTTTGCGCAGTGAGAGTGTGAAGAAAGGAATAGAGCGGGCACCACATCGTGCTCTATTTCGGGCTCTGGGGCTCTGTGATGAGGACTTTTCCAAGCCTTTTATAGGTGTGGTCAATAGTTTTAACGAGGTTGTACCAGGTCACGTCCACCTTAGGGCCATCGCTCAGGCGGTCAAGGAGGGCATAAGAAGCGGTGGGGGTGTCCCGTTTGAAGTTAACACTATAGCCGTTTGTGATGGCATTGCGATGAA
>DAOUAI010000039.1:0-34561 GCA_034433775.1 Dehalococcoidia bacterium
GCAGCTCTGAAGGGCAATTCGTCGGTCCACTCCGTTCAGGGCATGACCCAGTCTAGCAGCCCTTCACACCTTCTGATGTAACTACGCGAACGCCATCAAAAAACTCCCCACCGACCGTTCCCGTCTTTACCTGCGCCGGCAGGGAGCTACAAGCACCATCACCGCTAGTGCTCTCGTTGTAAACAGTTCCCGAATCCATGTTTTAGAAAAAACAACTGCTCCAGCTTAAAAGCAGATACTGGTCCCATACTGCGCTTGACGATGTTCAGTTCAATGCAAACCAGCCCAACAAAGAAATGTTTTGGTCAGTTCGCTGTGCCCTATGGCGTCATGCAGTTATGACTCATCCACAAGACCCTCTTAAACCTTATGATAGACCAATTGCGAGTATGTCAACATGATATAATTAGAGTCGCAAACAAAACTGACAAGAGGTCAGTGGTAATGGAGAGGATAAGCTGATATACGAGCATTTTCGGCAACCGTTAATCTCCAGAGCTGCCTTTTTTCTTCGCATCGTTTGGCATGTACTTATTGCTTTAGGAATTGTTCTTATTTCCTTGACAATTGGCATCGTTGGCTACCATGAGTTTGAGGGGATGTCCTGGGTTGATGCCACAGTTAATGCCGCTATGATCCTCGGTGGCATGGGGCCAATAACTGAGCTACACACTAATGCTGGGAAGTTATTTGCTGCAGCCTACGCACTCTTTTCAGGCATAGTCTTTCTTGTCGCTATTGCAGTTCTGCTCGCTCCGGCAGTGCATCGATTTCTTCATCGATTTCATATTGAGCTTGACTCTGATAGTGAAATCGAAAAATGACCCAGTGTGATCTTTTTAGCAACCTCACAGATAAATTCGTATAATCGGTGTGCACCTTCTGACGAAATGTACAACTGCAGACATGCCACAAAAGTTAGGTATTGCTTGGTATTACTCGCCGTGCGTGAGTCTTCTTTGATGGTGGAGCTGATGGGATTCGAACCCACTACCTTTTGACTGCCAGTCAAACGCTCTCCCAATTGAGCTACAGCCCCACAGTTTATAAGTCTAGCAAAAACGCTTGCCAGACTCAAATCGCTTTTAATGTTTTAACGGACGCCCCCAGGCATCTTTGCGGTAATCGCTGGCAATCAAAATAAGATCGCTCAACCACCATATGCCTAAACCACCAACAGTAAGGAGTTTGACAATCGCCGAACGTGTCCTGCCAATATAAAAGCGGTCTGCACCCAAAAAGCCCAGAAAAATGGAAAGGAGAAAGGCTACTCGCCAGCTTCGTTCTTCCGGTGGAGACATTTCGATTTAAGACCTCCCTGTCCTAAAATCCCATCATTATTCCCGCCCACTGCAGTAAGGAACGTAAGCCAAAATAGCCGGCATAGGCAATCACCATATTCTTCACCGCCTTGCCACCCCAGCAGAGAAAAAAGAACCTCACCAGCCCGAACCGGAGCATGCCGGCTATCGCAGTGAACGGGTAAAACAACGGGTTAAGTATAGCCGACATGAGGAACACAGCAATGCTGCCGCGCCTGCGTATCCAATCGCTAAACTTGGTAAAAATGCCACGACTGCTCAAACTCTGGACCGCTCGCTGACCGCTGTACCCACTGAGGTAAATGCCGATGCTCCCCACAGCTTCACCCAGCCCTGAGACCACCCCCACCACCGCGGGGTGGAGAATGCTCCCCATGGTAAACACGACAAGGATCCCCGGTATGGGGACAAACACAGTAGCACCGGCAAATATGCTGATAATAAATACACCAATGTAGCCATAGTGTGAGACATTCTTAATGTTCTCCCAGTAGAGGACTGCCACCACGCAGAGGGCGATCGTCAACGCTACTGCTAGCCCACCTATGACATACTGACTTTTAGCGGTTCCAGCTTTTGTTTGATACATTACTTGTAGCTTTAACGGGGCACCTTCGCCCTTTCCTTGACCCGAAAATTCAGCCCACCCTCAACTACCTCTACAAGCACCTTATCGCCGTCTTTTATCTCCCCAGCCAGTATCCGACTTGATAGCGGGTTCTCTACAAAACGCTGGATCGCCCGTCTCAGCGGACGCGCCCCATATATCGGCTCATAGCCCTCTTTCAATAGCCACGACTTCGCCTCTTCGGTAAGTTCCAGATGTATGTTGCGGTCGCTCAGCCGCTTCTCGACCTCCAGAACTAGCAGGTCCACTATCTTCTTCAGATGTTCCTCCGTCAAGGGCTGGAAGATTATAACATCATCTATCCTGTTCAGGAACTCCGGCCGGAAGGTCTGCTTTAAAGCACTCTCAATGGTGCCGCGCAGACGCTGCTGCTCGCTTTTCTCCTGACGCGAAAAACCGATAGCCTGCTTCTGAAATTCTTGTGTCCCAAGATTGCTGGTCATTATCACTACAGTGTTCTTAAAGTCGACCGTCCTGCCATGCCCATCGGTCAACCTTCCATCTTCAAGTATCTGGAGCATGATGTTGAACACATCGGGATGCGCTTTTTCAACCTCGTCGAACAGGATAACACGGAACGGGCGCCGTCGCACCGCCTCGGTAAGTTGCCCCGCCTCCTCGTAACCCACGTAGCCCGGAGGCGCACCTATAAGCCGCGACACGGTGTGCTTTTCCATAAACTCCGACATATCTAACCGAATCATGGCATCTTCGTCATCAAACAGGAACTCAGCCAGCGCCTTCGCCAGCTCCGTCTTGCCCACGCCCGTAGGACCCAGAAAGATAAAGCTGCCCACCGGTCTCTTCGGGTCTTTAAGTCCCGCTCGTGCCCGCCTGATCGCCTCACACACAGCCTTCACCGCCTCATCCTGGTCCACAATCCGCTCATGCAACCTTTCCTCCATGTGAAGCAGTTTCTCCGCTTCACCTTCGAGCATACGTGCAACGGGGATGCCGGTCCACTTTGAGACAAGCTCGGCTATAATCTCTTCGTCTACCACGCTCTCAATCTTTTTTTCCTTGCGCCATTTTTCTTCAGCTTGTTCCCGCTCCTGTTCAAGCCTGAGCCTCTGCGACCTCAGCTCAGCAGCACGCTGATAGTCAGCACGCTGTGAGGCTGCCTCCTCCTCTTCCTGCAAATGCCTTATTTCGCTGTCCAGTGCTTTGATATTCGCTGGCTTGCTTTCCATGTCAATACGCAGCTTGCTCGCAGCTTCATCGATCAGGTCGATAGCCTTGTCTGGCAGAAACCTTCCTGAAATATAACGGTGACTTAATCTGGCAGCAGCCACCAACGCAGCATCATCGATTTTTATCTTATGGTGGGCTTCATACCGGGGGCGCAGCCCACGAAGCATCTCTATCGTCGCCTCAACGCTGGGCTCGTCTATAAACACGGGCTGAAGGCGCCGCTCCAGGGCTTTGTCCTTTTCGACATGTTCCCGATACTCGTCCAGAGTGGTCGCTCCAATACATTGCAGTTCACCCCGGGCAAGCGCCGGCTTCAGCATATTGCTGGCATCAATAGCACCTTCGGCTGCCCCCGCACCTACTACCGTGTGTATCTCGTCAATGAACAGGATTATCTCACCGTGGGACTGGCGGACTTCATCCATTACCGCTTTCAGCCGCTCCTCGAACTCCCCCCTGAATTTACTACCAGCCACCAGAGCACCCATATCCAGCGCAATTACCCGCTTGCTCTTAAGCGAGTCAGGTACATCGCCAGCCACGATCTTCTGCGCCAGTCCTTCAGCGATGGCAGTCTTGCCCACACCTGCCTCGCCGATAATTACCGGATTGTTCTTCGTCCGCCGCGTTAAAATCTGCATCACCCGCTTTATCTCATCATCGCGCCCGATCACCGGGTCAAGCTTACCCAGACGTGCTAGCTCAGTGAGATCACGCCCGTATTTCTCCAGAGACCTATATTTAGACTCGGCAGTCGGACTATCAGCCCGATGCCCACCACGTATGCTCTGCAATGCCTGATAAATTTTCTCCTGGTCAACACCAAACTCTCTCAAAATCGCCGAAGCTTCGCCTCTTTCTTCACTAACAATAGCTACCAGCAAATGCTCCACACCAATAAAATCGTCCCTGAGCCTGTTAGCCTCGCGAGCAGCGTTCTGTAGTAGATGGATAAAACGTGGTGTCTCATAAATCTGGACCGCCTCACGGGCAACTCGAGGCGCAGATTCAAGTATCATCTCCAAACGCTTCCGTAAAGCACCTATGTTTACGCCTATTCTTTCCAAAATCTGCACCGCAAGTCCATTCTCCCGCTCCAGCAGGGCTAAAAGTAAATGCTCCACGTCCAACTGGCTATGGCGATACCGCCGTACCAGTGTCAGCGAGCCTGCCAGCGCCTCTTGCGCCTGTTCGGTGAACCTCTCCGATCGCATCAGCTTTCTCCTCGAGCAAAATTAAAACTAGCGACTGCCAAATTCCTCCCTAATCAACTTACCCCGATATTCGACAACAAGAGGGCATGCTGGACCACTGCAATTGTCTATCTTCTTTCTCAGCCCGGCATCAAGCCCCTGCCTGCTATTTATGCCTGATATTCCCTTCTTGTACCGATTGTACCAGGTACAGCTTACCGACCAGTCCTTGTTAACTACTATGGTAACAAAATCGTCAACCCTATCACAGCTAACAGTGGTAACCGTAGCCTGCCACCTGGCTGGACTAAACCTGGTATCCTCAGTCATCCCTATCTCCGATCTCTCTGCTGGACTGCCTCAACCGCTCTATCTCCATTTCCATCTCACGCAGCCTCTGTTGCATCTCAGCTATCTTCTGTGCCATCCGCATCACTACCTCCACACCAGCCAGATTAATCCCCAAATCGTCCATCAGCGTCTTGATGTAGCGGATACGGGCAATATCGCTTTCTGAGTAGTAACGGATATTTCCCCTGGAGCGGTACGGGTGGATAAGCCCTAATCTTTCGTAATACCTCAAGGTATGGGACTCCACCCCGACTATTCGGGCGGCGACGCTTATTACATATCTAGGTTCCGAGTCACTTGAAGTCATCTTATCTTACCACCTGAGCAGTATATTGGCAAGACCTCAGCTATCCCGAACGGCATGCCCGTAACTGTTCAAAAAGCTGCTTCTCCCGTGGTGACAGGTTCGTTGGCAATACTATTTTCACCCTAGCAAAAAGGTCGCCTCGGGAGGTATCACCAAGATGGGGCATCCCTTGCCCGGTCAGTCGAAACACCTTGCCATTCTGAGTCTCCGGAGGCACTTTAAGAACGACCTTGCCTTTCAGGGTCGGCACTTCCACCTCTCCACCGAGCACAGCAGTCAGCAGCGGCACCGATACATCAACATATAAGTCATCATCTTTCCTTTCGAAAAGCCGGTGCGGCAAAACCTTGACCAGCAGATAGAGGTCACCCCGACTACCATCAGGGTTCAGATACCCCTGCCCGGCAACTCTCACCCGCGAACCATCTTTAACACCCGGGGGAATTTTGACCTCAAGTTTCCTTGACTTCCTTTCCCGCCCTGAACCACCGCATATCCTGCAAAGCTGACCTGCCGCACTGCGCCTGAACCCACCACAAACCGTGCAAGGCACATCGTCCCATACCTCTACAACGCGTTTTGTCCCGTGAAAGGCCTCTTCAAGAGTTACCTCCACAGGGTGCTCCAGTTCACCAAGTGCGCTTACACGCCGAAAAGTGCCACCGCCAGGAGCAAAACCATGCAGGATATCGTCCAGAACACTGCCTAGGTCTCCAAACTCGATAGTGGTGAAATTCCCATCGTTAGGACCCCACTCCATCTTCTGCCCCGCCTTCGCGAAATCGTCGACATATTGCCAGCGCTCACCAAAACGGTCGTACTTTTGCCGTTTCGCCGGGTCAGAAAGAACTTCGTAAGCCTCGTTTATCTCTTTAAACCTAGCTTCAGCAGCCTTATCACCAGGATTGACGTCAGGATGGTACTGCCGCGCAAGCCGGCGATAAGCCTGCTTTATCTCCTTTTCTGTCGCACTCCGATTTACACCCAATATGGCATAGTAGTCTTTAGCCATAATGCTACCTCTCAGCTTCATTATACAAACTTTCAAATACCTTGTCAACAATTGTTATAATGTTTTTAACAAAATTTTATTAAGCATCTTGACAAAAATATTTAACATGCCTATAATTATAATTAGCGAGTGGGGCCTGGGTAGCCCGAAAATAAAGAAAGAAGGAGGTGATACAATGACAGCTCTAGTACGGTGGGAACCATTTAGGGACATTATTAGTCTGCGAGACGCGATGGACAGGCTGTTTGAGGACAGCTTTGTCCGCCTATCCCGCTTCTGGCCTGCTCCCGGGGAATGGCAGGTACCAATCGACATGTACCAGACGGACAACGAGGTCGTGGTGAAGGCGGCCATCCCCGGCATCAAGCCAGAGGAAGTTGATATTTCCATCACTGGTGACACCCTCACCATAAAGGGTGAGCACAAGGAAGACAAAGAGGTCAAGGATGAAGACTATCTTTATAAAGAGTGCCACTTCGGTGCCTTCAGCCGCACTTTGACCATCCCGGTAAAGGTCAAGAGTGACAAGGCTGAGGCGGTCTTCGAAAAAGGCATCCTCACCCTGACCTTACCTAAAGCCGAAGAGGTCAAACCGAGGCAGATCAAGGTCAAGGTCAAGGCTGAGGAGGCTAAAAATTAACAACAACTGTCACCGGGCTCCACTCGCTTGCTGCCAGACCTCGAGGAACTGCTGGACAATCCGGGCAGTAGCCCCCCATATTATGCGCCCTTCATACTCGTAAGCATAGCCAACCACAGGGTTACCGCCAATGACGTACCACTCTTCTTTTCTCCCAACGCCTGACAACAGGAACGATACTGGCACTCCAAACACCTCGTCGATCTCCGCCCTGTTAACGGTGAACTGGTAAGGATAAGGGATAAAAGCTACAAAGGGCGAGATACTAAAATTCGAACTCGTTGTCGGCGTGTCGTCCAGTTCGCCCAGGACATCCACATCTTTAGCTCTCAACCCGATTTCCTCCCAACTCTCTCTCAGGGCTGTATCCATAAGGCTTACATCCGCCTCACTCCTCGCCCCTCCAGGAAATGAAACCTGTCCTTTATGATAAGCAACAAGCTGGCTCCGGCGTGTAAACAGAATGTGGTACTCCCCCTCTTTATTAAACAGGGGTACCAGCACAGCAGCCTCATTTAGCCCGCTACCACTTAGGCGCACTTTACTACGCGATAATAGTGCCTGCCTGATTTTGTCCCTCATCGCAAGACAATAATATATCCCATCCCTGCCCGAAAGGCAAAGACCTTTTTGTGACCCCACGCTATTTAAAATTTGCCCCGCAGTAACTGCATTGGTTATACTGATAAGTTGAGGTATACTATGCCACCTTCAAAGGACTACTACGAAATATTAGGGGTATCCAGAAATGCCAACGAGGAGGAGATCAAGAGAGCATTCCGCAGGCTGGCTTTCAAGTACCATCCTGACCATAACAAAGAGCCGGGAGCCGAGGAAAAGTTCAAAGAGATAAATGAAGCTTATGAAGTGCTCTCTGATGCCCGCAAAAGGGCAATTTATGACCGCCAGGGGCGAGCTACAAGGCTGGACTGGGCTGGATTCGATGAGTTCAACTTTGGCGGTCTCGGTGACATCTTCGATGCCTTTTTCGGCGCCACCACCGCAGCCCAGCAGCGCGTTCCTCGAAAGGGCAACAACCTCCAGGCTAATCTGACTATCTCCTTCGAGGAAGCAATCTTCGGGGCTGAAAAACAACTTGAACTCTGGCGCGTTGAGGCCTGCCCGATATGTCATGGTATCGGCAGCAAGCCGGGTACAAACCCCGAGAAATGCCCGAATTGCAATGGCAAAGGTGAAGTGCGCCGGGTACAGCAAGGTATCTTTGGACGCTTTACTTATTCCACCACTTGCCCCCGCTGCCATGGTGAAGGCTCAATCATTCTACACCCCTGCCCGCACTGCAAAGGAGCAGGCAAAGAAAAGGTCAAACGGACACTCACAGTAAACATACCCCCCGGGGTAGACGAGACTTATCAATTCCATCTCCCCAACCAGGGAGACGCCGGCGAATATGGCGGTCCTCCGGGCGACGTCTACGTTGCGCTTTCCATCAAGCCCCATCGTCTCTTCACCAGAAAAGGTTACGACATCATTTATGAATTACCAATAAACTTCGCTCAGGCTGCCCTGGGTGACAGCATCGCCATCCCTACAATCGAAGGTGATGCTATATTGAAAATACCGGCGGGAACACAGCACGACACCGTCTTCCGCATTAAGGGTAAAGGCGTGCCGCATCTCAATAAGAAAGGAAGGGGCGACCAGGCGGTTATCGTCAAGGTTGTCACACCTGAATATGTGACTTCCAGACAAAGGCAACTCTTTGAGGAATTAGCAAAAACCCTGCCAACCCCTGAAATACCAAGGGGAAAAGCCTTTAAGTCAACGGACAGAACAAGAAGGGGTAACACTAACGGATTGGAACAGGACTAGAGCACTTCGTCAGGCTTCAGTCCGTCCTTGAACCGCTTTGCCATCTCAGCCGGTGCCAGCGACTCAAACAGCACACCATAGATAAGATCGATGATCGGTGCCTCCAGCCTCAACTTGCTCACCAGACGGTAAGCGGCTATTGTAGTATCAATGCCTTCAGCCACCTGCGTCATCGAGGCCCTCACCTCACTAAGCGGCTTCCCTTTACCCATCTCATAACCAACAGAGTAATTGCGGCTTAACGGACTGTTCCCTGTAGCAATAAGGTCGCCAAGACCAGCTATCCCATAAAAAGTACTTATCTTAGCTCCCAAGGCTAAACCCAGCTTGACCACCTCATTCCAGCCCAGAGTAATGAATGCCGCCTTGGCATTGTTCCCCAACCCTAGACCATCAAGCATTCCAGCCCCAAGTGCAATGACATTCTTCAGTGCACCGCATAACTCCACACCAACGATGTCATCACTGACATAAACAGAAAAATCAGGACAATCGATCAAGCTCTGCACTTGCTTCGCTACTCCAATGTTACGCGAGGCTACCACTGATGTAGCCGGCAGACCTTGATTTATCTCCTGGGAGAGGTTAGGTCCTGACAGAGCACATATTCGCTCCTTGAGAACAAAAGGTACTTCTTCACCCATCACCTCAGACATCCTCTTTCCGGACTCTGCTTCAAGCCCCTTAGCTGCACTGACCAGAATCATAGAATTGCCCAGAAAAGGAGCGGTCAACCGTACATTTTGCCTCAAGCGCTGAGAGGGTACAGCATAAAAAACGACTTCTGCTGAATCTAAGACCTTATCAATACCGGTAATAATAGAAAAACAGCTACTTTCCTCAGCTGCTTGCGGTAGACCTTGCTCTTTACTTTTCAATGCTTCGGCTTCGGCTTCCGTCCGCGCCCATAAAGCGACTTCCACTCCCCTCATAGCAAGCATCTTGCCTAATGTGCTACCCCAAGTAGTTGCTCCAATTATAGCCGCCTTCTTCATAAACCGGGCCTCGCTACTGACTCTTACGAATCGATACTAATCCGCTCATCGACTTTGAGTTCCGTGCCTGTCTGCAACCGAGCGATATTCTTCCGATGCTGGTAGACAATCAGACCAGCAGCTACCAGACTATATACTAAGTACACAGGAGGTATATTATATACCACCGTCAACACCATAAACAAGCACAAGATTCCCAGACAACTAAGAATAGAACCCAACGACATATATTTACTGCGCAATACTGTTAGTATCAGTATCAGACCGCCGAAAATCGCAGCCAGCGGCCAGATAGCTATCCAGCTCCCGTAGTAGGCTGCCACCCCTTTGCCACCCCGAAACTTGATATACACTGACCAGTTATGCCCCACCATGACCATTAAAGCCGCAATAACCTGGGCATATTGCCAGTTCAACGCAAGACCGGCAACCATCAGCACGTTGTCGCCAACAATAGCCCGCGCTACCAGTACCGCCGCCACCCCTTTAACAACATCGAGCGCCATGGCAATAGCACCAGCCCTTCTACCCAGCACGCGCATCACATTGGTGCCGCCGATATTCCCACTCCCATACTTAGAAATATCAATCCCAGCCAGCAACTTACCAACAATCAGCGAAAAAGGAATAGCCCCGATTAAATAGCTTACTAAAGCGCTAAGCACAAAAATGCCGGCTATCATGTTCGCACCCCCGTCTTTTCCGTCCCCTTATTTGCTGCTCTCTTCAATATAAACCTTAACCCCGTGCCGTGAAACCCGAAGGTTTGCCGTAATCTATTCTCGAGATAACGCTGATAAGAGAAATGCATCAATTCCGGGTCGTTAACTATAAAAGTAAAACTGGGCGGATTGACATCTGTCTGATAAGCACGGATAATTCGCAGCCGCCTCATGCCTTTCCGTGGTGGTGAATGCGCCAGCATTGCATCTTTAAACAGCTTGTCCACAACCTTATCAGGCAACCTTCTCTGCCTTTCCTCCCAAACACTGAGAGCTTGTGGAACTATCTTTTCTACATTATGCCCCAGCTTCGCTGAAACATACAATACCGGCACATAGGGCATGAACTTGAGCCGTTCACTAATACATTCGGCATAAGGCTGGGTACTTCCTGAGACGAGGTCCCATTTGTTGACCAATAGCACCATACCTTTGCAGGCTTCTTTGATATACCCTGCGATATGGACATCCTGAGCAGTAAGGAATTCCGTAGCATCAGTGACCAGGAGAGCAACATCGCACCTGTTAATAGCGCTTAAGGCTCGAATCAGACTGTAATACTCAATCCCCTCACCAATACGCCCACGCCGTCTGATACCCGCTGTATCAATAAGCAGCACCTCCCGTCCCTGGTAGTTGTACACAGTGTCCAGAGCGTCACGAGTTGTCCCCGGAGCCTCGTCCACTATAGCCCTTTCCTCACCCACAATAGCATTGAGCAACATCGATTTTCCCACATTCGGGCGCCCGACGATGGCAAGCTTTGGCATAGCAGGCTCCGACAGTACTATCTGAGGCTCAGCGGGAAGATGCTTCAATACCACCTCCATCAAGTTATTCACACCTCTGCCATGCTGACCACTGATAACCAGTGGCGCCCCCAATCCTAACCGGTAAAACTCAGCTGCCTGGCTTTCCAGTTTAGCATTGTCTGCCTTGTTAGCTGCAAGCACTACAGGTCTATTACAACTGCGCAGCAGTCCAGCTATATCTTCGTCAACGGGAAGTACACCATCTCGGATATCAACCAGAAAAATAATTACATCAGCACCGGCTATAGCAGCCTGTACCTGGGTTCTAATTTTTTGAGTCAAAGAAGAACCTGACCTTGGCTCAAGCCCACCGGTATCTACCAGGGTCACCTCCCGACCCATCCAGTGGACATCAGCAAAAATACGGTCGCGCGTCGTTCCCGGCAGGTCTTCAACAATAGCTACCATTCCTCCTGCCAGACGGTTAAACAGCGTCGACTTGCCGACATTAGCCCTGCCGACAATAGCTATAACTGGTTTGACCAAACTACCGGCTCCTGAAAAAGGCGCTCAGCCTGCCATGGTTTTAAGCATACCATCCCACAACCACCCTGTCTAGCCACTGCCAAATAGATGGACAAGTAACGCCTTCTGGATATGCAATCTGTTCTCAGCCTGATCGAAGACCACTGACTTCGGACTGTCCAGAAGTCCGATGGCAACCTCCTCACCATGGTGTGCTGGCATAGGATGCATCAAGATGGCATCCGGCTTTGCCCTAGAAAGTAACTTTTCATCAACTTGATAACGTGCAAAATCCTTTCTGCGTTTATCAGCCTCAGCTTCCTGCCCCATACTCGCCCAGACATCTGTATATACCACGTCAACTCCGTTTACAGCCTTTTCCGGCTCCTTTGTAAGCAAAATCTGGCTGCCACTGTCAGCAGCAAATTTTCTTGCCTTTTCTAGGACCTCGTCCTTGACCTCATACCCGGGAGGAGATGCAATCCGGAAATGGACTCCTGCCATAGAACTTGCCAGAAGCAAGCTGTGCGCTACATTGTTACCATCACCGATGAAAGCTAGAGCTAGCCCTTCCAGCTTCCCTTTCTTCTCCAACACCGTCAGCAGGTCACCCAGTGCCTGGCACGGATGCTCATGGTCAGAAAGTGCATTGATAACAGGCACACTGGCATACCGGGCTAAGACCTCCAGGGTCTGGTGAGAAAATGTCCTGGCAACGATGCCATCCACATAACGGCTCAGCACCCGGGCAACATCTGGGACAGGCTCCCGCCTGCCCAGTCCCACCTCAACAGGGGACAGGTAAAAACACTGCCCCCCGAGTTGCCGTATCGCCACCTCGAAGCTTGCCCTGGTGCGCAATGAGGGCTTCTCAAAGATAAGGGCGATAATTTTGCTCCCCAACACCGAGGGCGCCCTCCCGCGTTTCAGCTTCAAGGCATTGCTGAACAAACCAGCTACTTCTTCGTTACTCAAGTCAGTTATAGAAAGAAAGTCTTTTCCTTTCATGCGTGTTCACCGAACAGGTCTTGCTAATTGAATCTAGTATACCACACGGTACCAGCAATGGTATATAATTGGCAAAGGGGGTGATAGCTTCTCTATCATTGACTGCTACTATGAGTGGAGCAGCTCCTTTATTACTGCTATTCGACGGCAATGCTCTGGTGCACCGTGCCTTCCATGCGCTTCCGCCGCTAACCGTAGCCAGGACAGGAGAAATGGTAAATGCGGTTCAGGGCTTTGTCAGCACTTTGCTCAAAGTACTTAATGAAATCAAACCGACTCACTGGGCAATCGCCTTTGACCGCCCAACGCCAACATTCCGTCACGAAAAATTTGAAGACTACAAAGCCCAGCGCCCTAAGACACCCGATGAGCTTGTGTCCCAGATAAAGCGGGTGCACCAGCTAGCAGATGCATTTCATATCCCCGTTTTCGAGATAGATGGTTTCGAGGCTGATGACGTCCTCGGCACTCTAAGCCACCAAGCAAACGAACAGGGCATAGATACTATCATCGTCACCGGAGACAACGACGTCCTTCAGATAGTCAATCCAAAGACAAAAGTGCTCGCCCCTAGAAGGGTATTCAGCGATACCGTGCTCTACGATGAATCACTGGTAAAGGAAAAGTATGGCATATCTCCAGAACAGCTTGCCGATTTCAAAGCTCTCATCGGTGACCCTTCAGACAACATCCCCGGTGTCCCGGGTATTGGCGAAAAGACTGCTGCTAGACTGCTTGGTCAATTTGGCAACCTGGATGAAATCTATGCCCATATCGATGAAATCAGCCCGGAGAAGCTACAAACTCTGCTCCAGCAGCATAAAGACCAGGTCTTCCGTAACAGAGAACTAGCCCAAATAGTGACCTCGGTACCCATAACACTCGACCTGGCTAGCTGTCGTGTAACCGCGTATGACCGTCAAAAAGTGGTCGAACTCTTCCGCGAGCTTGGCTTCGCTCAATTGCTGTCCAGGTTACCGCAGGAAATCGGAGCAGCAGAAGCGACCACCATCCGGGTAAAGACGCCAATTAAGGGTAATTACCACACAGTGACAACCCGTGATGCGCTCGAAGGATTGCTGGCACAGCTTTCCACCGCTAAAGAATTTGCCATCGACCTTGAGACAGCGAGTAAAGAGGCGATGACAACTGCACTGGTCGGCATCTCCCTCTCGCTCATACCTGGAGAGGCCTATTACATACCGGTAGGACACCGTTGCTTGGGCGACGTGGATCAGCTACCGTTATCATGGGTTATCGAAAGACTCAGACCTGTCATTGAAGACAGGCAAAAAGCCAAAATAGCTCACAACGGGAAGTTCGATATGATAGTGCTCGCCGAACACGCTATCGAGCTCCAAAACCTCTCTTTCGATACCATGCTCGCCGCCTACTTACTTGGAGAAAAAGCCCTGAACCTCAAAGCCCTGGCTTTTAACCGACTGGGGCTGGAGATGACACCTATCGAAGACCTGATTGGCAAGGGGGCAAAACAGATTTCCATGGCAATGGTACCTATAGAACAGGTCGCCCAGTACGCCTGTGCTGATGCCGATATAGCACTCAGGCTTAAAGAGCAACTGGAGAGCGAGCTTCGTCGTGAAGGGCTGTGGCAACTCTTCAACGAGATAGAAATGCCGCTGGTCCCGGTCCTTGTAGCCATGGAGAGGAACGGTGTGGCTCTAGATTTAGAGTTGCTTCGTGACATGTCCCATAACCTGGGCAGAGAGATGATGAGGATAGAGACTGAAATTTACAACTGTCTCGGGCACAAGTTCAACGTAAACTCGTCTCAACAGTTATCGCAAGTCCTCTACGAGGAACTGAGGCTTTCCAAACCGCGAAAGACAAAAAGCGGCTACTCCACTGAAGCCTCGGCACTCGAAGAACTCAGGGGCGCCCACCCCATAATTGAACTTGTGCTGCAATACCGTCAGGTCGCCAAACTAAAGTCTACTTATACCGATGCTTTTCTGCAGCTTATCAATCCCAAGACCGGTAGGCTGCATACCAGCTTTAACCAGACAGGAACAGTTACCGGAAGGCTCTCCTCTAGCGAACCTAACTTACAGAACATACCTGTGCGAGGTGAACTGGGCAGCAGAATAAGACAGGCAATAGTCTCACCACCTGGCTGGCACCTCCTCTCCGCAGACTACTCTCAAATAGACCTCAGGGTCCTAGCCCACATTTCACAGGACACAGAGCTTATCGCCACTTTCCTGAGAGACGAAGATGTGCATGCTGCCACAGCATCTCGCGTTTTCAACATCCCCCCTGAAAAAGTGACCCCTGAAATGCGCCGCGTTGCCAAAACGGTCAATTTCGGGGTCATCTACGGGATGAGTGACTACGGGTTGGAACAGGCTACCAGCTTTACCCGCGAGGAAGCAGCCCGGTTCATCGCCTCTTACTTTGAAAAGTACCCCGGCGTTAAGAAATACATCGAAGATACCAAGAGGCAGGCCAGAGAAATGGGCTATGTTCAGACGGTGATGGGCAGGAGACGGTATATTCCAGAGATAAACTCCCCAAACCGTCAGGTAAGAGAAGCAGCCGAGCGAATGGCGATAAATATGCCGGTACAAGGTACCTCCGCCGATATAATCAAAATCGCCATGGTCAAACTCCACCACGAGATGATAGACCGCCAACTGAAAAGCAAGATGCTACTTCAGGTACATGATGAGCTCGTCTTTGAAGTACCATCAGAAGAACTGGATATCTTGAGACAACTCCTCTCTGAAATTATGCCCAACGCCCTCAAGCTCAGGGTACCTCTCAAAATAGACATCAAAGTGGGCAAAAACTGGGCAGAGATGGGATAAAGTGCCGGAACTGCCTGAAGTCGAGACCATAAAAAGAGAGCTTGAGCCGCACATAATAGGTAAAAAAATTACCGCGGTCACCGTTTACGATGCCAGGATAGTTTACCCGCTATCAGCAAGTGCGTTTCAAGACAAAATCATAGGTCAAGGAATAGAAAACCTGAGGCGCCGCGGCAAATATCTCCTTTTCCAACTATCAAATAATAACTACCTGGTAGTCCACCTCAGAATGTCAGGGGCACTATTGCTGAACCCGCCAGAACCCCTCCCGTACACCCGGCTTGTCTTCCATTTTGATGACGGGAGTAAACTCGCCCTGACCGACCGCAGGCGCTTAGGAATGGTAGTGCTGACAGACAACAAAAAGCCAGTAGAGGGCAGGCTTGGACCCGAGCCGTTGGAACCCCTATTCACTGCAAAGGAGTTCGCAAATCGATTACATCGGCGACGGGCGCCGATAAAGGCAGTGCTGTTGGACCAGAAGGTCATCGCCGGCATCGGCAATATGTATGCGGATGAAGCCCTGTTCCAAGCTGGAATCCATCCATTACGCCCCGCTGGCGACCTTTCACCAGAAGAAATCCAGAGGCTTTATAATGCTATTAGAGAAATACTGCGCTCGGCTATAGACAATAAAGGGGCAAGTGTAGACACCTACCAGCGTCCCAGTGGCGAGCTGGGCACAGCTCACTTCAGCTTTAAGGTAGCACACCGCCGTGGCAAAGCCTGCCCCTGCTGTAGCACCCCCATCCAGCGCCTCACCATTAGAAACCGCGGCAGCTACTTTTGCCCCAACTGCCAGAGATATTGACAACGGTGCTATAATTGGCTCGAAGACTTAAGGGTGGGGGTTGGATTTCTTTGCTTGTCATTACCAGCCTGTAGAATAAAAAGCTGGCTCTTGCACGTTTTCCAACAACGACCCAGCTATAAACCCGATAAATCAGTCAGACAGGGGGTGAGCAATGTAGATGTTTGTTTGAAAGTTCGAGCAAACCGATTTCAGAGGGAGGTAACAGATTGAGAAAATTCTTATTCATCGTTTTTGCTCTGGTGCTAGCGGCACCCTTCATCGCCCTGCCAGTGAATACGGCAGCGGAGACAGCCTCACCAGCACAAATTGCCCCTGCAGCTCCAGCAGCACTGACCGCAGATGAAAAGGCTATCATCGATGAAATCCTTCGGGAACTCGATGCTGCCCGCAAGATGACCACCGATAAGGACATACAAAACCAGCTCGGCGTCATCAGGGACTGGACAAAAAAGGTGATGACATTAATCGAACAAGGCAATGATAAAGGTGCTCTGGAGATCAAATATCTCATTGCCAGGCGGCTGGAGGAGTTGATAAACCAGTTGCCCACACTGACTCCAGGCGCTACGACCACCGCCACAGCAGCTCCATCGGTCAACCCCTTATATGAAGAATTGGTGAGAATACGGGCTAAAATAGAAAAGCTTATCGCCATCGAAGAGCGAGAAGGACCGACCATGGTAACCCCTCGTATACCGGAAATTACCCGTCCCCCGGAGATGGAAAAACTAATTGTCTATTCAGCTAAGTTCCTCTGTGGACCTGCCTTCGGCGGCGAGGGCGTTCAGCCCGGCTCCTACTCAACAGCCATCAATATACACAACCCGCACAATTACACCGTCTATTTATACAAAAAGGCAGTGATCGCCCAGCGAGAAGACGAGCCACGAGGTAAAATTTCAGGTTTCCGAAAGGTCGTTCTGGCCCCAGACGAAGCCATCGAAGTGGATTGCATCGACATCTCCAGCTTCTTTGGACCTCAAGAGGTAAGTGCGTACCAAGCACCTTCCCAGCAGGCAACACCGGTCGGAGCGTCATCTACCACACCAAGCATAGCGACTTCGGTCACACCGATAAACCGGGTTGTGCGCTTCATCAAAGGGTTTGTAGTCCTCTACACCACTGCTCCGCTTGATGTTGTCGGGGTCTATACTGCCAGCACGCCTAATGGCTTCAGTCTGGATATAGAACACATACCCCAGAGCACAGTTGGTGTGCTGCCCATACCTGTACCGGAGGAACCTACCGGGCAAGCTTGCCCCACTGGCTGCTACTGCATGACCAAGGACGATGCAATCGCTAAATTCGGTCCCGATGCCACCATTTGCCAGAAAGAGCCCTGCGATAAGGATTCTAGCGGCAACCCTATGTACTGCTGGAAACCATCTGAAATAGCTAAGTGCCCTGAAGGATGCCTCTGTATGACCGTGGAGGCAGCAAAACAGCGTGGCTATACCGATAGGTGCACGGCAGATGTTTGCGGGCGAGACCAGTACCAGAACCCGATGTACTGCTTTAAGGTTCCCCCACCACAGGAGGCTTGCCCTACCGGCTGCGTGTGTTTGACAAAGGATGAAGCTTACAAAAGATATGGCGATAAGCTCACCCTCTGCCAGGATAAGCCCTGCGGTTACGAAGGTAATATCGAAAAATATTGCTGGAAGGCGCTCACCACAGAGTCATGCCCCACAGGATGCACCTGCATGGCTAAAGAAGAGGGATATAAATTGGGATACAAGGTATGCCAAGAGCAGCCTTGCGGTTATGACGAGAAACTGGGTATGGCAAAATTATGCTTCTACATAACACCGACAACACAAGCCTGTCCATCAGACTGCAAGTGTCTCACCAAAGAGGAGGCGGCACGTTCTGGACTCACCACACTATGCCAGGAACAGCCCTGTGGGTACATAGAGGGTCCACAGACAGGTATGCGCACTCCTCAGTACTGCTGGAGAGCGGCAACGCAGTCCTGCCCTGCAGGATGTACCTGCATGACAGAGATCGAAGCGAAGAAACTGGGCTATAGCCTGTGTCAGGGACAGATGACCCTCTGCGGCTACGATGCACAGAAGAACCCCCTGTACTGCTTCGTCAAACCTCAAGAACCAGCCCAGCCCAAAGTGGGGAAAATCGTGATCGACCCGGTGAGTGACCGCAACCCAGTGGGCAGCAGACATAACCTCACCATCATGGTCTACGATACAAACGGGCGCCCCATGGGAAATGTGCGGGTGAAGATAAGCCATACCGGTGCCAACCCATTCTCCCCTATTGAACTTGTCACCGATGCCGCCGGTAAGACCGGCTACTATTACGACGGTAAAAACGTGGGCACAGACACTATAGTGGCTACCGCCGACGGCGTCTCAGCCCGTGCCACAAAGGAATGGTACCAAGAAGTCAAGCCGGCTAAAATCGACCTATCCCCCAGCACCGGACACAATGCACCGGGACAGAGACACACCGTTGTCGCCACTGTCTGGGGGACAGACGGAAAACCCATGGCGGGTGTCAGGGTCAACTTCTCGGTGACAGGTACCAACAACCTCAGCGGCAGTGCTACCACCGATAGCAACGGCAGGGCTTCTTTCAGCTATTCCAGCAAGCTGGAGGGTAGAGACACCATCACCGCCACTGTCGATAACCTGCGTGCCACCGCCACTAAGTGGTGGGAAGTCCTCAGGTAGTCGCTTTTAACAGGGCAGGGGGCTTTCAAGCCCCCTGCCCGATGTTTACCCGGCTAACGGCAATTTAACAAGAGCTGCTCTAAGGCGCTTTAAGCAGCGCTCCTTGCCCAGTACCTCCATCGTCTGGAAAAGAGGCGGTGCTGCTGTCCTTCCAGTGATAGCCACGCGAAGCAACCCGAAATATACCCCGGTCTTTAGTCCCAGCTCCTCAGCCAAGGGGCGAATAACGCTTTCCAGGGTAACCGCATCCCAGGCTACTAACCCCTCCAGACGAGCAATAGTGCTCTGAAGTGATTTCACAGCATCAGCAGGAGCAAGTTTCTCTAGAAGCAGTTCCACTTTGTAATCAAGCTCCTCAACGAAGAAGAACTCGGTGAGACTTGCCACCTCTCCAAGTGTCCTCGCTCTGTCCTGTATTAGCGGCATAATGTGGCGGACATAGTCCTGGTCCAAAGGCCTGCTCACGCTCGAAGGCAAGCCCTTCTCCAGAAAGGGCAACGTCCGCCAGGTAAACTCTTCCAGATTTAGACTTCTGATATAAACACCGTTCATCCAGTCCAGTTTTTCTTTATTGAACACAGCAGGATTTTTGCTTATCCGTTCCAGGGTGAAATTCTTCGCTATCTCCTCCTGACTCATCAACTCGGTCTTGTCGTCCAGTGACCAGCCAAGTAAGGCTAGAAAGTTGAACATCGCCTCGGGGAGATAACCGGCCTCCATATACTCGGTGACAGCAGTGGCACCATGCCGCTTGCTCAGCTTCGACCTGTCGGGTCCCAGAATCATGGGCAAATGGGCAAATCTCGGCGGTTCCCATCCCAGAGCTTGATAAAGCAATACGTGGCGGGGAGTGCTGGAGAGCCACTCATCAGCCCTCAAAACATGAGAAACTTCCATAAGGTGGTCGTCCACTATATTGGCAAGGTGATAGGTGGGATAACCGTCAGACTTGAGAAGCACAAAATCGTCCAGACTGCTATTCTGAAATACTATCTCTCCCCGAAGCAAGTCCTGAAACACGGTCTGTCCCTCAAGAGGGGTCTTAAAGCGGACCACCGGCACAATACCCTGTGATTCCAGTTCAGCCCTCTGTGACCGGGTCAGATAGCGGCAGTGGCGGTCATACCCCGGCGGTTGTTTGCGTTTCATCTGCTCTTCCCTGACAGACTTCAATCGTTCGGGTGAGCAATAGCAGTAATATGCGGCATCGAGTTTCACTAACCTCTCCGCCACTTCACGGTAAAGATGTAACCTTTGCGATTGGAAATAAGGTCCTTCATCCCAGTCCAGTCCCAACCACCGCAGACTGTCAATTATAGCTTCAGTCGCCCCTTCTACCATCCGCTCTCGATCAGTATCCTCAATCCGCAAAATGAAGGTGCCGCCATTATGGCGAGCAAAAAGCCAGTTAAACAGCGCCGTTCTAATATTGCCTACATGAGGATAACCGGTGGGACTTGGTGCGAAACGTACCCGTATCTTCCCTTCAGACATAACCAGCTTGACTCCTGAAATAAGACCTGTCAAACAAAGGTTGCCTCACCGGCAACTTGACCACATAGGTATCAGCAATCTTGTCATGAACTCCCTGCTTTTTAGCATCGAAAGCGACCATAACAAAGCCGGCCAGCAAAGTTAGCGCCGTGACCACATATCCACAGCCACGGCGCAAAGCGCACTGCCAGCTTACAGGCATACCGTCTGTCTGAATCACCTTAATCCCGAGTGCCATCTTGCCCGGCGTCTGTCCCCACCACCACCAGAAAGCTGTCCAGTAAGCGAATAAAAACACAAGTCCAGATGGCAACCAGACAACAGGCGTTCTGAAGAAATAGTACAATGAGCCAACGACAACCCCCAGAAGCAAAAGGTCTATCAACCCTGCACTCAATCTAACCCAGAAGCCAGCATATTCCAGAGAAACTTCCTTCAATTCTTGCCGCAATCTTCACCCTCGAAAGCCCTAACGCCAGAAACAAATTCAGATTGACCTGTCACCAAAACTCAGAAAGCGCCTATGCGGCTCAACTCAATGGAGGAGATGGACTAAGAAGGCAGGATAGCAGCACTTGGCTACAGCCTATTTCTTGGTCAGGATGCGGTACATCCCTTCCAGCTCGCTCAGGCGCTTCCGCAGTCGCTCCGCCAGTTGCTCCGCCTGTTTCAGGGCATTCCTGGTATCCTCCATATCAGACTGGATCTTAAAAAGCAACTCATTTCTGCGGATACCTAGGTCGGCTTCAAAAGACTCGAGGTCGCCATATTCGCTTTTCCCGAGGAGTTGCGAATATAACTCGCTCTCACGCTGCATCTGCCCCTTCTTAATCTGCTCAAAGGGCTTGTTTGCGTCTTTCATCATGCTCTAAAGCCTCTTTCAAGTACAATTTAACACATTGCCTGATTATTGGCAACCAGTACTGGACGATTCCCCAAGATACATCGCCCTCTCAATTCATCAACAGCCTTCTTTAAGTCAGCCGGTAACTCACTGATAAACTCCCGATATTCACCATTCTGCGGCAGGCGGAAGCCAAGGCGGTAGGCATGGACAAATTGACGCTTCACAAAGTCAGACCTGATACCGTACACAGCATCACCCACCACAGGATAACCTATAGCAGCTAGATGGACCCGTATTTGATGGGTGCGGCCTGTCTCGGTACTGATATCCAGCAAACTGTGGTCACCAATGTACTCTCTGACCCTGTACATTGTCCTCGCCGGTCTGCCAGCCTTGACCACGGCCATGCGTTTGCGGTCAGCCGGATCGCGTCCAATCGGAGCTTCGATAATGCCCCACGACGGAGAAAGCCTACCTTTGACCAGCACAAGATAACCTTTAGACACCGCACCTCGTTTGAACTGTTCCACCAGGTACTGCTGGGTACGACTGTTCTTGGCAATAACCATTACGCCGGAGGTGTCTTTATCCAGACGATGGACGATACCCGGGCGCATATTATCACCAAAACCAGCAAGGTCAGGGCACCGTGTCAGAAGAGCATTGACCAGTGTATGGGCTGTGTGCCCTGGCGAAGGATGGACCACCAGCCCGGCTGGCTTGTCTACCACCATCAGGTCACTATCCTCATAGAGCACAGCCACAGGGATCTCTTCCGCGAGCAATGTGGACTCCTCCAAAGGCGGCAGATGAATACAGACCTCGTCTCCAGGTTCCACTTTCTGACTCGCTTTAGCTTCCTTCCCATTCACCAGAACATCCCCTTGCCTGATCAGCTTCTGGATGCTAGAACGGGACAGTTCGGGAAATTCACCAGCAAGATATTTGTCGAGCCTGCTTACTGCCCATCTAGCTGTAAACCTAACTTGTGACTTTTGGAACTCCGCCATCGCTTTTCCGCAGACCTTGAAATATAAACACCAGTAAAGCGATAACACCCAACGTTATCGCCGAATCAGCCACATTGAAAGCCGGCCAGTGGAAGTCCCGCCACAATCTGACATCTATGAAATCAGTTACACAGCCAAAACGAAACCTGTCTATCAAATTGCCGATAGCGCCACCGAAAACCAGCGCCAGAGCCAGGCTACCCAGCTTGCTGGACTGATGGAAATAGCGAGAAAATAGCAAAACTGCCGCCAGACCTGCTACCGCTGCTAGCGTCACCAAAATGGACTGACGCGCAAATATGCCAAATGCCGAACCGGGGTTGCAGACATGACAAAGGCTTATACAGCCAAACACCGGGACAACATCCAGCGGCACTAAGTGGTCTCTCACCCATTGCTTGGTAACCTGGTCGAATGTCACAATCCCCACCACAGCGATTACAAACCACAGCACCTGTCGCCAGTTACCTAGGGGGCTTACCTTTGATGTTTTTTGCCTGACGTGCTTTGCATTCAAGACACAGACTTGCCTGCGGTAAAGCCTCGAGCCTCGCTGGCTCTATTGGCCGACCACACATGTCGCATAAACCATAAGTACCAGCCTCATACTTCTTTAAAGCATGCTCCACTTCAACCAGCGCAGTGGTCAAGCGCTTCTCCAGGGTCAGCCTCTTCTCAAGTTCAAATACCTCAGTAGCACTTTCCTCCCTCTTCCCAAAAGGACTCCCTTCCCGCTGTGAGTCAGCAGACTTCTCTTCAGCCTTTAATTGCTGAAGCTCGCTCATCAAGCGGGCTTGTTCTTGTTTCAAACGCTCATAAAGTTCAGTATAGTCAGCCACTTTACACCCGAAACACATCAATAGATTTATAAAGTCTATTCTAACCAACCCTAGCTAGTAACGCAAGTTCAACCAGCCTGGGTCCTCAGTCAAACATAAGCCGCAGCTGGCGGATAGTATTGACCGCCTGACCACGCCAGTGGTTATTAGCAAAGATAAATGTCATCCTGGCCTGACTTTCTATCTTGCTTATCTTCGGCACCCATTCCCTTAGTTCTTCAGCAGAATAAGTATAGTCGTATCTTTCGTAGGCATGTTCGTGCTGCCACCACTTAGCAGCATTACGCCCGTGAAAACGCACATAGCCTACTTCACTGGTAACTTCAGCAACCGGTGGCAGAAGTCCGGGCAGTCGAGGCTCATCAACGCAACAAAAGCCAAGATCGTGACTACGCAACCACCCGAAGACCTCTCTTCTTAGCCAATGAATATTGCGAAACTCGACGACCAAAGGCAAGTCCCCTAAGTATTCCCGAAAGACCACCAGATAGTCGCGGTTGACACGGTTACAGGCAAAGCTGTAAGGGAACTGGGCCAGCACACAACCAAGTTTTTTAGCTTCAATAAAAGGACGCAGCACACTAATAAAGGCGGAAAAATCGTCCTTATCAGGCTGCCTTTCATGCGTCAACTTCTGAGGCGCCTTGACCGAAAACAGAAAACCTTCCCCGGTCTTATTAATCATAGCCTCAATAACAGAAAGACGGGGCAAAGCATAGAAAGTCGAATTCAATTCCAGAGCATTAAACTCACGGGCATAGTAGACTAGCCAGTCCTGTCGCCTCATACCGGGAGGATAAAAGCTACCTACCCAGTCATTGTAGCTGAAGCCAGAGGTGCCAAAATAGAGCATCCTACCACCGCACCCCGGTCATCAAGCAGACCGCAATACCGCCCTCTGTCCTCACTAAAGAGCTTGAATAATCGCCCACACTCCAATCACAATAAGATAAATTCCTATAAGATAATTAAGTATCTTGGGGAAAATCATCACTATAATACCAAAAATAAGCGTCAAAATACCCATCAACAGACCGCTTACATGTAATACATTTGGCATCCTGCATTCCTCCTTCTTGCCTTGTCTTTAACTGCCGAGGTTAGCCCTGGCATTGTTAGCCCGTGCAGCGCTGATCACGCCACGCACACCCTGAATCCGGGACAACAAATGCGTCAACTCAGCCATGTTTGCTATCTCCAGTGTAGCAAAAACCGAGATGACGTCGTCATGATATACGGTGCTGATACCAGCTATATTTACTTTGGCATCAGCCACAATAGTGGTGATGTCTCGCAGCAGACCGACACGGTCCCAGGCATCGATCTGAATATCCACAGGATACACCTGCTGGACCTTACCCCAGCTCACTTCAATCAATCGCCTTTTGTCCTCGACATTTTGAATGTTAACGCAATCCTTACGATGCACAGAGACACCCCGACTCCGGGTGATATAGCCGATAATATCATCGCCAGGCACCGGATGGCAGCAATTAGCCAGATGGCTGAGCAGGTCACCGACACCGAGCACCTGTATCCCGCTGGCAGCCGTCGCCTTACCACCAGGGGCTTTGGTCACCGGTGGCACAATTTCAGGCTCAGCCATTAGCTTGAGTGCTAGCTGGTGAGGAGTTATGCCGCCATAGCCAATAGCCGCTAGAAAATCGTCCAGGTCCTCATAATCGAACAGGCGGGCAGTCTCCTCCAGATTAGCAATAGTGATACCAAGGCGTTTAAGTTCCCTTTCCAGAATTTGCCGTCCACGTTCTATGTTCTGCGTCCTCTCCTGTTTCTTGAACCACTGTCGTATCTTCTCGCGCGCATGAGGAGTCTTTACAAAACCGAGGTCAGGATTCAGCCAGTCAAGGCTCGGACCCCTGTCAGTCTTTGTGGTCATTATCTCCACAATTTCTCCGTTCTTCAGCTCGTAGTCCAGAGATACCAGTTTGCCGTTTACTTTGGCACCGATACATCGATGACCTAATTCGGTATGTATCCGATAAGCAAAGTCCAGCGGTGTGGCACCTTTGGGCAACGCCTTGATCTCGCCTTTGGGTGTAAAAACAAAGACCTGGTCGAGCAATAGCTCCGTTTTTAGCGACTCCATAAACTCTTCGCTGCTCAACTCACTCTGCCACTCAATAAGCTGACGCAACCAAGCTATCTTCTCCTCAAAACTCCCTTCCTCCTTGCTGCCCTCCTTATAACGCCAGTGTGCAGCCACCCCAAAATCAGCGGTGCGATGCATTTCATAGGTACGAATCTGTATCTCCAGCGGCGTGGTGCCCTGACACATTACAGTGGTATGCAAAGACTGATATCCATTGTCTTTAGGATTGGCAATGAAATCGTTAAATTCCTCCGGTATCGGGTGCCACAGATTATGGACAACCCCCAGCGCTTTGTAACAATCGGGCACTGTGTCTACCAGAATACGGACTGCGAACAAATCATGTATATCATTAAAGTCGCGCCCCTGAGTTGCATAGCGCTTCATTTTTTCATAAATGCTATAGATATGCTTGGGACGACCAAAAACATCAGCCTTAACATCGGCTTTCTCTAGTTCCTGCTTCAGTATTTGCACAACTTCGTTTATGAAACTTTCCCGCTGGGTACGTCTCACTGCCACCAGGCGAGCAATCTTGTGGTACTCTCGTGGCTCCAAATAACGAAAAGACAGGTCTTCCAGTTGCCACTTCAACTGCCATATACCGAGCCTGTGCGCTAGCGGTGCATATACTTCGAGCGTCTCCTGCGCGATCTGACGCCTCTTCTCTGGCGATAAAACACCCAGAGTGCGCATATTATGCAATCGATCAGCTAGCTTTATGAACACCACCCTTAAGTCCTGCGCCATAGCCAGCAACATCTTCCTTAAGTTCTGCACCTGGGACTCCTGTCTGCTATCTCCATCACCCTTCCACGATAATTTACCCAGCTTGGTAGTACCATCAACCAGCCTGCTCACCTCAGGGCCAAACTTGGTTTCTACCTCAGACAAAGAGACGCCGCAGTCCTCCAATACATCATGGAGCAAGGCTGCCGCTAAAGTGGTGGCATCGAGTTGAAGACCAGCCAATATCATAGCTGTCTGCACCGGATGCTCCAGAAATGGCTCGCCGGTCTTGCGCACCTGACCCTCGTGGGCACGGCTGGCAAACTCATAGGCTGACTTGACGATGTCCAGCTTATCAGGGGGCAAGTACTCTTTTACTTTTTCCAGCAAAACATCACCGCTCATCCTGACCGCAACCTCTCTTCTTGTAGTATAATAGTCCAAAAAAAGTAGCTGCGCAAATTAAGCCCGCTTCGCATAGACACCGAAATTCAACCAGGAGGTGAAAGATGGGGCACAAGGAGGGTAAATTTGAAGGGGAAAAGAAACTCACCCTTTACTACCAGTGCTGGCTACCAGAGGAAAGGCCAAAAGCTATACTGCTGATTGCCCATGGTCTGGCAGAACACAGTGGTCGATATAAAAATTTAGCCGATTACTTTGTTTCCAGAAGCTACGGTGTATATGCACTCGACCACAGGGGACATGGTAAATCGGACGGTACCCGCATTTACGTCGACCGCTTCGATGACTACATAACCGACCTGAGGACTTTCCACGAACTCATCCAAAAGGGAAATCCAGAGACAAAAGTCTTTCTTATCGGGCACAGTATGGGTGGAACAATCGCAGTCGCCTATTCCATCAAGTACCAACAAGACCTGACCGGGCTGATAACCTCCGGTGCAAGCCTCATAGCTGCTGCCGCTGCGCCACCGCTTCTTTTAGCCATGGCGGGCATCGCCTCAGCACTCTCCCCCAAAGCAGGTGTCACCGTGCTCGACGCCTCAGCTATCAGTCGTGATAGGTCTGTGGTCGAGGCGTATGAAAATGACCCGCTTGTCTACAGGGGCAAAATCCCTGCCCGCACCGGCGCCGAACTGGCTCGAATGTGGAGAGAACTCCCACCACAAATGTCTGTGATAAAGTTGCCCGTTTTAATCCTCCACGGCAGTTCTGACCGTCTGGCATCGCCCCAGGGCAGCAAATTACTCTACGAAAGAGTAAGTTCAACGGATAAAACGCTCAAAATCTACGATGGACTGTACCATGAGGTGTTCAACGAGCCGGAGCGAGAGCAAGTGATACAAGATGTAGAACAATGGCTTGCCCGGCATATCTAAAATCTATTTACTGGAGTAAATAAATGGCCGAATATATTTTAGTGATAGACCAGGGTACCACAGGCAGTGGTGCCCTTCTTTTTGACAGAGAAGGTAAAGTGGTCTCCATGGCTGATAGCGAGATCCAGCAAATTTACCCTCAACCTGGCTGGGTAGAACATGATCCCATAGAAATAGTCCGCTCCTCTCTTGCAGTAGCCCAAGAGGCGCTTAATAAAGTGGGAGCAACACACGCACAGGTCAAGGGCATCGGCGTCACCAATCAGCGAGAGACCACCATCGTCTGGGAACGCTCCAGTGGAAAACCTGTGCACAATGCCGTTGTCTGGCAATGCCGTCGTACTGCATCTTTGTGTGAAGAACTGAAACAAAAGGGGTTGAGCCACCAGGTCCAGGAAAAGACAGGGCTGGTAGTCGATGCTTACTTCTCAGCAACGAAACTGCGGTGGATTCTGGACAATATACCGGATGGGCAACGCAGGGCTGAAAACGGTGAACTGCTCTTTGGTACAGTGGATAGCTGGCTTGTCTGGAACCTCACTGGTGGCAAAGTACATGTAACAGACTATAGCAACGCCTCCCGCACCCTGCTATTTAATATACGTACTCTTAAATGGGACAGGGAACTTCTTGCCTGTTTAAACATACCGGAGGTCATGCTTCCACAAGTGATGTCCTGCAGCCACATCTATGGCGAGACTGTACCCGGTCTTCTGGGAGACACTCGTATACCAATAGGGGGCATAGCCGGCGACCAGCAAGCAGCTCTCTTCGGACAAGCGTGCTACCAGACCGGCATGGCTAAGAACACCTATGGCACCGGCTCCTTTATCTTGCTTAACACCGGTGATAAGCCAGTATTATCACAAAAAGGTCTGCTCACCACTATAGCCTGGGGACTGGAAAATAAAATCACCTATGCCATGGAAGGCAGCATCTTCATAACTGGTGCCGCGGTCCAATGGCTCAGGGACGGCTTAAAAATTATCTCCACCGCCGCGGAGAGTGAAACCCTCGCACGCTCGGTTTCTGATACCAACGGCGTCTATTTTGTACCCGCTTTCGTAGGGCTTGGGGCTCCGTACTGGGACATGTACGCCCGGGGCACTATCGTGGGGCTCACCCGCGGTACCACCAGAGCACATCTGGCAAGGGCTACTCTCGAAGCTATCGCTTATCAGGTAAGAGATGTAATAGAAGTAATGACCTCAGAGACAGGACTCAGCATCCCCGTCCTCCGTGTCGACGGTGGCGGCACTGCCAATAGTCTGCTGATGCAGTTCCAGGCAGATATACTCGGCATACCAATCCAACAGGCAGCGGTCGCTGAGACCACCGCCCTGGGAGCGGCTTACCTCGCCGGACTGGCGGTGGGCTTCTGGAAAAACACCGCTGAATTAAGCAGGCGCTGGCAAGCAGCAAAGGCTTATGAGCCGAAAATGTCCCCAGACCAGCGCGAAGCACTTTATAGTGGCTGGAAACAGGCTGTACAGTGCGCTATGAGCTGGTCACAAGCAGAAAGACAAGGAGAGAAATGAAAAGGGATATTGCCAGCCTTTCATCTGAGACCTTCGACCTTATCGTAATCGGCGGAGGTATTATCGGCACCGGCATCGCCCGTGATGCTGCCATGCGTGGCATTAAGACACTGCTCGTGGAAAAAGATGACTTCTCCTATGGCACTACCTCCCGCTCCTCACGCCTCATCCATGGCGGCTTACGCTACCTGAGACAACTGGAGTTCAAACTGGTGCGGCAGGACATGAAAGAAAGAGAAGTATTACTCAAAATCGCTCCTCATCTCGTCCACCCGCTGCCATTCATCATCCCTATAACTCGCCCCATCGATAGGGCAGCCTTGCCCATCGGCATGCTCCTTTATGACCTTCTCTCCTTCGATAAGACAATGCCGTCACACAGTCACCTGTCTAAAAGGGAGACTCTTGATTTAGAACCCACTCTGGAGATCAAAAATCTGGTAGGTGCCTATCTATATTACGATTGCCAAGTGCCCTTTGCAGAACGACTTTGTCTGGAAAACGCCCTCTCAGCCGCTGAATACGACGCCTCGGTAATAAACCACGCCAGAGTCACTGACATCCTGAGAAAAGGTGACACCGTATGTGGGGTAAATGTACAGGACATGCTAACAGGTGAGAAATATCAGGCAAAAGGACGTCTGGTGGTGAATGCCGCTGGACCATGGGTAGACACCATAACTGCGCTTTTGCATCACAACATCAGACCCATGATACGCCGTACCAAGGGCATACATCTCCTCGTCCCCCAACTCTCCAAACACGCAGTAGTCTGCTTTGCTCGCAGCGATGGGCGCCTTTTCTTCGTCCTCCCTTGGCAAAACTACTCCCTCATCGGGACCACAGATACCGACTACCCCGGCGACCCAGACACCGTGCATGCCGAGGTAATCGACGTCAATTACTTAGTATCTGAAACACAGTGCGTTTTCCCATCGCTCAAAAAAGAGGACATCTGGTATACCACCGCCGGACTCCGGGCACTGGCTGATGATAACTCCAAAAAGGCTTCAGACGTCACCCGATCGCACAAAATTGTAGACCACGAGCAAAAGCATGGCATCACCGGTCTTATTTCGGTGCTCGGTGGCAAGATAACTGGTTATCGCGCCATAGCTGAAGAGATCGTAGACCTGGTATGCCGCAAATTAAAGTCCAAAGCAGCTTGCCGCACTGCGGAAACTGCCCTCCCCGGCGCCCCGGCAGTACCGCAGGAAAAAATAGACCAGCTGGCTAGAGAATACGATTTACCTTTGAAAACAGTCTCACACCTTGCCTCTCTATATGGCTCACGTCTCTTGCAAGTGCTCAAACTAGCTGCCAGGGATGAAAAAGCCCGCCAGCCCATCTGCCCCCACTGCCCAGACATACTAGCCCAGATAGAGCACGCCGTCACCGAGGAGGCTGCGCTCACGGTGGGAGACTTCTTATTGCGCCGTAGTGATGTTGGTCTTGCCCCCTGTCAGGGACTGGACGCTGTAGAAAAGGTGGCTAAGGAGATGGGACGCATTTTGGGTTGGAGCCAGGACGAACAGCAGAAACAGATACAAGCCTACCGCCAGCAGATAGCCCTGAACATGCTTTTTCAGACCACCGGTCCAAAATTTTAAATGTATAAGCAATTCGATAGATTGTATAATACAAACGTATTTGACCTGGGTGTTGCAACACACCTGATGTCTTGTCTGGCACAAAGGCTTGGAAAGACGGGAACAGTAATACGAAGTTAGCCTAAAAAGTATAGAAACATTGGGCACTTTTAAATTCACAAAAATTAAAAAGGAGTAGAAACATGCCGGTTATCCGCACACCAGACGAACGTTTTTCCTTATTGCCCGATTTTCCTTTTGCTCCACACTATGTCTATGTCAATGAGTTGCGCGTACACTATGTGGATGAAGGGAAAGGCGAGACTATCCTGTGTCTGCACGGTGAGCCATCATGGTCATTCCTGTACCGCAAAATGATTGCGGCGATGTCGAGACATCACCGCGTTATAGCTATGGACTTCATCGGATTCGGTCGGTCTGACAAATTCACCGAGCGGGAAGCATACACCTTTCAAATGCATCTCGACACATTGATAGGCTTTATAAAAGAGCTGGACCTTGACCAAATAACCGTTGTCGTGCAAGATTGGGGTGGGCTGATCGGTCTGGCAGCAGTCGCTCATATACCGGAGCGCTTCGCCAGGCTGGTTATCATGAACACAGGTTTGCCAACAGGCGAAGGAAAACTCAGTGAAGCTTTCTTTGCCTGGCGAAGCCACGTCGAAAACCATCCCGACCTGGACATCGGGCAATCAATACTTCGCGGAGTGGCTCACCCTGAGAAACTAACAAAGGAGATCATCGCAGCATATGAGGCACCGTTCCCAGACGTGTCATATAAAACCGGCGCTGCTACGTGGCCACTACTGGTACCGATTAGCCCCGAAGATTCCGCTGCTGCTGAGATGAGACATGCCCGAGAGGTTCTATCAAAATGGAATAAGCCAGCTTTAGTCATGTTTTCGGATAAAGACCCCATTACACGCGGCGGTGATAGGTTCTTCCGCTCCCTGATACCCACAGCTAAAGACCAGCCGGAGATTATAATCAAAGATGCCGGTCACTTCCTGCAAGAGGATAAAGGCGAGGAAATATCACAGCACATCCTGGACTTCATGCGCAGAACACCACTCACTAGATAACACAGCTTGCCGGTACGCTTAAGGACAAGGGGGAGACTTAAGGCCTCCCCCTTTACCTTTACACTACATTCCCTTCTTCGCTACTTGGACTTTAGGATCGCCATCGCCTCTTCGCGATATGCGTCCATAAGGTAAGGGATGCCGGTGACCTTGGCACATTCCTCAGTGAGTGACATCAACTCGCGGCGTGTGATCGCTGGTACACTGAAACACCTGGCACCCGCCATCAACTGCTGCAAGCCTACCTTTATTTTGTCCACATAACTGAAGATGCCAATGGCACCCCATGGGATGTTCTTCATCTCATCAGCACCCACTATCTTCCTCACTTCCTCCCAGCAAACGAATATCTCCTCAGGTGTGGAACCAAATTGCCCTACGGTGTTGGGCAACTTGCCCTCTTTAATCCACTGCTGGATATTCTTGCCCACCATCCCCGGTATCATCAGCGCCCGCCCCATGCACACCGCTTTAGTGAACGGCGAGCCCAGAGCCAGTGCCTTGAATACGCCGTCCTCACTGCTAAACCCACCGGCAAAGGCCATGTCGGGTGGTCTTTCCCCCCTGTCTGCCAGTACTTTAGCAAACTCATAAGCTGCAGAGTGGAGATAGAGGCTGGGGATCCCCCACTCCTCCATCATCCGCCACGGGCTCATCCCGGTACCTCCAGGAGCACCATCTATGGTGAGCAAGTCTATTTTGGCTTTAGAACCCCATTTAATGGCCATCGCCAGTTCACGCAAGCTGTAAGCTCCGGTCTTCAAGGTAATCCGCTTAAAGCCAAGTTTTCTCAGCCGTTCCACCTCGGCAAAGAACCCCTCTTCGCTGATAAAGCCCAGTCTGCTGTGCCGCTCAAACTCCTTGAGGGCACCAGCCTTAAAGGCAGCCTGGTTCACCGGGTCCGATGGGTCAGGGGTTATAATATAGCCTCGCTTTTGTAACTCTAGAGCCCTCTCCAGAGTACCCACCTTTATCTCACCGCCGATGCTCTTGGCACCCTGCCCCCATTTGAGCTCAATGGTGTTAATGCCATGTTTGTTTAGAATATACTCAGCAACACCGAGCCTGGTATCCTCCACATTCATCTGCACCAGTATTTCGCCCCATCCCTGGTAATAGCGCCGATAGACTTCGATACGACGGTCCATGTCCGGTGCCGACTTCACCTTGCCTTTCAAATCAAGTTCGAGGCGCGGGTCGATACCGCAAACATTTTCACCGCAGACTATGGTTATCCCGCTGATAGCGGCACCGACGGCAAAATGCTCCCAGTTCTTCCGTGCTATCTCCGTTGAACCGAGGGCACCGGTAAAAATGGGCACCTTCATCTTTACCTTGATATCCCAGCCGTACTCCGTCTCTGTGCTCACCCTGGGGAATATGGCAGTATCGGAATTTGCCTCCACCCCCGGGGCAGTCCCCTCGCACCCATGGCATAACCTTGAATATTAAGATGGGAGTAATCGACCGGGTAGTCCTTGTCACCGCCAGCAGTGACCTCACCAAAAGGACCGGGGTAGATTAGCTCCCGCCCACGGAAGCTGGCCTTGAACACCTCGCAGTTCCCTGTGCAGCCATCGAGACAGCGGGTGCACAAGCCGCTCATCGGGACTACGCTGCGTGAACGGTTAGCCGTCCTTGTGGCTTCATTGGCATTTGGTCGTTGTAAATTCATCTCTGTTCACTCCTTTCTTTTTTGTTTTCTAAAAGCCCATACGACCCCATCATTCGGGCTTTATATCCGCACTGGTATACCCCGTTCCTTAAGGTATTTCTTTGCTTCGGGGATCGAAATCTCGCCGAAGTGGAACACTGAAGCTGCCAGCACAGCTGCTGCCTTGCCTTTAACCACCGCATCATAGAAGTGCTCCAGTTTGCCGGCGCCACCTGAGGCTACTACCGGCACACTCACCGCCTCAGCAACTGCTCGGGTCATCTCCAGGTCATAACCCTCTTTGGTGCCATCGGCATCTTTGCTGGTGAGCAGAATCTCTCCAGCGCCCAGTTTCTCCACTTGCTTTGCCCACTCCACAATATCCAGCCCTGTGCCTTCCATACCACTTTTTATCACCACCTCTAACCTTGGCTTTCCACTGTTAGAGGGGTTCTTAATACCATCAATAGCCACCACCAGTCTTCCCTTACCAAACTGCAGCGAAGCTTCTTTTATCAAGCCCGGGTTTTTGACCGCTGCCGTATTTATCGACACTTTACTCACACCGATATCAAACAGTTCCTTCATATCGCCGATGCTTCTGATACCACCGCCGACCGCAAAAGGCACTGTCACCTTTTGAGCAACTCTCTTGACCCACTCCAGCCTTGTCCCCCTCCCTTCCGCACTCGCCATGATATCAAGAAAAACAAGCTCATCCGCTCCCTGCCGGCAATAAGCCTCCGCTGCCTCAACAGGGTCACGCGCATCTCTCAAGTTTACAAACTTTATGCCCTTGACCACCCTGCCATCCTTGACATCCAGACACGGTATTATCCTTACATAGTCCATCCTAATGTCTCTCCTTTCATCATAATTCCCAGAAACTGACCAGTTCCTGGTATTCCATAACAGTACTCATAGCATGGTTCTCTGCTTCCACCCCCATTTCTTCAGCGGCCGCCACAGGGTTCAGACCGCCAAGGAGCACCATACCAATCTTATTGACTTCTACCGGTATCTCACACACCGGTTTGCTTACCTTGCCCATCACCAGCAACCCACCGAGCCCAACTGCCTTAAGTCTATCCACCACCTGCTCGGCAATGGGGCGACAAATTGCCGGTATCTCCCGGAAGTTAGCCAGAATTTTCCCGTTACCCGTTCTCGCCACCTCACCCACCGAGGTCATCTTCGCCCGGATGAACACCTCTGAAGGGTCCATGGAAGAGCCAGCGTAATGTATCAGCTCCACAAAACGCACCGGCGAGTTGTTCCGCATCTGAATGATGCCGCCAAACCGCGAGTCCATGGGGACACCGGCTTTTAACAATGTGCCATTTATCACTATGCTACACACTGTCGCCAGCCCAATTTTGCCCGGAGGCACCGTTAGTTCCCCCAGCCGCTCGCCTGCCTTCGCCACCGCTACTCTATCACTAACGCAGACGCCAGCGGTAAACGCTGGCTTCATCGCTCGAAGTGCCTCTTCGA
>DAOUAI010000040.1:0-15039 GCA_034433775.1 Dehalococcoidia bacterium
ATACTTCCTCACTTTCACTCAGGCGGAGTCGTGTGGCAAATGTCCGCCATGCCGTGTGGGCACGCGACAGATGCTTGACATTCTGACCCGTATTGTCCGGGGTGAAGGTAAGCCGGGAGACATCGAGCAACTGGAAAGGATTGCCATGACGGTGAAGCAGGGGTCATTGTGCGGGCTGGGGCAGACGGCACCGAACCCCGTATTGACAACACTACGTTACTTCCGTGATGAGTATGAGGCACATATCAACGAGAAGCGGTGTCCCGCGCTGGTATGTAAAGATTTGATAGCCTTCTATATACTGCCGGACAAGTGTCAGGGGTGTATGATATGCATGCGTAACTGCCCTGTAGAAGCGATCGGTGGTGGCAAAAGGTTGGTCCACATTATCGACCAGTCCAAGTGCATAAAGTGTGGGACGTGTTTGGACGTATGTCCACCACGATTTTCTGCAGTGGTTAAGGTCTCCGGGGAGCGAATTGAAGTCCCCTCACAGCCTGTACCGGTGGAAAGGCCGGAATGAAATTAACGAAGTGTGAAGACGTGTGACTGGAGTTCACTATGGTTGTCGATGAGAAGGCGAAGGTCATAAGTATCACTGTTGATGGGCAACAAGTGAAGGTGAAAGAAGGTTGTACTGTACTGGAGGCAGCCCGTCAGGCTGGTGTTTATATTCCTACGCTTTGCTATCACCCGAGTTTAAGTCCCTACGGTGCCTGCCGCCTGTGCATTGTTGAGATCGAGAATATGCGTGGTTTCCCTACTGCCTGCACCACGCAGGTCACCGAAGGAATGGTGATCAAGACTGATACTCCACAGTTGCAAGAGTTGCGAAGGAACATTTTTGAGCTCATTCTAGCTGAGCACCCCAAGCAGTGTATCACCTGTGCTAAGAACTTGCGTTGTGAGCTGCAGGAGGTCGCCTCGCGGATGGGGGTGGGGGAGGTCACTTTACCGCCGATTCAAAAAGAGCTACCTGTTTATCAGGACAGCCCGTTTTTTGAGCGTGATTACAACCTGTGTGTGCTGTGTGGACGGTGTGTGCGAGTCTGCCAGGAGGTGAGGGGTGTCGGGGCTATCGCTTTTACTTATCGAGGTAGCAGGGCTCTGGTGGGGACTGCCTTCGATAAGACATTGCAGGAGTCTGGCTGTCAATTTTGTGGTGCCTGTGTTGACGTTTGTCCTACCGGTGCTTTGATCGACAAAGCTGGTAAGTGGCTGGGGCTGCCAGAGCGTTCGGTGGTCACCACATGTCCTTATTGTGGCGTTGGTTGTCAGCTGGGACTCGAGGTGAAGGCAGGGAAGTTGGTGCGTTCAGCACCTGTGTACGACGAGAATGTGGTCAACAAAGGGCATGCGTGTGTTAAAGGTCGCTATGGCATAGTTGAGTTTGTCCATCACCCGGAGCGCCTGACTAACCCGCTGATCAGAAAAGGCGGTCAGCTTGTGGAGACAAGCTGGGATGTGGCACTGGGCTTTGTCGCCGAGGTGCTGGGCAAGCATAAAGGCGACGAGTTTGCATTCATCGCTTCAGCCAAGTGCACCAACGAGGAAAACTATGTGGCACAAAAATTCGCACGGGCAGTGATGGAGACGAATAATGTGGACCATTGTGCCCGTCTCTGCCATGCTCCCACGGTAGCCGGTCTGGCTACCAGTTTCGGCAGCGGTGCCATGACTAATTCGATTAATGAGATCGGTGATGCTGCCTGTGTCTTTGTCATCGGCAGCAATACCAGCACAGGACACCCTGTTATAGCTCTGGAGATAAAGAGGGCGGTGCGTAATGGGGCTAAACTGCTTATCGCCAATCCAATGGAGTTTGACCTTTGCAATTATGCTGACGTCTGGCTGAGGCATGTCCCCGGGAGTGATGTCGCTTTGCTCATGGGGATGGCGAAGGTGATTTATGATGAAGGACTCGCCGATCTGGAGTTTGTCAACGAGTACTGTGAGAATTTTGATGCTTTCAGGGACTCATTGAAGAATTTCGACCTGAAATTTGTGGAGAAGGTCACCGGTGTACCACGGGAGGCGATAGCGCAGGCTGCCAGATTATATGTCACCTGCAAGCCGGCAACCATCGTGTATGCTATGGGGATAACTCAGCATTCTCATGGCACGGATAATGTGCTGGCGATTGCCAACTTGGCGATGCTTACCGGTAATATCGGCAAACCGTCCACCGGTGTCAATCCGTTGCGTGGGCAGAACAACGTCCAGGGCGCTTGTGATATGGGTGCTTTGCCTAATGTGTACACCGGGTATCAACGGGTGGACAATCCGGAAATCCGACGCAAGTTCGAGATTGCCTGGCGTTGTGACCTTAACCCCAATCCGGGGTTGACGCTTACCGAGATGATAGATGCTGCGTACAACAGACGGCTTAAAGCAGCATATGTGATGGGGGAAAATCCGATCCTCAGCGATCCGGATGTGAACCATACCAGGGAGGCATTTAAGAGGCTAGAGTTTCTGGTGGTCCAGGACATGTTCCTCACCGAAACAGCACAACTAGCTCATGTGGTGCTACCAGCTACCAGTTTTGCTGAGAAGGATGGCACATTCACCAACACGGAGCGGCGTGTACAGCGGATAAGGCGAGCTATCGAGCCGATAGGCAATTCGAAGCCTGACTGGTGGCTTATTTGTGAGATAGCTAAAAGGATGGGCGCTTACGGTTTTGATTTCAGTCATCCGTCCGAGATAATGGACGAGATTGCCAGGTTAACTCCAAGCTATGGCGGGATAAACTATGAGCGACTGGAGAATGGTGGTCTACAGTGGCCCTGCCCTACTACAGACCACCCCGGCACACCGATACTACACGTGGGACGGTTTGTGCGTGGGCTGGGACTGTTTACCCCGCTCGAATATAAGCCGCCGGCTGAGTTACCAGATGAAGATTACCCGCTAATCTTGACCACCGGGCGCAGTCTCTTCCATTACCACACCGGCACGATGACACGGAAAGTGAAGGGACTTAATGCGATCGACCCCGAGGCGGCGGTTGAGATAAGTCCAGAGGATGCCGGGGCACTGGGGATTACCAATGGAGAGAAAGTAAAGGTGATATCGAGGCGCGGTGATGTGACGGTTAAAGCCAGAGTCACGGAGAAAGTACCTCCCAAGGTGGTATATATGACCTTCCATTTTGCTGAGAGTCCTGCCAATATACTGACAAACAGGGCGCTCGACCCTGTAGCCAAAATACCTGAGTTTAAAGTCTGTGCTGTAAGAATAGAAAAAGTTTAACTGAATGAACAAATTCACCATTAGTATCGACGGACGGGAGATTAGCGTCAAAGCTGGAACAACCATATTCGAGTCAGCTGTTGCTGCTGGCATCTATATACCCAGCTTATGTGCCCATCCTGATTTACCTCCTTCAGGTGATTGCGGGCTATGCTTGGTGGAGGTGGAGGGGCAGGCAGAGCCTTTGCTTGCGTGTACCACAAAAGTTGCGGAAAACATGGTTGTCCGGACTGATACTCCGGAACTAAGAAAGAAGCAGCGACAAGCATTGATGAAGCTATTATCGGAGCACCCCAATGCCTGCCTTACCTGCTGGCGAGTTGAGCGGTGCAAGCCGTTTGACATCTGTCTGCGTAGCGTGTCGGTCACCGAGCGTTGTGTCACCTGTCCCAAAAACGGGCGCTGTGAACTGCAGATGGTGGCTGACTTTCTTGATGTCAAGATGCAGGATATCCCTTATAAGTATCGCGGTCTCCCGGTAAACAGGGACAACCCGTTTTTTGACCTGGACTATAACCTGTGTATTGCCTGCGGGCGCTGTGTTCATGCTTGTGGCGAATTAAGGGGAATAAAGGCGCTCGATTTTATCGAGATGAACGGTTACAAGGTGGCAGGACCACAACGGAACAATGACCATAAGGACTCCGGTTGCAAGTTCTGCTTCACCTGTGTGGAGGTCTGTCCTACCGGTGCTCTCATTGATAGGGAAGCGCGCTTCCGAGACGTCCCGAACTGGGAAGCTTATGTGGTGCCCTGCCGCGATGCCTGTCCTGCGCATATAGATATACCGCGTTATATCTATCTTATTGCACAAGGTAGGTATTCGGAAGCGCTGGCAGTCATTAGGGAGAAAGTCCCCTTCCCTGGAGTCCTGGGGCGTGTCTGTGTACATCCCTGTGAGCAGGCATGTCGGCGCGGTGTCTTGAATGATCCTATCTGCATTAAATTCCTCAAGCGCTTTGCCGCTGATAACGACACAGGACTGTGGAAGCAGAGTTCCAGGGTGGCACCGCCGACTGGGAAAAAGGTGGCGGTGGTAGGTTCGGGGCCAGCGGGACTGACTGCAGCTTTCTACCTGGCTAAACTAGGACACTCGGTCACGGTATTTGAAGCTCTACCCCAGCCCGGGGGCATGATGCGCGTTGGTATCCCGGCTTACCGTCTACCGCGGGCTGTCCTGGATGCTGAGATAGGGGAGATAAAAAATGTGGGCGTTGAGATAAGGACCAATACAAAGGTAGAGTCTCTTGATACTTTATTCAAAGAAGGTTATCAAGCGGTATTCTTGGCTCTGGGAGCCCATCGAGGGACGAGGATGGGTGTTGAGGGGGAGGACAGCCCTGGTGTAATGGACGGTGTTACTTTCTTAAGGCAGGTGAGTCTGGGTATGGAAGTAAAAATCGGCAGGCGGGTGGCGATAATAGGTGGTGGCAATGCAGCGATCGACTGTTCCCGCACGGCGCTACGTCTTGGCTCGCAAGAGGTGGTGATCGTTTACCGCCGTACCCGTGCTGAGATGCCAGCAGCACCGGAAGAGGTGGAAGAGGCACTTCACGAAGGGGTGAAGATCATCTTTCTAGCGGCGCCATCGCGGATTACAGTCAAGGATGGTCACATTGAGCTGGAGTGCATCAGGATGGAACTCGGTGCACCAGATGCCAGCGGCAGACGCCGTCCTGTCCCTGTGAAGGGCAGTGAGTTTACCATGGAATTCGACAATGTAATAGCCAGCATTGGTCAGGTCTCTGAAATTCCAGCCGGGTTTGGGGTAGCTGTAGGACGTGGCGATGTCATCAAGGTGGATGCCGCCACTTTAGCGACGAACATCAAAGGAGTATTTGCGGGTGGTGATGTGGTATTGGGACCAGCTTCTGTCATCCAGGCTATTGCTCAGGGAAGACAGGCAGCTAGTTCTATTGATAAGTATCTCGGTGGCAGCGGTATAATCGACGAGGCACTTATACCCTTTGAGAAGGCTAGCCCCTATTTCGGCAGTGAAGAGGGCTTTGTCGACAGGCTCCAGCCACAGATGCCGTGCCTCGGGCTGAGCGAGCGCCTGGGTGGTTTCGCCGAGGTAGAATTGGGTTACGAGGAACCAACAGCCAGGGAAGAAGCTAAACGCTGCCTGCGCTGCGATGCTAGATTGCAGCTTTCCCGTCCGGTGTTGCCTCCGGTAAAAGTGAAGTCTGTATAAGAGCGAGGTTCTACTATGTACGGAATAGTAGCCAAGGAACAACTATGCCCGGTCATCGACTACTTCAAATTTGAAGCCCCGGAGATAGCCAGAAAGGCGAAAGCGGGGCAGTTCGTGGTCATCCGGGTGGATGAGGTTGGAGAACGCATCCCGCTGACTCTGGCTGATTGGGACGCAAAAGAAGGAACAATAACTCTGGTAGCTATGCGGGTGGGCACCACTACTCATAAGCTCTCTTGTTTTGGTGCCGGCGATAGTATACTTGACATAATCGGTCCTCTGGGTCTGCCGTCGGAGATCGAGAAGTTTGGCAAGGTGGTCTGTGTTGGTGGTGGGGTGGGAGTGGCGCCGATATTCCCGATCGCCAGGGCATTGAAGCAGGCGGGAAACAGGGTCATCTCCATTATGGGGGCAAGGAGTAAGGACCTGCTTTTCTGGGAAGAGCGATTGCGAAGTGTGAGCGATGAGCTTATAGTGACCACTGACGATGGCTCATATGCTCGCAAGGGGGTGGTTACGGAGCCTTTGAGGGAAGTACTGGAGAAGGACAAAGATATAAGTCGTGTCATCGCTATCGGACCGGCAATCATGATGAAGTTTTGCTCCTTGACGACGAAGCCTTTTGGTGTCAAGACCATTGTGAGCCTTAATTCGATCATGGTCGATGGCACTGGAATGTGTGGCTGTTGCAGGGTGAGTGTAGGCGGCACTACAAGGTTTGTCTGTGTTGATGGTCCGGAATTTGACGGACATGAGGTGGACTGGGACTTGCTGATGAGCCGCCAGCGGATGTATCTGGATGAGGAGAAGCAGTCTTTTGAGTTATGGAAGTCACACCAGTGCCAGTGTGGTCATTAAGGTTACATAGATTGAGGTCGCAGAGATATGGAAGAAAAAGCTAAGCCCAAGATAGACTTAAACCGTGTGTCCATGCCAAGGCAGGACCCCAAGGCGAGGACACGCAATTTCAATGAGGTGGCTCTGGGTTACACTGACGAGATGGCACTTCGCGAGGCGAGCCGCTGTATCCAGTGCCCCAAGCGTCCCTGTGTTGCTGGCTGTCCGGTGAATATAGATATTCCCGATTTCATCAAGGCGGTACGCGAGGGCAACATGCCGGAGGCGGTGAAGATATTGAAGAGCAAGAACAGTCTCCCCGGTATATGCGGGCGGGTCTGTCCCCAGGAGACACAGTGCGAAGAGGTGTGCTCGCTGGCGAAGAAAGGTGCGCCCATAGCCATCGGACGGTTGGAGCGGTATGTAGCCGATTGGGAGCGGAAGCACAACCCTGGTTTTAGCAGGGTGGTTGACTTGCCATCGCCATCGGGGAAGAAAGTGGCGGTGATAGGCTCTGGTCCTGCGGGACTGACCTGTGCTGCTGACCTGGCTAAGATGGGGCATAAGGTGACCATTTTTGAGGCACTTCACGTGGCTGGTGGGGTGTTGATGTACGGTATACCCGAGTTCAGATTGCCTAAAGAGATAGTCCAGGCGGAGATAGAGTATGTTAAATCTTTAGGTGTAGAGATAAAGCTCGATTCGGTAATGGGGAAGCTGGCAACTGTGGATGAAGTGCTAGCCAGCGGCTACGATGCCGTGTTTCTGGGCACCGGTGCCGGGCTGCCGATGTTCTTGAGTGTGCCCGGCGAGAACTTGAATGGAATTTACTCAGCTAATGAGTTCCTTACCAGAGTAAACTTGATGAAGGCGTATCTCTTTCCCAAGTATGATACGCCGGTCAAGATTGGGCGGCGTGTGGCGGTTATCGGCGGTGGCAATGTGGCGATGGATGCAGCACGCTGTGCACTGCGGCTTGGCGCTGAAAATGTTTACATCATATATCGCAGGTCGCGTGCTGAGATGCCAGCACGGAAAGAAGAGGTGGAGAATGCTGAGGAAGAGGGTGTCATTTTTAAATTCCTCACCAATCCCAAACAGTTTATCGGCAATGAGCAAGGCTGGGTGACAGCTATGGAGTGCTATGAGATGGAACTTGGCGAGCCGGATGCCAGCGGCAGACGACGTCCTATCGTTAAGGAAGGCAGCGAGTTCATTATGGGGGTTGACATCGTTATCGTTGCCCTTGGTACTACTCCCAACCCACTTATACCCTCGACCACCATTGGGCTGGAGACCAGGAAGAACGGCACTGTGGTTGCTGATGAGGTGACGGGCAAAACAACGAAGGACAGGGTGTGGGCTGGTGGTGATGTGGTCACCGGTGCCGCCACGGTGATAAGTGCCATGGGTGCGGGAAAGCGGGCGGCAGCTTCAATAGATGCCTATCTGCGTAGCTTATAAGAGTTACCGGTTTTCCCTTCTGTCTTAAAGTGCCATCACTGCTTTGTCTCCCTCTTTAGCAGGGGAGGCGAGCCGCATAATCTGCTACCATTTAATAGCGGTGGGGCTGTGATTGACAACTCATTTGATAAGCGATTACACTAGTGCTATATTCCCCTTTTTAACGGTATACAGGAGTTCTTCTGGAGGTGTGGCTATGGAGGACTATGAAAAGCTGGGTGTTTTTTATCTGGGCAAGACTTATGACCTTGCAGCCAAAAAGTCTAAAGGCGAGTTACTCCTTTACGATTCTAAAGACCTGGTAACGCACGGGGTCTGTGTTGGTATGACTGGAAGTGGCAAGACGGGGCTGTGCATCGTGCTGCTGGAAGAGGCAGCAATGGATGGCATACCAGCTATCGTGATCGACCCGAAGGGAGATTTGCCCAATTTATTGCTCACTTTTCCACAATTACGACCGGAGGACTTCTTGCCCTGGGTGAATGAAGACGATGCCCGTAAAAAAGGTCTCTCAGTTGATGAATATGCCAGGAAGCAAGCGGAGTTGTGGCAGAATGGGCTAACCTCGTGGGGGCAGAGCGGGGAGCGCATTGCCAGGCTGAGGCAAGCTGCTGACTTCGTCATATACACACCCGGTAGCAATGCTGGACTACCCGTCTCTATATTGGAATCGTTTGCTGCTCCGCCTCCGTCTATCAGGGATGACAGCGAACTACTCAGGGAGCGCGTTGTCTCCACGGCGACCAGCTTACTCGGGCTGCTGGGTAAAGAAGCCGACCCCATCCGCAGCCGGGAACATATTCTGATATCGACCATACTTGATATGGCGTGGAGAGAGGGGCGCGATTTAGACCTTGGTGCTCTGATACAGCAGATACAATCGCCGCCGATGAGCAAGGTCGGCGTGCTGGACTTAGAGTCGTTCTATCCATCGAAAGAAAGGTTTGAACTGGCGCTACTGCTTAACAACCTGCTGGCAGCGCCAGGATTTGATATCTGGCTGCAGGGTGAGCCACTGGACATTGGTCAAATACTCTATTCGCCGAACGGGAAACCTCGCATCTCCATCTTCTCCATAGCCCATTTGAATGATTCCGAGCGCATGTTCTTTGTTTCTTTGCTGCTGAACCAGATACTGGCGTGGACACGCACTCAGTCCGGCACCACCAGCCTGCGAGCCATAGTGTATATGGACGAAATTTTCGGTTATTTCCCGCCCGTTGCCAACCCGCCTTCTAAAGCGCCGCTGCTGACTTTGCTGAAGCAGGCGCGTGCATTCGGTGTGGGTATATTGCTGGCTACACAGAACCCCGTCGATCTAGACTACAAAGGGCTGTCCAACACGGGTACGTGGTTCATAGGACGTTTGCAGACGGAGCGTGACAAAATGCGTGTTCTGGAGGGACTGGAGGGCGTGGCAGCTGCTACAGGCACCAAATTCGACCGGCAGGCAATGGAGGCGACTTTAGCCGGTCTGAGCAATCGTATATTTTTGATGAACAATGTGCATGAAGATGTACCAGTGATTTTTGAAACTCGGTGGGCGATGTCTTACCTCAGAGGTCCGGTGACCCGTGTCCAGATAAAGACGCTTATGGACCCACTGCGCCCCACAGTGGCTACAGCGCACCCGTTGGAGGTAACATCTGCAGCGCCTGCATATGTTGCTGGGGCAGTGCCGTCGATACAGCCGAAGACTGAACAATCTCAAAGAGGTATTGGTCCTGTGCTACCTCCCAGCATCACTCAGTATTTTGTCCCTGTTCGTGGGAGCCAGCCATCAGGACACGTGCTGGTGTACTCTCCGGCACTTCTGGGGCACTCCCAGGTACATTTTGCCGACCTGAAAAGCGGGGCTGACGTCGTTGAGGAATCTACCTATGTTACTCCGATAACCGATGCCCCAATCCCTGTGGACTGGGACAAAGCGAGCGAAGCCCCGTTCGATATTGCTGATCTGGAGAAATCACCGGCTGCTGGAGCCGGCTTTTTGCCGCTGCCGCAGACTGCTGCCAACTCCAAAAATTACGATGTTTGGGGCAATGAGCTTGCTGGCTGGCTTTACCGGAACCGGAAACTGGAACTGTTGAAGAGCCCAACCTTAAAGGTGTTTTCCAGACCGGGGGAGTCCGAGCGTGACTTCAGGATCCGCTTGCAGCAAATGTCACACGAGCAGCGTGATGAAGCTGTTGAGAGGGCGAAACAGAGGTATGCCGCGAAAATTGCGGCACTCGAAGAAAAGGTGCGTCGTGCTCAGCAAGCTGTGGAACGAGAGGCGGAGCAGGCAAAACAACAAAAGATGCAGACGGCTATATCGGCTGGTGCCACTCTGCTCAGCGCTTTTATGGGTAGAAAAGCGCTTAGTTACTCCTCGTTGAGCCGGGGCACTACCACTGTCCGCAGTGCCGGGAGGATTATGAAGGAATCTCAGGACATACAACGAGCTAAAGAAACACTGGCGACATATCAGCAGCAACTGGAAGAACTGGAAGCTGAATTCAAGGCTGAGATGCAGAAATTGCAGACCAGGATCGACCCGCTTACCGAGCAACTCGAAGTGACAACAATAAGACCGGCTAAGAAAGATATCTCCGTTCGCCTAGTAGCTTTAGTCTGGATGCCCTGCTGGCAGGGCGCCGATGGGAGGCTGGTGCCAGCCTATTAGGGCTTGACATAGTGACTGATGGGGCATATCATAGCATTAAAGAGGTGTAGAACAGCGTGGAAACGCGACGATGGAGGGAATGTCTATGGAAGAAGAATGGACACCCAAGCCTTATGCCAACGAAGAGTTCCTCTCCTTTGACCGTCTTAAGAGGGCGGTGACCACCCGTGTCCTGGATAGGGCGGAGCGAGTGATGATCAAGGAGTTCCCGCTGAGCCCGGATAAGGTAAATCATATGACCGAGGAGGAATGGCAGCGGGCAAAGGAAGCGCTGCGGCTTTCGCCAGGCGCGCGGGAAGCATTCCGTAAATATCTGGAGTCGCTGGTCAATACAAAAGTAGATGCTCTGATAAAGACGGACAAGGCTGAACTCTCGTCGATGGGAGTTGCCGAGAAAAGTCTATAAAGTTTTTTCTCTGAGTTTAATTACGGGGGAGAGGGAATGACAGTCTCCCCTTTTGTTTAAAATATGGTGCTGGACAATATAGTCAGAAAGGTCTTTTCAACTTATGGATGATGAACAGCTAAAGAAGCGCATAGAGGCTTTAGATAGACGGCTGGACAATCTGGACTCTGTGGTCACTGCTCTGGTGGAACGGGTAATGAAGCAGCCGGTAACATTGGAGGTCACTTGTCCTAAGTGTGGCAGTGTTATTCAACTGCTGCTCACGAGCAATGTGAAGTCTTCAACGAAGGGTTAGGCAGGCGTTTTTAGTGCTTGTGACCTTGCGGTGGGATGACAGGGTTCTGGTGTACTGATAAACCCCCGATTGTTTTGGTTATTACAGGATAGGAAGATAGTTCTTTAGTTCGTAGTCAGTCACGTGGGTGCGGTACTTGTCCCATTCCACCTTCTTGTTCTGGATGAAATTGTCGAAAGCATGCTTTCCCAGGGCTTCTTTGACGAGTTCGCTTTTTTCAGTGAGCACAATAGCTTCGTAAAGGCTGCCAGGTAGTGTCTCGATACCCTTCTGTTTCCGTTCCTCGGGGCTCATCTCGAAGACATTTTCTTCAGTGGGTGGTGGGAGTTCATACCCTTTTTCGACGCCTTCGAGTCCTGCGGCGAGGATGACGGAAAATGCCAAGTAGGGATTGCATGCCGGGTCTGGCGACCTCAGCTCTATCCTGGTGGCGACCTCCTTGCCCGGTTTATATTCAGGAAGTCTTATGAGGTCGGCGCGGTTCCTCCGTGCCCAGGTTATATAGCATGGAGCTTCATAACCGGGGACAAGGCGCTTGTAGGAGTTCACCCATTGGTTACACACAGACGTTATCTCGGCGATGTGTTTCAGCAGTCCTGCCATGAAGCGCCTGCCAACATCGGAAAGGTGATAGGGAGCATCCTTATCGAAAAAGGCATTGCGGTCGCCTTTGAATAAAGACATATGCACGTGCATGCCGCTACCGTTAACACCGAAGACCGGTTTGGGCATAAAGGTGGCGTAGTAACCATGTTTTTGTGCTACCTGCTTTACCACCAATCGGTAGGTCATCACATTGTCTGCCATGGTCAGGGCATCGGTGTAGCGGAGGTCGATTTCGTGCTGGCTGGGGGCTACCTCGTGGTGGCTGTATTCTACCTTGATGCCCATTTGCTCCAGGACGAGGATTGTTTCTCTTCTGATATCGGAAGCTATTTCTGGCGGGGTCAGGTCGAAGTAGCCACCGAGGTCGAGGAATTCCGTCTGCTCAGAATTTTTGAAGTAGAAATATTCCAGCTCGGGACCGACGTTGAATGTATAGCCCATATCAGCAGCTCGTTTCAAGTTACGCTTCAGAATATACCTTGGGTCGCCATCGAATGGTTGTCCCCCGGGCCAGTAAATATCGCAGAACATCCTGGCTACGCCCTGTTCTCTGGAGCGCCAGGGTAGTATCTGGAAGGTGTTCGGGTCTGGCATGGCGATCATATCGCTTTCGTCCACCCTGGCGAAGCCCAGGATAGACGAGCCATCGAAGCCCATGCCGTCGGTAAGTGCCTCCTCGAGCTGGTCAGCGGTTATGGAAAAGCTTTTCAGGAAGCCCAGTATATCGGTGAACCACAACCTGATGAACTTGATGCCCTCCTCTTTACTCTTCCTGAGGACATATTCTTTAGCCTCGTCCAATTTCTTAGCCACAGTTTTCCCTCCGGTGTAAATCAGGCGTAAGTAGTATTATGGTGAAAGTATAGGGGAGTCCGCGGTTTTCTTCAAGGGGGTGCGTTGACGATGGGTCTGAGGTATTGATAAAATGCGGCTACCACGGGCGGTTAGCTCAGCGGTTAGAGCGCTGCGTTGACATCGCAGAGGTCACTGGTTCAAGTCCAGTACCGCCCACCATTTAGGTAATCCCAACACCCAAAGTGATAGCCGACTTTTTGTGGCATGTCCGCAGTTGTACATTTCGTCAAAAAATTCATAAACCTGCCGTGTTCTTGCAATTGCTCTACCTGTTAGTAGGTAGGCGGAGGAGGGTGTTAATGATTGCGGTTAGAGCTGGCACATTGCTTGAGTGCGGAGCATAACCCGGAGCCGTGACAAGAATGAACCATCAAACGATACTAGAGCTATAGGAAACCGATTGGCAAACGTAATCCACCGTCAATAATATTCCTTAGAAAAAAATGGTGTCAGCTACCGCCACGATGGAAAGACATTAGCACCGATATTGGTAAGCTGGACGGGGTTACTCCCGTCAGAGTTCATAACAAAGATTTGTGTTGGAAGACCGGCGCGGTTGGATGAAAAAGCAATTTTCTTGCCGTCTGGCGACCAGCTTGACCAACCATCGATGTCAGGACTGTTAGTAAGACGGATCTGGTTGCTGCCGTCGGTATTCATGACGTAAACTTCCCAGTTGAAGTCCCGGAGGGACTGAAAAAGGATTTTAGCTCCATCTGGTGACCATGACGGGACCCCGTCCATCTCAGACTTCGTGATAGGTGTTTGATTAGTGCCGTCAGGGTTCATGATGTAGATTCCAGATGCCCCAGTCCGGCTTGAGAAGAAGACTATTTTCGTGCCGTCTGGGGACCATGCTGGCGATTTATCAGTACCTGGGTTTCTGGTAAGGCGTGTCTGGTTTGTTCCGTCAGCGTTCATGATATAGATTTCGGTGTTGCCATCACGGTTAGACTCAAATACGATCTTGGTGCCATCAGGCGACCACCTTGGAGAGCCGTCATCTCCAGTATGTTGGGTCAGTCTTGTTTGATTGCTACCGTCAGCATTCATAACGTAGATTTCATAGTTGCCATCGCGACTTGAAGCAAAGGCGATCCTGTTCAACTGGAAAACTGGTGTGGTGAACTGCCAGCCTTCTGACCAGAGTGATGTGCCGCTGGCATTTGAAGCGTTCATCCTCCAGTAATAGGCAGTTTTCCAGTTGAGCCCTGATGTCACCTCATAGGATGTACCAGTTATCCCTGTCTTTTCCAGGACCACATTGGTGAAGGCTGGATCGGTTGCCACCTGCAGTCCGTAGGAAGTTGCACTGGGCGAAGGATTCCACTCTAGCTTAACTGTCAATCCAGAAACAGTACTCTCATTTGTTGGTGAGCTTAAAACCGGGGCAGCAGGAGGGCTTGGTACTGACGGTGGAGCTTGTGTGGGCTGCGGGGTACAGGCCGTACTTAGGACGAGGAGCGTTCCCAAAACAATGGTCAGAGCAATGAGAAATCGGAGTATAAGCATAATCCACCTTCCTAAAATAATTTTGAAAATCACCGCCAGTGTACAAATCCGTTTTTGGCACCATTGGTATTGGTAAGCCTAACGCAATTGCTGCCATCAGCATTCATCACATAAATTTCAGAAATGATGCCCTTTCCATCACGATCAGATTCGAAGGCAATCTTATTGCCGTCGGGAGACCAGCACGGGTTCCCGTCAGATGCCTCTGGGTTATTAGTTAAATTGATCTGGTTGCTGCCATCGGCATTCATGATGTATACTTCCCAATTTCCATCACGATTGGAGTGAAATGCAATTTTGGTGCCATCGGGTGACCAAGAAGGGTTGCTATTACTTGCTGAGCCATGGGTAAGCCTGGTCTGATTAGTACCATCAGCGTTCATAACGTATATCTCATAGTGACCATCACGCTGAGAGGTAAAGGCAATCTTAGTGCCATCAGGAGACCATGATGGAGATTCATCACGTGAAAACTTAGTAAGTCTGGTCTGGTTAGTACCATTAGCATTCATAACCCAGATTTCCCAGACTCCATTACGATTGGAAGCAAAAGCAATCTTGGTTCCATCGGGAGACCATGATGGAGCGCTGTTAGAACCGGCAGAAGTATCGGTAAGCCTGGTTTGATTACTGCCGTCAACGTTCATGGTATAGATTTGAAAATTTCCATCACGATTAGAGGCAAAGGCAATTTTGGTACCATCAGGTGACAGCTTTGGCACCCAGTCCTGCCAGTTATTATTGGTAAGCCGTTTCCAGTTGTTGCCATCCTCATCCATTATATATATCTGCGGCATATGCACTTTTGTGATTGGAAAGGTATCAATAGAAGACATCAAGACCATTTTCCCCAGTTTGAAGACAGGGGTGCTAAATTTCCAGCCTTCTGACCAGAGTGATGTGCCGCTGGCATTTGAAGCGTTCATCCTCCAGTAATAGGCAGTTTTCCA
>DAOUAI010000041.1:0-5962 GCA_034433775.1 Dehalococcoidia bacterium
ATCGTAAAGACGGAGCACACAGCGGCCAACTGTCGTCTTGCCACAACCACTTTCACCGACAAGACCCAGGACCTCGCCTTGCTTAATACCAAAGGTTACGCCGTCGACAGCCTTGATATCTGCAATCCTATGTCTCATCACTCCCGCCAGCACAGGGAAATACTTGACTAGGTTTTTTACTTCTACCAGATAGCTATCAGCCTTCACCTCTCGCACTCCATGTTTGTCAAAGTGGGTATCTCCTCATGTCTGAAGCAAGCGACATAATGCTCAGCTTCTACCTGTTCCAGAGTCGGTCTTTGTTCGGTGCATTTGTTTATGGCGAATCTACATCGGGGTGCAAAAGCGCACATGTTGGGAGGTAGACGAGTGAGGTCAGGCGGGAGCCCGGGAATAACATAGAGAGGGCGCTCGCGCGGGAGGTCGAGCCGTGGCACCGAAGCGATGAGTCCCACAGTGTAGGGATGACGGGGCTGACTGTAGATCGTGTCAGTTAAGCCTGACTCAACCAATCGCCCGGCGTACATCACGTTAACGCGGTCGGCATAGCGGGCTACGACCCCAAGATTGTGGGTGATGAGGATAACCGACATACCGAATTGCGTTCTGAGGTTGTTCATAAGCTCCATGAGTTGCGCTTGAACGGTCACATCAACAGATGTTGTCGGCTCGTCGGCGATCAGGAGTGCAGGGTTACAACTTAATGCCATTGCTATCATGATACGCTGTTGCATACCGCCGCTGAATTGGTAGGGATAATCATTCAATCGCCTTTCGGCATCAGGGATGCCGACTAATTTCAACAGCTTACTCGCTTCTTCTAAAGCCTCTTCTTTCATTAGCCCGCGATGCAGTTCCAGTGACTCAGCTAGCTGGCGTCCTATGGTAAGCACCGGGTTCAACGAAGTCATAGGTTCTTGAAAGACCATAGCGATACGGTTACCTCTGATGGAGCGCATTTCTTCTTCGCTCAGTTTGAGCAGGTCTCTGCCTTCAAAGATGATTTCTCCGCCCACGATAATTCCCGGGGGGTAGGGTATAAGGCGCATTATTGAGAGGGCACTTACTGATTTGCCGCAGGCGCTCTCGCCGACAAGGGCAACGAACTCACCTTTGTTAGCTGAGTATGATAGCCCATCGACAGCCCGGAGTACCCCTTCTCTGATATAAAAATAAGTTCTTAGGTCTTTTACTTCAAGTAATTTTTCCACCATCTGAATTCAAATCAAGATACTTACTACAGGCGAGGCATCTCGGTGTCTCGCCTGTAGTAACAGCGCGCATCTCCTTTTATTTACCTTGAATTGATTTCTTCGATTCCTGGTCAATCCAGATATATTTGGTATAGTTAAGGACGTTGTAATAGCCCACTGAAGCTTCGCCACTATAGTTCTTCACCCAGGGCCACCAGAACCGGTACTGATAGGATGCAGGGAGTGCAAGGACATAAGCTTGTTCCAGAATATAAGGCAATAACTCACGATGTATCTTGTCGACTGCGGCTTCGTCTGGATAGGCTGCTAGCATTTCGTCGCGTGCCCTATTAAGCACAGGGTCATCCACATAGCTACCGTTGTACATCCCGGGCCCAGTGTAGTTTATTGCCTTGAAGTAAGTACCGATGCCAGAGTAGAAGGCAAAGAGCATGTCATCATAGGCGCGTCTTACAATTAGGGAAGTGAAGGTGGCATAGTCCTTGGGCTCGATCTCCAACTGTACACCTACTTTGGACAGCATGTCTTGTACCATCTGCAGGGGGTCCATATAAGCACGCTGGTTGTAGCAGATGATCTTGGCTTTAAAGCCATTGGGATAGCCAGCCTCAGTTAGAAGCTGTTTCGCCTTGTCCGGGTGGTACTCAAACAGTTCCTGTACAGTTTTTGGCATCTGTTCCAGTGGCACGTAAGCCCCGGCGTATTCCTTGAAGTACATTATAGGCCATTTGAGCAACACACCTTCGCCACCGTAGTATTCATCGAGTATTCTCTTGTTGTCTATAGCCAGCCACAGTGCTTGTCGCACCCTTTTGTCGGCAAAGGGCGAGTCTTTCTTGTCTGTCCTCATGTATATGCACGCCTGACCGTAATCATCGAGATACCGAACATGTTTTAGCTGGGGCATGCGCAGGAATTGCTGTGCGCGTTCCCAATCGCAGGTCAGTATATCAAGCTGGCCCGTGCGGAAAGCAGCATCTGCCGTGGACTCATCAGGGATGATAAGCGTCTTTACGCCGTCAAGATAGGGCAGTTGGTCACCTTTCCCGGGGCCAATGGGGTTCTTGTCCCAGTAAGCAGGGTTGCGCTCGTAGGAGATTACGCTGCCAGGCACAAATTCGGTGAGCATGAAGGGACCGGTGCCGAGGCTGTTTTTCCAGTCATTCATGTTGCCGAACTGTTCCACCGCATCCTTGGGGAATATGCACATATAATCGGGTATCAGGGTGATGACGTCACCAAAGTACTCCGGCTTGGTCTTGACCACCACGGTATAGGGGTCAGGTGCGGTTATCTCCAGGGTCTCAGCTGCCTTGGGGTATGTTCTCTTAAAATAAGCTGTTGGTGCAGTGCACTGGCGCTTCAGGGAGAAAACGACGTCTTCAGCAGTAAGCTCCCTGCCGTTAGTCGGTGGCTTGTTATGCCATTTTACCCCTTTGCGCAGGTGGAAGATTATGGTCTCCTTGCCCTGTATCTCCCAGCTCTCGGCTAAAGACCCGGCTTTATGCTCCAGACGGTTTAGCCCGCCGCCAGTGAACCAATCACATTCTTTTGTGCCGTGACCGCCGGCTATACCCTTCGTCCAGTCCCCCGTCCATAGTTCTTCATTGGTAAGCTTCAGAGTGCCGGTAACATAGTGTGGTTGGACGGCATCGTCGAAAGCAGGAGGGTCTGCGGCTGCTGCTGTGGTGAGGATACCGCCGTAAACGGGCCGCTCTTTCTCCACAGTAACTGTCTCTTTGACTCCTCCAGCGCAGCTACTACTCACTAGTCCTGCAATCAACCCTAGAATTAAGAGACATACTACGAATATTCTTTTTGTCATCGCTGCCCTCCTTTTTAATTTTGTTTGGCGGCTGTACTGTTCACAGCTTCGGGCGCTGAAATATCAGCAACTTGTTGATTATTTGGGCAGTTTCTTCTTGGCTACATCATATCGCCCCAGTCCACCTCTAAGCCTGGGGTCGAGCAGGTCACGCATAGCATCACCCAGCATATTAATTCCGTAGACGACGATAGCTAGGAACAGACCTGGCCATACAGCAAGGTGTGGCGCCATCAGCATATAGCGGCGTCCTGCTTCGCTGAGCATACCACCCCAGCTTGGTATGGGCGGTGGTAAACCTAGTCCAAGGAAGCTGATTGTGGCCTCGGTGAGGATAGCACCGCCAACGGTGATAGTGAATAACACTATTATCGGTGCTGTTACATTTGGGAGCACATGTTTCCATAATATCCGCCCTGTACTGCAACCGACAGCCCTGGCAGCTTCCAGATAGGTATTAGCCTTGATACCCATCACCGCGCTTCGTACTATTCGTGACTGTCCGATTCCATAGGCGACGCCTAATACCACTATTACCGGCACCATTCCCGGACCTGTCACAGCCATGATGGTCAGGATAAGGAACAGCCCCGGGATGCACATCCAGGCATCCACAAATCGCTGGGCTATGATGTCCAGCTTGCCGCCAAGATACCCGCAAATTATGCCGATGAAAGTTGATATTAATACTGATATACCAGCGACACTGAGTCCAACTATCATTGAGACACGGGCGCCATGGATAATTCGGCTGAGAAGGTCTCTACCTAGTTGGTCGCAGCCCAGCAAGTGCTCAGGCGAGGGAGCGGCTAAACGTGGACCAACATATGTCTCATTGTATCCGAAGGGCGCCAGCACATTTGCCAGTATACCTACAAGCAGGAGCAACAGGACTATAGCGCCACCTACTGTGCCCAGAGGTTTTTCTCTTACCAGACGGATGAGCAGGTCTGCCCAGAAAGAGCGTGCTCTTTCTTCTCTAATCGTCGGTGCCAGTTCAATCTGAGCCAATGTACTCCTAAATTAAGTATATTGTACCCTCGGGTCTAGGTAAGCATAGGTAATATCAACTGCGAGATTGCATAGCATGACAAAGGTGGCGATGACCAAATTGATCGCTGAGATGACAGGGTAGTCCCTCTGGAACAGGGCATCAACAAAATATCTCCCGATGCCGGGAAGCCCGAAAATTGTTTCAATGATCACTGCCCCTCCTACCAGGATAGGTAGCTGCATGCCAACAATAGTGACTACAGGTATCAATGCATTCTTTAAGGCATGTCTTGAAATGACTACACCCTCTTTTAACCCCTTTGCCCAAGCGGTCCTGATGTAGTCTTGACGCAGTACTTCCAGCATCATGGTGCGGGTCATCCTCATGGTAGTTCCTGACATTACCATTCCCATCAGAACGGCTGGGATGATGAACTGTTTCAGATTACCTACAGGGTCTTTAAGAATGGGGATGTACTGTATAGCCGGTGTCCAGCCAAACCACACCGAGGGGTAGACAACAACGAGTGTTGCCAGCCAGAATGCAGGTACACTGATGCAGAAGATAGCTATGCTGCGCCCGATGTAATCGGCAGCTGTGTCCTGCCGTATAGCAGACATTATCCCTATAGGAAGTGCTATTAGCAGGGCAGTGATCAGTGCTAGGATACCTAACTCAACCGATACTGGCAGTCTATTGAGCAATTCCTCTCCTATACTTCTTCCTGTCCACAACGATTTTCCGAGGTCACCTGTGAGAATACCCCCTATCCATCTCCCATACTGGACATAAATGGGCACGTCCAGTCCCAGACCATGTTTTATAGTCTCGATAGCCTCCTCCATATTCTCCGTCTCACCAATTTGCGCTGCCATTAATTCGATGACGCTGCCAGGGACAAACCGCACAGCGCAAAAGACGATAATGGTTACAATGAGCAAAGTGGGAATAAGTAGCAACAAACGCCTAGTGATATAAGCCCTCATATTGCCGCTGCCTTATATGAGACCTGCCGGTATGTATAAGTCGAAAATCACTTTAGCAAAAAGAGGTGTCTTTGTCAATGCTCGTGTGCGGTGCATTAAGTATTTAACATTGCATATTCTTTGCGACCTAAAACTGATAATCAGGAATAGCGGTGTGCTGCGTTAGTTTCTGGAGTGACAGAGCCAGAGGTCTATGTTTACAAGCGTGGCTGTTGGGGTTTAAAATAGATATGTTTCCGGGCGGTTAGCTCAGCGGTTAGAGCGCTTGCTTCACACGCAAGAGGTCACTGGTTCAAATCCAGTACTGCCCATGCCGAAGTGGCGGAAAGGCAGACGCGCTACGTTCAGGGCGTAGTGTCCGTAAGGACATGTGGGTTCAAATCCCACCTTCGGCACCAGGTTGTGCGCCTGTAGCTCAGCGGATAGAGCGCAGCCCTGCGGAGGCTGAGGTCGTGGGTTCAAATCTCACCAGGCGTACCATGAATGGGCGATTAGCTCAGCGGTTAGAGCGCCTGTCTTACACACAGGAGGTCAGTGGTTCAAGTCCACTATCGCCCACCACAGTTGAATCATTTTACGGATGTGCAGCCTACGTGATTTCATCTATCCACCTCAAGTAGTCTTCATTGTTGCCGATGATGGGCAGGGCTATCATCTTAGGGACTGAATAGCTATGAGCACTTTTATCATTTCGATGATTTCAGGGAGCAGCGAGGCTCTGATCTTAATGAGGAAACTTATCGGTCAGATGCCGATACTGCCGCCTGATAGGCTAGTTTTGCTCTACTTTGAATACTTGGCCTGACAAAAGGACACGCCTCAATAATGAACGGAAATCAGCGATTGCTGAAGCGCCGGTGTCAATTGCTTCTTCTCAAACACGAGTTCGGGAACTGTTCTCCAAGGCTCATAAAATTGTGTCCAATAAGCAGGACTAGAATGG
>DAOUAI010000042.1:0-3695 GCA_034433775.1 Dehalococcoidia bacterium
GGCTTCAGAGTGTCAATCCCCTTCGCCTGGTTCTTCTTTTTCTTCCTCACCACCTTCCGCCTCTTCGGCTGGAACCATCTCTTCCACAACCTCGACAGGCGCCACCTCTTCAACCTCTTTGCGGGCTTCCACTACCTTAATCACCACTTGCTCCAGGTCACTGAGCACAGTCACATTTTCGCCCACCGGTATGTCTTTGACACAAATTGACTGGTCAACATCCTCCAGGACTGACAGGTCGACCTGAAGGCTATGTGGTAAATAATCAGGCAGGGCTTCGATATGCAAGGAATCAACCAAACGGAGTAGGGTGGTACCTTTAATTTTAGCCAGCACTGGAGCCTCGCCAACAAATTCCAGAGGCACCTCTGCCTTGATCTTATCTGTCGCCCTCACCTGATAGAACTCCACGTGGAGTAACTCATCGGTGACAGGGTTACGCTGCACCTCGCGAACAAGGACTCTCACCGGTTCACCCGAGCCCTTGACCTTCAGTAGGACGAGGTCAGTTTTGCCAGCATGCGAAAGTAGTTGTTTCAAGACCTTAGCTTCGACCTGTACCGGTGTGGAGTCCAACCCATGCCCGTAGATATTACCAGGTATAATGCCTTGCCGCCGCAAAAAGCGGACCTTTTTGCCGGTTATTTGTCTCTTAGATACTTCTAGCTTGAGCGGTTTCATAATTCCAGCCCTCACTCGAGAATCAGAATGTTGGTCGACGCTTGCTTACAGACCTGAAGAAGTTACCTCCAATAACTGCCATCAGTCTGGTAATTTTACTGTCCACTGTCATGTTTAAAACGAAAAGACAGTTTAACCATTTTGGGCAAGAAAGTCAAAATTATCTAAAAACGCCCCCGCTCCAATCGCCTTGTAGCAGTCAATCAGGCACGACTTGATCTGGTGCGCCCCTCCAATAAGCTCCGGTATCGCTGACCTTCCCTCAGACCTCCTTCCGGAGCTCCTCAAAAGCCCTCTTCACCTCCTCCACCGATGCTTCGTCCTCGAGTGTCGTCAAATCACCAATGCTGGCACCGCTAGCCACAGCTTTAAGGACGCGCCTCATAATCTTGCCACTCCTTGTCTTGGGCAACTTGTTGACAAAATAGATCTCGTCCGGAGTAGCCACAGGCCCTAGAGTTGAGCGTATGTGCTGCTTTAGTTTGTTTTTCAGCTCCGGCGAAGGCTCAAAGCCCTGTCGCAATGTGACAAAGATGACTATTCCCTCCCCCTTCACGGGGTCTGGACGGCTAGCAACTGCCGCCTCAACTACAGCCTCGTGTGATACTGCAGCATCTTCTATTTCTATAGTGCCTATCCTGTGCCCGGCAATCTTAAGCACCTCATCCGCCCTACCTAACAGCCAGAAGTAACCATCATTGTCTCTGATTGCGTAATCACCGGTATAGAACATGCCTGGGAACTTAGACCAGTAAGTCTCTTTATATCTCTGCGGGTCACCATGAATGCCCATAAGCATACCTGGCCAAGGGGACTTTATCACTAAATAGCCCTTTTCGCCTGTAGGGACAGAATTGCCGCTTTCATCGACAATATCGGCGTTGACGCCTGGCAGAGGGAAAGTTGCTGAGCCTGGCTTTAGAGGGACAAGCTCAATGCCAGGAGTCGGTGATATCATTGTGCCGCCCGTTTCTGTCTGCCACCAGGTATCGACAATCGGACATCTCTCACCACCGACCACACGGTAATACCAGTGCCAGGCTTCAGGATTTATAGCTTCACCCACGCTACCCAACAGCTCAAGACTACTCAGGTCATGTCTCTTGACCACGTCCTCACCGTACCGCATCAACATCCTGATACCAGTTGGTGAAGTGTAAAAAATGGTGACGCCGTACTTCTCCACGATATCCCACCACCTATCAACAGAAGGATAGTCCGGCGCGCCCTCATAGAGCACTATAGCAGCACCATGGCATAGTGGTCCATAGACCACAGAGCTATGTCCGGTGACCCAGCCGACATCAGCAGTGCACCAGTATACCGATTCCTCTTTGACATTAAATACCCATTTGTAGCCCGAGTTTGTAAACACAAGGTAACCACCGGTACTATGTACAATGCCTTTGGGCTTCCCCGTAGTGCCAGATGTGTACAATATGTATAAAGGATGAGTGGCCTCCACCGGCTCTGCAGGTACAAATGGCACCGCATCATCCAGCAATTCGTGCAACCAGAAATCGCGTCCAGGCTTCATGTTAGTAGGTATATTGCCCCGCCTGGTGACTATCACCTTCTCGATAGATGGGGCTGAACCCAGGGCTTCATCGGTGATATTTTTTAGCTCCAGGTACTTGCCACGCCTGAAACCAGCATCCGCCGTCACCAGGACCTTAGCCTGCGTATCATTTATCCTATCAGCCAACGCCTGAGCACTGAAACCGGAAAACACCACGGTGTGCACAGCACCGATACGAGCGCAGGCTAGCATAAAAATAGGCAACTCAGGTACCATAGGCATATACAGGACCACCTTATCGCCCTTAGCCACACCGAGATTCTTCAACACGGAGGCAAACTTGTTCACCCACCGATAGAGGGTGGAATAGCTGAGCACCTGGCTATCGCCTAGCTCACCTTCCCAGTAGATAGCTACTTTGCTACGCCGCCATGTCTTCACATGTCGGTCGACACACTGATAACAGGCATTTATCCTGCCGCCAACAAACCACCGGGCATATGGAGGTTCCCACTCCAGCACGGTGTCCCAGGTCTTAAACCAGTCCAGCTTTCTAGCCTCCTCCGCCCAGAAATGCTCAGGGTCTTCTATAGACCTTCTGTACATGTCCTGGTATTTTTTAAACGGCCAGTATACTGACTCAGATGGTAAAGAGACGCCTTCCATAATTCCCTCCCTTCACTTCTTATCATAACACAACCCGTTGTACTTTACAGATTTAACTTCCTCGAATTTCCTGCGGCAGTCCGGATGCCAGCGGTGCAACCCACAGGCATTACAGGAATTACGAATGCAATCAGGTGTGACCTTTTCCTGCCACATGTTTTCACACTCCCTCTTAAGAAATGACAGGGTAACGCCTGTATCTATATGCTGCCACGGAAGGAGCTCGTCCAGAGGACGCTCTCGATTGGCATAGAAAGCAGTGTCGAGCCCATTTTCTTCAAATGCGCTCAACCATTTCCCGTAGTCAAAACATTCATTCCAGGCATCAAACTTGCAACCCTTCTCCCATGCCCAGTAAATGACCTTACCCAGTCTCCTGTCACCGCGGGAGAGCACTGCCTCGAGCTGGCTTGTCCTGACATCCTGCCATGATAGTTGGGCACCAAAGCGTGGCACGACACGCTTTAGCAGATCGTGCTTGGCAACCAGTAGCTCCATGGTTTCCTGTGCCACCCACTGACAGGGGGTATGAGGCTTGGGCACAAAAGCAGCCACGCTGACCCGGATCGTCGGAGTCCTTGACCTTATTTTCCTACCCAGTTTAACGGTCTTCTCCACCAGGTCTATTATCCCTTTCACATCATCCATAGTCTCCGTAGGCAGCCCCACCATGAAGTAAAGCTTGATATTGAGCCACTCTCTCTCGAACGCCGCAGCAAGTGTGTCCAATATACCCTCCTCAGAGATGCCCTTGTTTATCACCCGGCGCAGCCTTTCTGTCCCCGCCTCAGGCGCAAAAGTGAGGGTCGTCTTGTGCCTCCGTGGTAAA
>DAOUAI010000043.1:0-4242 GCA_034433775.1 Dehalococcoidia bacterium
CTCTTTGAATTTCTGCATGTTTTTTTCAGCTATGCTTTGAAACAGTCCCATTTCGCCCAGCATGTAGACTTCGTTGCCGCAGCACTCCTCTTCGTTTCCCAGTATGCCGAAGGACACATTCAATGCTCTGAGTACCTCGATGAGGCTTTTAGCCATTTTCTGCCCGTGTTCGTCATAGGAACCGAGGCAGCCTACATACAGAAGAAATTCATCTCCGCTTGAGTATAGTTTTGTTCCATTAGCCCAGGCAGCCCGGTCGGTCCGGAGCAACTTGAAGGGGTTACCGTACCCCTGTACGGCTTCGAAAAAGCGGGCTACCCGTGGCGGGATCCTGCCCTTTTCCACCATGTCGCTTCTGGCGCCGACTATCCAATCGATTATGTCAGGGGCAAACTTCATCGGGCATTGTTCAGCGCAGTTCTTGCAGGTCGTGCAGGTGTAAAGTATTTCTGCAAGGTGCTCTGACCACTGGATTTCGCCCTTGAGCCAGGCGTAGACTAGCCAGAGACGACCACCGGTGGAATAGGTCTCAAACCTGAACCTCCGATATGGTGGGCAGTTAAATGATGAATAATCGGTGGGAAATTTACAGTAGCCACAGCGGAAGCATCTATGGATCTGGTTGACATATTTCTGCTGCATTATCTCATCTCCCAGTTACCCGGATTCATGATCCCGTTAGGGTCTAAAAGTTGTTTTATCTTTTTCATCAGAGCGAGAGTATTCGGGTCCATCTTTTCCATCAGCATCCTCTGTTCGTCCATATCTGCCTTCCAGAGGACAGCTCCTTCCTCAAGCGCGAATTTACTACACTCGTCCAGCGCCTTCTTGGCTCTTGCCATTTCATCGGGGTTAGCGCGGTTGAAGGAGAAGGAGAAGGAGAACATCATGCAGTGGCCCGAGCCGATAAGCCGGGTGGTGGAGCCGTAGAAAACGTTGTACTTGTTTGCCACCTCCTCCAGCTTGCGGATAAAGGTGGGGAATTTTTCGATCGGGGTTATGGGACCAGCGTATTGAAATCCACCGCCTTTAGCCACATCGGCGAATCTTGTCGTATCTTTAGATGGCATGGACAGCAGCGGCGCTTTAGCCTCAGGGGAGGTACTTAAAACTCCCACGTCCCGGCTCTGGAAGTAGTCCCAAAGTGCGTTCCAGACCATCTTTTGCTTAAATTCGAGCTCCTCATCCGAATCCCCGGTGAGGTAGACCATAATCCAGAAAGTGCCTCTGAACCTTAAAGGCAAGGGCTGGGCTGAGATCACCACATCTTCGACCATTTCGGTATGGCTGAGTTTCAGCAAAATTTCTGGGACTAGCTCAGCATTGTCTGCAAGGAATACCATCACGTCTCTCATTTTTTTACAGGGGTAGAGCTTCAAGCCGAGCTTGGTTATGATACCAGTGGTGCCGAACCAGCCAAGGAAGAGCCCACTCAGGTCGGGCATCGGTGCGCCTTTGGAGAACCAGTAGGGTGATACCGAGCAGGAACCGATGCGGCAAATCTCTCCTGTGGGGAGCACGACTTCAAGCCCCGAGACCATATCTGAATTGAAACCGTGCTGGTGCGCTAATCTTCCCTGACCATGTATCATGGCGTTGGCGACCACCGTGGCTGAAGGTGGTGCATCAGGTATGCTGTGTCTCAAATGGGGATAATGCTTTTGCAGATAACTCTTCAGCGCGCCCTGCGTAGTGCCCCCTTCGACGATTACATATCTTGCCTTCTCATTTACTTCCAGGATTTTGTCCATTCTTTTCATATCCAGGAGAATACCACCTTTTTGGGGTATGACCAGCCCGGTGAGTGCCAGTCCTGCCCCGGCTGGGACTATGGGTATTTTCTCTTTGTTTGCCAGCCTGACTATTTCCTGCACCTCTTCGGTCGTTTCGGGTAATACCACGAAGTCCGGTTCGTGTGCCGGCATCAAGCCGCCGTCCCGGGCATAGAAATACCTCTCCTCTTTGCTGGTAGAAACGTAGTCTTTACCCACTATCTTGACCAAGGCTTCATATATAACGTTGGTGGTCGTCATGGCTTTATACCTCCCCTGCCATTTCAGGTAGCCTTAGTGACTGGGCTTCGCCTAGCGCCAATTTACAGAGGTCGATGATGTGTATTGGCTTTATGCCACGCTTAGCAACTTTACTTGCCAAAGCATCCCAGCATGCTGGGCAATTGAACACGCAATACTCGGCTCCGGACTTCACCATATCATCAATATTCCTTTTCTGGACATCGTCTGCTAGCGATGGACCCTTCCCCATGCGGATAATTTCAGCGCAACAAAGTGCGTTGTCCTTGTCATACTCCCGTGCCACTCGTTCCACACCAATGAGACCGAAAATATCGTCGACGAAGTGGTCAGTCTGGGGAGAAAGTCGGGCTGAGCAATTCCGCTGGTAGGCAGCTTTAATATTTAACTTCTTTACTGACTTACCCAGTTCTTTGAGCCTGTTATGCAGGAACTCGAAGTAGTGGATGGGTTTGAATGATACTTCGATGCCATAAGCTGGCGCCAGTGAAGCAAATGTGCCATAACATTCATCGTGGAGGCAGACAAGTTCTTTTATGCCCAGTTTCTCGATATTGCCCAAGATTTGGGGAAGCCTTTCTTTTATCACAGATGTTTTGGCATAGTGCAGGTATACGGCGTTGCAGAAAAACTCCTGACCAAAGACTACAGCTTCGGCGATTCCGTCGAAGAGCTTACCTTTGACCAGTGTATTGAAATGGGGCAAAAAACAGTAGGACAATGCTTTCTGCCCCACTTTGCCCACGACAAATCTACCCACCGGCTGGCATTGGTTGACCCACATGGTTATTATGGGGCGAGGTGCTGGCAGTATGCCTTTTTCTTCTTGTCGTTCTACAATCAAGTAGAACGGATGGTTGCCAAAGGGGCAGTACTCCTCGCAAGCGTAGCAGGTGGTGCAGGCTTTGAGAACAGGTGAGTCGTCGCCGTTGATTATTTTCTGCCATTCCTTTTTAGCTGCATTCTTGTCCAGATGGATGTACTGACATCTGGTGAGGCAGAATATACCTTTGCAGTTTGTGCACTTCGCTTTGTCGAACTTTAGTTCAATCATGTTGGCTGGCTCCTCGAATTACTGTGTTTATTAACAACGGGCTATTCCTGTAAAACCTGATGCTGGGGTTGAAAGATTTCGTCCACCGCACGAAGTATAGCACTACTGGAGACTTATGAGAAGGCATCTGGATATATCAGCACAGACAAATAAACAGAATTTTTCGAAAACTGAGAGGGCTAGTGTCGTGGTGTCTTTTGACAGCTAACGGCAGCAGACATATAATCCGAAGTCGTAGAAATGGACTCAGGAGGAAGCAATGTGGGACGCTTCGAAGTGTAACTTATGCGGTGATTGCCTGGTAAAGTGTCGCTATATGGGCTACGATAAAGACAGGGCGGTGGCGGAATTGAAGCTGCTGATGGAAGGTAAAGACGCTGAGGTACTACACAAGTGCATCACCTGCCTTGCGTGCAGAAGCTACTGTCCTACCGGTGCTGACCCGGCTGACCTTATTTTTGCGATGCAGGAGAAGATAGGTACCTGTCCTATAGTGGCAGTCGGTAAACCATTGCTGGAGGAGATCGCTAAAGGGCTTGAAGGGCGTGGAGAACCGAGGGAGGTGGTACCAGGTGAAGAGGGTAAGCCTCTGTTATCGCTCGATTCTTTCCGGTTTGACCAGTTTCCCGAGGGTACATTTGATAGCCAGCCATTTAGAGGCATGACTGTGGTAAGGGGTGCCGAATTTATGTCCCTTGCCGGATGCGTTCATTCGGGCGGGCAGAGCTTTGTTAAAAGGTACGGTCAGCTTGTACTGGACAGGCTCGCCAGTTTTGGCAAGGATGTGGTGTATATGCATAATGAAGGCTTTGTACTGGCCCACATAATGTCCAAGGAGTATGGGTTCAGCGTCCCCTTCAAGTACATGCACTTGTACGAATATTTGCGCAATTACCTGGTGGAGCACAAAAGTAGCATTATCAAGCTTGGGAAGAAGGTTTCTTTTCAGGCTAACTGCGCTACTCGCTGGATCCCGGAGTATGATGCCTTTTTGGACGAGGTATTTGAGCTTGTCGGTGTGGTGAGACCCCAGAGACAGTATGAGCGGATGGATGCTTTATGTTGCAGTGCGCCGGTTATCTACAGTAATAGGGAACTTGCCATTGACATACAGAAAAAGAATTTCGAAGATGCCATAGCCTGCGGTGCTGATGC
>DAOUAI010000044.1:0-2812 GCA_034433775.1 Dehalococcoidia bacterium
CCAGTAACGCTTAATTCTGATGAAACTAATTGTAGGTCTTGGCAATCCCGGTAAAGCATATGCCCACAATCGCCATAATATAGGCTTCCGCTGTGTAAACTTTCTTTCACGTCACCACTCTATTCCGCTAAAAAAGAATGAATGTCGATCTCAGACTGGCAGCGGTAAGATAGCTGGCACACCGGTGCTGCTGGCCAAACCGAAGACCTTCGTTAACCTTTCAGGAGAAGCTGTCAGCCGTCTGATGAAAAAACACTCTGTTGTCATTGACGATGTCATCGTAATCCATGACGACCTTGACCTGCCGCTGGGCAAGTTGCGAATTCGCAAAGGCGGACGCTCAGGCGGGCATAAAGGCGTAAACTCGATAATCGCTTCAGTCGGCAATAGCGACTTCTGTCGCATCAAAGTGGGCATCGGTCGCCCGGTGACACCGGATGGCCTACTCATAACCGATGAAAAGGTAATCGTTGACTATGTCCTTGGCGACTTCACCCCTGAGGAAGAGGAAGCCATCAAGCCCATCATCGCCAGAGTAGCTGAAGCTGTGGAGTGCCTGCTCACCGAAGGTCTGACCGCCGCTATGAACCGCTTCAATTGAACCCACGGACTTTAGACTATACACCCTTGGTGTAAACTTAACTGAAGCCCAGTTTTAAAAGCAACACGATTGCCCTGCTTTCAAAATTTAGGGTAAGATAAAGGCATCTGCAAAACAAATGTTAGAAAACACATTGGGTAAAATCACCGAGGCAATAGCCGGTATGTTCTTGATAGTTGCCTGCATCGCGTTGCGACCTCTGCTCAGGAAGTGGTATTCAAGATGGGGTGCTACGCCAGACGAAGTTGTCCAAAACCTTCCAGGAGATGAGTATGTACCCCACCGTCGCGGTGGCTATACCCAAGCAATAAGCATCAAAGCTCCTGCCGGCGCTGTCTGGCGTTGGCTAGTGCAGGTCGGTCAGGACAAAGGTGGGTTTTATAGCTATGAACTTCTGGAAAATTTAGTCGGCTGTAATATTCATAACACAGACCATATTCTTGCCGAATACCAAGATATCAAAATAGGCGATAAGTTGGTAATGCATCCTAAAGCGCCAGCAATTCCAGTCATAATTGTTGAGCCTGAAAAAGTGCTAGCTTACGGTGGAAGTCCAGACGACAACACCTCCAGCGTATGGATATTCTACATCAGCCAAAAGGGTGACCTTATCCGCCTCATATCAAGGTGGTCATTCGACCACAAACCCGGAATTGCAAACAAGTTAGCTTACGGGTGGTTACTAGAGCCGGTTGCTGCTGTAATGCAACGTAAAATGCTCCTTGGAATCAAGAAACGAGCAGAAACGGCTATCAGGGAGTTAGCCAAAAGCCTTTCGTAGTGAAGAGTTCTTCCATGCCAGCCAAACGTTCACAACTGATAGCATTAGTTTTGTTCGTAACCACATCCCTTGTCGCCGGCTGTAGATATGACCGACAAGCCACTGATTTACCGCAGACGCCGGAAACACAGCAGAACGAGGACACTATCAGCAAAGATTTCGCACAGGAAGTCTACCCACATAATTATTGGTCGCACACCGAGTTACCTCAAATGACCATGGCCCAGAGACTTCAGGTCGCCCTTGCGGCACAAGCCCAAGGGCAGGAATACGTACGAGAGCACAACGCTAAAGCCCAAGAGCTTTCAGACAGGCTGGAAGACTATATTCGACGATGGCTCAAAGGTGAAGTCCCGGCAAAATTGCCTAAAGGTTTGCTGCCTGAATATATCGATAACCCCAAGACCAGAGACTGGACATTGATGAAACCGGAAGAAGTACTGCCCGAAAAACAGTGGCTGGTCATCCCCTGCCACGAAGTTGACCCCGAATTTAAGACATTGTACATGCTCGGGACTGACCCGCATGTTACATATGGGAAATTGATATTCGTGGCCCCGATCGGATCCAAGCTATTAATAGAAGGCGATTTCCCCCACGCCCGCTATATGAGCTATGAGATCTTACCGCCCTTCGACCCAAAGCACCCGGCGAGCGGTACCATTGGGGAGACGTCGGAGGTGCCGCTGGTAGATGTTGATATCGAACCTGACCCGGGCAACACCAACCCCTTCAGAGTTGGCGCTGACCGCACCGCATCAAGCAGGCGCTATCATATTACCTTCGAGTTGAGGTTAGGCAATGCTGTAGCACTTAATCCCGAAGCGATGAAAAGCCCGGAGTACCGTGCACCGGGCAACTGCCGTGTCGGAGCACCCTTCGGTTTTACCGGTCCCTGGGGAAACAATGTACTGACTCCCTCTGTCCTGTGGTACCGTGTATATGCGCCTGACAAAAACACCGATATCTACGGCGGGGTCGGTCTACCAAAAGCAGTCTTGCAACTAAGCAGCGGAGAAAAATTCTGGCTGCAGCCGGATTTCTCGCTGGCTCTGGAACGACAAACGACCGTGGTACCTGCTGGCTATGAGCCTCCTAGAGAGCCCTCCAACTTCCTGGGTCCGCAGCATGGGTGGTTCAAAATCTTTGGTCTTGCCTTGATCAGAGCAGAGAATGCAGGTTATATCGCGTCCCAGACCAGCAAAGTTCAAACATCTGAGCAAATCAAGGAAAATATACGAAAGATGTTCTTGCTGCTTTTCAATCGCGGGGAGGAGGCTGAACCACCGGGTAACTACGAAGGCAGTGCTACTACCTGCAAAAATAACAATTACTTGACCAGAATATTTCAGCTTGGTCCAGGTAAGGTGTACGTCATTACCGGCAAAATGCCCAAATTCCCGAAGACCCGGAACGGCGAGTCCATTATG
>DAOUAI010000045.1:0-15229 GCA_034433775.1 Dehalococcoidia bacterium
TGAGCTTGGACGGGAGGTGGATAGAGATAAATTCATCTGCACCTTGCTCCTTGAGTTGGAAAAACTTTACTTGAAGGTCCAAGCTGGAGGTTCTAACTCTGTGTACGGAGCATGGAAGGAATACCTGGAAACCTTGGGAAAATGGGTCACTGTTAAGAGTGGTCAGCATGTTGACCAAGGGAAAGCTGAAGATGTCACCGAACAGGGAAGCCTTATCTTACGGCATGCCGATGGCAGCCTTGTTGAAGTGATGGCTGGTGATGTAACGATAGTCAGGGACTGAGACCCGTCCCGGATGATATGGGGACGGGTCCTCGTCCTTGTAGGATGTTTTATTTGCCGAGCCAAGGTTTAAGCAGGTCGATTGGTAGGGGAAAGACCACTGTGTTAGTTCTCTCTGTGGAGATGGTGGTTAAGGTCTGCATATAACGGAGTTGAAGTGCAGCAGGTTCACTGGCGATGACCCTAGCTGCCTGGGCAAGTTTTTCTGCAGCCTGGAACTCTCCATCGGCATGGACAATCTTAGCTCTTCTTTCTCTTTCAGCTTCAGCTTGGGCAGCCATAGCTCGTTGCATTGATTCGGGAAGTTCGACATCTCTGACTTCAACCATGCTGACTTTTATCCCCCAGGGTTCGGTACCCTCATCGATAAGTGCTTGGAGTCGCTCGTTGATTTTGTCGCGGTGAGCAAGCAGGTCCTCGAGTTCGGATTGTCCGACTACGTTGCGTAAGGTTGTTTGAGAAAGTAGCGAAGTGGCCCTGATGTACTGCTCTACGTTAAGTACAGCGTCCTCCGGTCTTACTACTCTAAAGTAGACGACAGCGTCAACCTTCACTGTCACAGTGTCCAAGGTGATGCATTCCTGGCGTGGGACATCCATAGTTACAACACGGAGGTCCACCTTTACCATCCGTTCGATGAAGGGTATGAGGAAGATGAGCCCCGGACCTCTGACACCAACATATCTACCTAAACGGAATACCACTCCTCGTTCATATTCGTTGACAATTCGTATAGCGGCAGCAAGTATTATGATTGCGAATATGACTAGAGCGACAATGAGAACGATATTCATTTTTTCCTCCTTTTGGTTTTCTTACTCACTATCAATTTTAATCCCTCGACCTTGGTTATCGTCACCTCCTCTCCGGGCTCTGCTTTACCCTCGTCGATTATCGCTGTCCATAGTTCGCCATCCACTAGTACTGTCCCTTTGGGCTCCAAGTACGTTTTAGCCACAGCTGTTTTGCCGATGAGTGCCTCGGTGCCAGTGACTACACGTCTTTTCTGACCGCGAATGATGGCTCCTATGACGAACACAACGAAGGCGCCTATAACAATAGTCACTATTGCGATCAGTCCTCTGTTGACCTGCATTTGTGGTGAGGTGCCACTGAAAAGAATGAGCGAACCGATGACCATGGACACAAGTCCGCCTGCAGTCAGTATACCAAAAGCCGTGGTAAAAAGCTCAGCAACAAATAGCCCGAAAGCAAGTAATATGAGCAGAACGCCAGCCCAGTTGGCGTTGAGTACACCAAGGGAATAAAAGGCAAGAAGGAGACTGATGCCTCCAAAAACACCAGGGAATATCATGCCCGGGTTCGAAATTTCGGTGATCAGGCCTATAGTAGCCAAGCTGAGCAGTATGTAGGCGATATTTGGATCACTTATGATATGTAGAAAATGCTCAATCGCGTTCATCTGGTTTATATGCAGGTTGTAAGTTGTGGTGTCCAGTGTCTTTTCTTCGCCAGTGGCTAAGGTTACCTTCCTGCCATTTATCTGTTTAATCAAACTCTCTATGTCTTCAGCCACGAAGTCTATAAGCCCAGCCTCCAAGGCCTCTGAGGGGGTGAATGACTTACTTTCTGTCACTGCGAGTTCGGCTTCTTCTGGGTTGCGACCACGCAACTGGGCTACACTTCTTATCCATGCAGAGGAAAACTCGGTCGTCTTCTTTTTCATTTCCTCTGGCATCTCCTGTCCGATGGTGACAGGATGTGCTGCTCCGATGCTGGTGCCCGGGGTCATAGCAGCTATGTGGGCAGCCAGTGTGATAAAAGTGCCGGCTGAGGCCGCCCAGCTGCCTCGGGGGGATATGTATACTATGACTGGCACTTTGGCGTTCAAGATGCGTGTCACAATTTTCTCAGTGGAATCGAGCAGCCCACCGGGAGTATTTAACTCTATGATGCAGGCGGTGCTTCCTTTAATTTCTGCTTGACGGATACCACGGTCGACGTAATTTGCTACTGCTGGCACTATTGTACCTTCGAGTTTCAGTATCTCCAGTTCGGCTGCACTAGCAGTTGTCCTGTTAGGGGCGAAGAATATTATAATGGTCAAGCTGACGAGGGAAAGAATAACTGCCCGTTTTAATAACTGTACCACGAGTGACATTTGTTAGCCCCGGGTTAATTATAGTTTACAGACCTATTAGCAGCAACCATGTGCAGTTAGTTGTCTATAATGCTGTATTGAAGACGAAGAAGTCTTATTGTAGAATAGGTGAACCTACACGATATGCAGGAGAAGTTTATAATTCAAAGGTGCAAAGGGGCACGGGACTTGCTTCCTGGGGATGTCGAAGTATTTCGATATATTGAGGATGTGTTCCGTCGCTCATGTACGGACTGGGGTTATCAAGAAGTACGAACCCCGACCCTGGAGTATTTGCACCTGTTTACTGCTGCGGGTACGCTTACTCCCAATATGCTAAGCCGTGTCTACTCCTTTCTTGATTGGGATGGGTGGAGTGGTGAGCGCGTGGTGTTGCGCCCGGACGGGACTATCCCTGTCGCACGGCTATATATAGAAAATGCATCTCAGTGGGGTACGGCAAGGTTGTTTTATGTGACCAATGTTTTTGTTTTTGAGGCAACCGGCGTGGAAAGCAGGGAACGTTGGCAATGTGGAGCCGAACTCATAGGTGGTAAACAACCGAGTGCTGACGTAGAGACGATTGCTTTGGCATTTGAAGTCCTAAGAAATCTGGGGTTGCGTGATGTCGAAATTCGGTTGTCACATGCAGGTGTGCTCGGAGCGCTGCTTAAGGGGTTAGGATTAAGTACCGGTGACGAGATGAGGCTTTTGGACAGGATCCTCGATGGAGACATAGAGGCGTTGCAAAAGACCGAATCATTTAGTTCCAGTCATCATGAATTCTTGCTGCGCATTTTGAACTCCAAGGGTACACGCGCTGCTTTCATTAAGAACTTGAGGTCTTTGCCACAGCTCCCTGAAAATGTCAGTTCAGCGCTCGATGATTTTGCCGGTATCGCTGAGTTACTCGATGCCCTAGGTATAAGTTACCAGATCGATGCCACCTCGGTGAGGGGTTTTGAATACTATACCGGCGTTTGCTTTCAGTTTTTATCTCAGGGGAAGAGAATCGGTAGTGGTGGTAGATACGACAATCTAATTCCACTTCTCGGCGGTAGGAATACTCCGGCTTGCGGGTTTGCGCTTTATATGGATCCGTTGATGGATATAGTTGTGCCAGTGAAGAAGCAGGACAGTGAACGGAGGGTTATAGTCAAGTGCGAGCAGGAAATTCCGAGTATCGTTAGGGCTGGGTTTAAAGTCGCAGAGGCGCTTCGTACCCGGGGCTATACTGCTGAACTCAGTATTTCTGGTGCGGAAGTAGCCTCAGAAGTAGCCTGTCGATGGTCGGTTATAGTCCGGGATGACCCAGTGAGTTTTGTGATAGTGGATAAAAAGCGCAAGCAGAAAAAGAAAACGGACTCTGTGGAAGGTGCTGTTGATATAATAGGAGGTATAAAATAGTTTGTTAGGTAGTTGTGCCCTTTCATCTGTTAAATTGGCTTTGCCCAAGGGTAGACTTTTACCAGCTACTGCTTGTCTTCTCAGAGAAGCAGGGCTGGAATTTAAAAACTATACTGAGTCAACACGGATTTATCGTCTTGAGTCGTCAAAATATCCATTTGTGTCAGCTAAGATTTTTCAGGAAAGAGATATTCCTGTTCAGGTGGCTGTGGGGAATTATGATTTGGGCATATGCAGTCTGGATTGGATCGAGGAGTTGATGAGTAAATATCCTGCCAGCACCTTGGTTAAGGTGCTGGACCTGCAATATGGTCGGGGCGGTGTATATGTTGTATCAAGTAAATTTGATGACATACAAAGTTTTCAGAGCTTGGTGAGTAGTCAGCACACTCTGCGAATTGTGACTGAATATCCAAACTTAGCAGAAAGAATGGCTTTGAAGTTCAGGCTTAGGGATTTTAGGGTTTTCCCTATATGGGGTGCTGGGGAGGTCTATCCGCCTGAAAATGCTGATGTTGTTGTATTATGGGCGGAAGACGAGGTTGAAGTAGCTGCTCAGAGCCTGGTCCCATTAAAGACCTTGTTTCAGACCAGCGCTTTTCTTGTAGCTAACAAAAACAGTTGGGAGACGAAGGAGCTGGGTCAGGTGGTGGGACTGTTAAGCGATGCTCTGAGCAAGACGGTTAAGCCATGGCTGGAGGTCAGGCCAAATTTAAAGAGAAGTGCCAATAACTTTCGTTTGAGTGCTCAAGCGGATAAAATCTGGTTAGCGTTGCCGGATGGGCACCAACAAGCTCCCACTCAGGAATTCTTGGGAAAGGCTGGACTGAGGATGGAAGGTTATTCAGCTGATATACTCGACAGGCGCCCACGCTGCATCCTCGATTGGGTGTGTACGAAAGTTATCAGACCGCAGGATATGCCATTACAAGTGGCAAATGGTGGCTTTGACCTTGCTATAACTGGTGAAGACTGGCTTCTTGACCATATCCATCGTTTTCCCTCCAGTCCGGTTGTGAAACTGCTCGACCTAGGCTTCGGTCAGGTGAGGGTAGTAGCGGTGACTAGTCAGAGTTTACCTGTAAGTGACATTGCTGACTTACGACAACTTGCGGAGTCTGGCAGAATATCGCCCATCCGGGTTGCTTCGGAGTATGTGAACATCGCTGATAAATACCTCCGTGATAATCATTTCTCCAGATATAGGCTAATCCCTACTTGGGGGGCGAGCGAGGTTTTCTTACCCGAAGATGCTGATTTGCTCATTGAAAACACACAGACTGGTAAGACGCTACTCGAGCATAATCTGAAAGTCGTGGACACTATATTTAAGTCTGCAGCCTGTCTTATAGGAAACAGGTATAGCATCGAGAATGCAGTAAAGAAAAATAAGGTTCTCAGTCTGGTAGAAGCTTTCCGTCAGGCTACCAAGGTCGGCTAGATGAAGATAGTAAGAGGCTTTCAAGAAGCGGCTAGATTACTTGCCCGGGAAGTACCTGAATATGGACGACACCTGGCACTGGTGGGTTCGCCAGCGGAAAAGAGGAAAAAGACTTCTGAAGAGCAGATTGTCAGCGAGATAATTAACGAAGTACGTGCCAGGGGTGATAGTGCTTTATTTAAGTACACCAAGAAACTTGATGGTGTTGAAATTCATTCACTTGAACTTAGTAGGAATGAAATATCTGCTGCTTACAAAACAGTCGATGGCAAGCTGGTGGCGGCGTTAAGGCTAGCTGCTAGAAGGATAGAAGATTTTCACTCTGTTTGCAGACAGAGGCTATATACCGGATTTTTACTAAGAGGGTTAGGGCGACAGGTCAGAGCTTTGGATAAAGTGGGTATTTATGTTCCTGGGGGCACTGCTTCTTATCCCTCTACGGTGCTGATGACTGCTATTCCAGCTCGGGTAGCGGGTGTAAAAGAAATTATCATGACGACTCCGCCGGGCAAGAACGGTACTGTCCGACCGTTGACTCTTGTGGCGGCTGATATTGCCGGTGTTGACCGTATTTTTCGTATTGGTGGTGCCCAAGCTATTGCTGCATTGGCATTTGGGACAGAATCGGTACCTAAAGTTGACAAAATTTGCGGTCCAGGGAACATGTTTGTTGTCTTAGCAAAAAGGATGGTCTTCGGTGTGGTTACCATTGAAAGCCTTGCAGGTCCCAGTGAGGTGGTAATCGTAGCTGATGATACCGCCGACCCAGCATTGTGCGCCGCTGACCTTCTCGCTCAAGCTGAGCACGATGCGCAGGCTTTTGTGGCATTAGTTACCGTTTCTTCGAAGCTGGCTCGGAGTGTCAGCGCGGAAATAAGACGGCAGTTAGAAGAATTGGAACGGAAAGATATTGCTAGTAAGTCGATTTCAAAAGGAGTGATAGCGGTGGTGGGCAGTCTGGACGAAGCTATAGAATTGGTCAACTTGTGTGCTCCGGAGCACGTATCGCTGATGCTAGGCGAAGCTAGCGCTTATGTTGATAAAGTCCGCAATGCTGGGTGCATTTTTGTTGGTGGTGATTCTGCGGTGGCTCTGGGTGATTATATAGCTGGTCCCAGCCATGTATTACCTACAGGCGGGAGCGCTCGTTTCAGCTCGCCCCTGGGTGTCGAGGACTTTCTCAAAATCACCAATGTCATAGCTCTGAACAGCGGTAGCACGAGACGGCTGGGGAAAGCTGCTATCGCTATAGCTGAAGCTGAGGGCTTGTCCGGGCATGCCAGAGCTATAAAAATGAGGATTTAGCGGTTGTTTCGGAGAGAAAAAGTGGGTTTATTTCAGGACTCAGAGAGGCTGATAAGAAAAGACATTAGACATATTGAGGGCTATGTCCCTATCGAGCCAACAGAAATATTGAGCAAGCAGGTGGAGATCCCTCCTGACAGGGTGGTCAAGCTGGATGGAAATGAGAATCCTTATGGCTGCTCGGAGAAAGTAAGACAGGCTCTGGCTAGTTACAAGTATTATCACCTGTATCCTGACCCTGAGCAACGGGAATTACGCAAGGCACTTGCTGAGTATGTAGGTGTGGGACCTGAATACATAGTGGCTGGTAGTGGGAGTGACGAGCTTATCGATCTGGTGTTGCGCTTGTTTCTGGAGCCTGGTGATGGGGTAATTAATTGTCCGCCGACATTTGGTATGTATTCTTTTAGTACTAGGGTATGTGGAGGATTGACTGTTGACGTACCCAGGAGAGAAGACTTTTCCATAGATATGTCAGGTATAAAGAAAGAGCTGAACAAAAACACGAAGGTCATTTTTATCGCTTCGCCGAATAACCCGTCTGGTAACCTTGTTTCAGAAAGCGATATTCGCGAGCTTTTGAAAAGCAATATCATAGTGGTAATCGACGAAGCTTATTTTGAGTTTTGCGGTGTTACGGCGGCGAGTTTAGTTATGCAATATGCTAATCTGATAGTTCTAAGAACTTTTAGCAAGTGGGCTGGTCTGGCGGGGTTGAGAGCTGGCTATGGAATTTTTCCTGCTGACATTGTCAAGTACCTTATGAGGATAAAGCAGCCATACAATGTGAACTGTGCTGCACAAGTGGCGGTGCTGGAGTCGTTGAGAGATATGGAGTACCTTCGCGGCACTATTAAGGCTATAACGACAGAACGAGAAAGGATGATCGGCGAGTTGAATCAGTTCACCTGGCTCAAGGTATATCCTTCACAGGCTAACTTTGTGCTTTGCAGAGTGCTTGACGGAGAGGCTAAAAGGGTGCACAGGCAATTGCGGCAGAAAGGCATTTTTGTCCGTTATTTTGATGCTCCGGGGCTAAGAGATTGCCTGCGCATTAGCGTCGGTAAACCGGAGCATACTGATGCGCTGGTTGTTGCTTTGAAGGACATGTGTTAACATTGTCTAATAAGAATGCGAGGTTAGCAGATGGCTGAAAGAAAAGCTAAGGTGACCCGGGAGACTAGGGAGACCTCTATCAAGGTGGAACTCAATCTTGATGGCATAGGCGAATTTGAAATAACGACAGGGATCAGGTTTTTTGACCACATGCTAAGCCAATTAGCTCAGCATGGCTTATTTGACATGAAGATTTCAGCCACAGGAGCTGACCAGCATCATGTTGTAGAGGACGTCGCTATTTGCTTGGGCAGGGCTTTTTCTAGGGCTTTGGGTGATAAGCGTGGTATAGCAAGGATGGGATACGCTGCTGTACCGATGGACGATGCTCTAGCTCTGGTAGCAGTTGATATTGGTGGGCGCAGTTATACTCTATTTGAAGCCCTCTTCAATGGTGCTGATATTGGTGGGATGGATGCCGATTTAGTGCGCCACTTTTTCGTTTCTTTCGCCTCTGAGGCAAGGGTCTGTGTGCATGCAAAGGTATTGAGCGGGGTAGACGACCATCACAAAGCCGAGGCATTATTTAAGGCTTTGTCGCGAGCTCTTGATATGGCGAGCCGCCTTGATGAGCGTTTGTGTGATAGGGTGCCCAGTACCAAAGACATAATCGATGGTTAAAAGGAGACGAGATGGACCTTATTGACGCAGTTAAATCGCGGAAGAGCATCAGGGGTTATAAGCCGACCCCGGTATCTAGAGATGTTATAGCTCAGATAATTGAGGTGGCCAAGTGGGCTCCGTCAGGTTCAAACACACAGCCGTGGGAATTTTTTGTCCTGGGTGGTGAAGTGCTGGCGAAGTTAAAAGAAGTTTTACAGCAGCAATTTTTGAGACGAGCAGAGCCAAACCCTGATTTTCCCGTCGCCTCCTCGTTGTCTGAAGTTTATAGAGAACGACGGGTTGCATTGGTGTCTGCGTTGTACCCGTTATTGGGTTTCTCTAGGGAGGATAGAGAGAAGCGGCAGGAATGGTACTTGAAGATGATGCACGCCTTCGATGCTCCGAATGTTATATTTGTGGCTACAGAGGCGGATAGTGGTGACCCATGGGTGCTGTTCAATATTGGCGCGGTTACACAGACTATAGCATTGGTGGCGCTTGAGTTTGGGCTTGGTACTTGTATAGAAGGTGCACTGGTGCAGTACCCGGATGTGGTACGGGAGATTGCAGATATACCTCGTTCGAAGAAACTAGCCATAGGTATAGCTATCGGTTATCCTGATTGGGATCTTCCAGCGAATAAATTCCGAAGTTCCCGTGAGCCGCTGGAGAAGATTGTATTCTGGCGTGGTCTATAGTATCGGGGCTGTACTGGTTTAGGAGTAAGCAGGGGCAAGCGATTCAATTTTGATCAGGTTTTTCAAATATTGTACAGCCCAGTCAACGAGTTCCTCTCCCTCCAGCTCGAGTGCGAAGTCCGGTGTTAGACCAACACCATCTATCGGATTACCATGGGGAGTGAGCCAGCGATAAGCAGTTATATGCAATGCTGAGCCATCTTCAAGGTCTCGAACCATCTGGACACTACCTTTACCGAAAGTTTTACTTCCAGCCAGTTTTGCCCGTCCATAGTCTTGGAGGGCCCCGGCTACGATTTCGCTGGCACTGGCACTACCGTTGTTTACCAGGACTATAAGGTGCAGTTTAGTGCCAACACCCCCGGGCTTTACTGGTATGGAGCTTTGCTTTCCTTCACTGTCGACTACTTCAGCTACTACGCCCATAGCCAAGAATTCACTGGCCACATCTATCGCGGCATTAAGCACACCACCGGGATTATTGCGCAAGTCAAGGACTGCCCCCCGGGCGCCTTTGTCAATTGCATCTTTCAGGGCATTGCGCAGTTCTTCGCCAGTAGATTTCTGGAAACGGGTTATTTTTATGTACAAAATGTCGTCTCGCATCTGGTAGATTACACTCTCCAGTTTTATCTCGTCACGGATTATCTGAATATCGAAAGGCTCAGCACTGTCTTCGCGAAGAATGGTGAGATTGACTGTTGTCCCCTTTGCGCCTCTGATTTTTAGAGTAGCCTCGATCAAACTCATTTTTAATGTTGGTTCGCCGTTGATCTTGATTATTTTGTCACCGGGCTTGAGCCCTGCTTTCTCTGCAGGGGAACCGGTAAGTGGGGTTAGTATGGTCAGTTGCTTGTCTTTCATAGTTATTTCGGCACCTATGCCCTCGAATTTACCCTCGAAGTCGGATAGTTCCAGCTCTCGAAGTCCAGGCTCGACGTAGATGCTATAGGGGTCATCCAATGCCTCCAGCATCCCTCTGACAGCGCCCTGGCTCAGTTTCTTAGCGTCGAGCTTATCTTTGTCTATATAGTCTTGTTGGAGTAGTTGCCATGCTTCGGTGAGGATATCGAATTCAGGCGGGAGTCCTGTGTTTTTGCTGGCAGTTTTGCACCCTGATATAGTCAGTGATAGTAGGCAGAAAGCAGCCAGTGCGACGAGGGCAATATTTTTAGTCTGCTTTTTCATCTTCGTGTTCTCCTGCGAGAAGGGCAAGGATAATCAGAGATATTTTACCAGTTTGCAGCGCAAATAAGAAGGTCAAGCTTGGCTAATCTGGCTTACTATTTGTTTTACCAGCTCGTAGGTCTTGTCCAGACTATCCAGCGCCAGAGAAAGCCCCATTTCTCTGAGTTCAGTTATGCCTAGTCCTTTAAATGCACGTTGTGCTGCCACACGTGCCATTTCATCGTAAAGAGATGGCCATTCTGTACCACGACGTTCTATGCAGAAAAGGACAAAATCTCTGACCTGTGGATTTAGGGAGACCATAGCTTTGTTCCAAAAACAAAAACGGTGTCGGGTTAAAAAGGTTTATGGACGTGACAAGAACGGGAAGTGTTGACGGACCGCCTTTTATCCTTGGATTGCCTTATTCTTCGCTATCTTTTTTAGTGCTGCTTTGGCCAAGGCGTGGGCCTCGTTGTTTTCCGTGCCTTTGATGTTTATTATAGATAGGTTTGCTAGCTCAGAAGACAGCCTGCTAGCTCTCTTGTATAGGGGAAGAAGTTTAGAACTTCTAACCTTGTAGCGCCTACTTAGTTGCCTAGCGATAAGTTCTGAATCGAGATGAAGCGTGACTTTATCTGCCTTAAAATTCTTTGCTATCTCTAATGCGACTATGGCTGCCTGGTACTCAGCTTGATTATTAGTTGCGTTCCCGATATGCTGGGAAACCTTGGCAAGTTCGGTTCCTTTCTCGTCTTTGATCAGGACGCCGATGGCGGCTGGACCTGGATTACCCCATGAAGCGCCGTCTGTAAATATTTTTAAGTGCATTTTAGCCCTGCTCACTCAACCCAGGAAAAGTATCCTGCCACAACTGCTACAGCATGCTAAGTTTCCGGCTCTTACCTTTTGCCATTCGCTGACAGGCAGGGTAATATGGCACCCCTGACATTTACCCTGTTCTACTCTGGCTACAGCCTGGCCTTTGTGCGACCTCAAACTCAGGTATAGTTGCATGGTTTTGGGGTCGATCTCAGAAATTATGCTGTCGCACTTTTGATTCAATTCAGTGAGCTGTTTTTTTATCTCAGCTTGCCTTTGAGTCAAGATGGTGCACTCAGCTTGCCATTTAGCTTCCAGATCTTTGAGCTGTCTTTGGCTTGCGCTCACTTTGTTGCGTATTTTTTCTATGTCAGCCATTAAGTCCAGTAGTTCTTCCTCTTTTTGTTTAAGTTTGGTTTTAAGAATCTCCGTTTCCTTCTCCAGGCTAACTAGTTCTTTGGGATTTTTGATGCTACCGTCGTAAAGTCTGCTGTTTAGTTGTTTAATATTTGTTTCCAGGTCTTCAGTTTCCCATTCCAGGTCGCGTTGTTGCTTTTCTTTCTGGTCTAAGCGCTGCTGTAAAGCTGTGAGTTCCTCTTTTGCCTTGAGCAGTGATGGGTTTTCGCTTAGTTGATGGTTGATTTCGTCCAGTGCCTCTTGCTGCTTTTGTATTGCCAGTTCAGTCAGTTGCAATTCGTAGAGCTTTTTGGCTAAACTCATAACCTGCGTTATTCTACGTTAGCAGCGCAGATGCTGTCAAAAGTTCGTTATCAGTGCAGGTAGTCCAATATGACCACCTGTGTGTTTGCTGGAAGTGACGAGCGGTTGATAGAGAACTTAGGTTGAGGGGAAATTTCCTTTAGCCCCAGTTCTTTGAGGAATTTGTCTACAGGTTCTAAGTCACGGGTCAGTGCTGGTGTTTTGTAATGCATAGGGATAACCAGCTTTGGTGTTAATCGCCTCACCATCTCAGCAGCGGTTATCCCGCTTAGAGTCGTCATCCCACCAACAGGTATGAATAGTATGTCAATATCGCCGATTTCCTCTATCAACTCTGATGATGGTAAATGCCCGATGTCGCCTAGATGACATAATATCAATCCATCTACTTCCAGAAGGTAAACGGTGTTCTTGCCTAACTTTTCGCCTCGGACTGAATCATGCCATGTGGAGATGCCGGTGATAAAAGTATCTTTGAGTTCGTATTCGCCGGGGCCTTTTAATACTTTGAATTCGCCATTGACCATCTGTATAAAAGAATGTCCAGGATGGAAATGGCTTATGGTCACTATGTCGGCTGAAGTTTTACTTGCAGGGTAACCAAGGTCTGGTGGGTAGGGGTCAGTAAGGATATTGACGTTCTTACCTTTAAAACGAAAGCATGAATGTCCTAGCCATGTAATCTCCAAGCTTGCACCTCACAGAGTGGGTTCTATTTCAAAGTTTCTCAACCTTTGAGACGTTTAAGTATTTGCCAGCTGGTAGGTGGGATTAAGGTCGCAGCAACTATCTTAGCTGCGTCTCCAGCGAGGAAAGGATACAATCCAAACTTTAGTACAGAATCTCCAGGAACAAAACGTGCCAACCAAGGTAAACCAAACAAATAAATAACAGCATTACCTGCAAGCATAGCCAAGGCTGCTGTCCAGATGTGTCGGTCCCATCCTCTTTCTGCTAGACAGCCAGTGACGAAAGCGGCAGCTACGAATCCGAGTAGATACCCTCCAGAAGGCCCCAACAGGCGCCCTATACCTGGTGGTCCACCTAAAGCGAACCAGAATGGCACTCCAGTGGCCCCAATAGCTAGATATGTTATTTGACTTAGCGCCCCGCGAATGCTGCCTAGGAGGATGCCGGCTAGAAGGACCGCGAATGTTTGACCGGTAACAGGCACCGGACCAATCCAGATACTTACTTGTGCCATAGCAGCAGTGAAACAGGCGAATCCAAGTACCACTGCTATGTCTACAAGCACTCCTTTTCTAGGTATGGTGGCATCCAATAGCGTCAGGTGTGCTGTTGTCTTTTCCATGCTGCTATATTACCCCCTATCGGCTCCAATATTAAAAGAAGTATAGCAATGGTTTGGGAAAAGGTCAACGAAAATTATAGCCTTCTTGTTTCAAGGCTGATGAGTGCAGCTTTTGCTCGTTGATTGACAGGAACACCATACTGTGGTGGAGTTTACTTTTGCGGGTTACCCAGCTTTCTTAGCTCACGCCGTAATATCTTGCCTACATCGCTTTTAGGTAATGAATCGAGAAACTGGATCGATTTCGGTCTCTTATAGGTGGGCAGATATTGCTTGCAGAACTCGATTAGCTCTTGTTCACTTACTGAATTGGGGGTTTTCAAAACCACAAAAGCCTTGACCTCTTCTCCGTAAACTGGATCAGGGACGCCAACTACAGCTACTTCTAGGACTTGAGGGTGCTTGTAAAGGATATCTTCTACTTCTTTTGGGTATATGTTTTCACCGCCTCTGATGATCAGGTCTTTTTTTCGTTCTTTTAGATAGAGATAGCCGTCTTCATCCATATAGCCAATGTCGCCAGTGTGTAGCCAGCCATTACGCAGTGCCTCCGCGGTTTCTTCCGGTTTATTCCAGTAACCTTTCATGACTGTGGGACCTTTGATGACGATTTCGCCTATCTGCCCTGGCGGTAGTTCGTGGTCATTTTCGTCGAAGATCTTGATGGTATTGCACTTTTGATAGCATTTGCCCACTGAACCATATTTAGGTAACTGTCTTCCGGCTACATTGCCACAATTAACTGCAGACGCTTCACTTAGTCCGTATCCCTCCCAGATGTCGATGCCGTATTTTTCTTTCCATTTGCGGGCTACTTCTAAAGGCATAGGTGCAGCTCCGCAGATGCAGGTTTCTAATGAACTAAGGTCATATTTGTCTGCATTGGGATGATTGAGCATTTGAATATACATAGTAGGTATGCCGCGAAAGTCAGTCACCTTAAACCTTTCGATGGCTTTCATTGCCTCTTCTGTGTCCCATCTTCTGAGTACAATTAGCTTGCCCCCGGTCAAAAATTCGAGGTTTACTGCAAAGATACCGTAGCCGTGGAATAACGGAAGTGTTATCAGAGAGACCCGGTTGCGATTCACCCCGAATACCTGTATATCTTTTTCTATAAACTTGCCTTGTCTGGGGTCCCATTCTCTTATCTTGCCTGATATAAGGATACCTCGTGTGTCGAGTAATACCTGTTCGTAATATCCAGAGACCAGAGTATAGAAGTTGTACTGAGTAAGCATGACCCCCTTTGGTCTGCCGGTGGTGCCAGCTGTGTAAAGGAGCACGGCGAGGTCGTCATTGTCGGTGTGTGTCATCGCCAATTGGTCTGAAGCTTGCTCAATAAGCTCTGTATAGGCCAATGTATCTGCGGACGCTTCTTTATCGATGAGGATTATATTTTTCAGCTGCGGGGCCTCTTTTCGAGCTTCTTGTATCCTTTCCAAGTATTCTGAACTGCTGATCAAAGTTGTCATTCCCGTGTCTTGGTAAATATAAGCAAGTTCTGAGGCGCGCAGTGAAGGGTTAACTGGGACCACCACCGCCCCGATTTTAAAAGTGGCAAAGAAGGTTTCGATCAATTGAACGCAGTTTGGTAATTGAACTCCTACTCGCTCACCTTTTTGTACACCGAAGTTCTTGAGGACATTACCCAGCTTATTCACTCTGTTATTAAGTTGGGTGTTAGTGTACCAATGTTCTTCAAACCAGATAAATTCATACTCGCCAAAACGTGTTATATTGTCTTCCATCAATCTTGCTAGGTTCATCTGCACTCCTTTTGAACACGTTTTTGCAAATAGGTTCAGCCGGTCATTCTACTAGGGAGCCAAAGAGCAATTTGTGGGAAGATTATCACTAGGGCTAGTCCTATGGCTTGAAGCAGCACAAAAGGTGCAACGGAGCGATATATTTCTCCCATAGTTGTTCCAAGAGGCGCTACTGCTCTCATATAAAATAGATTAAAGCCGAATGGTGGTGTAAGGTAAGCCATTTCCATGTTCACTACAAAGAGGATAGCAAACCACAATGTGTTGAATCCCAACGCTTGGACAACAGGCACGAATACCGGGGTGCAAATCATGATAATGCCTACCGGATCCAGAAAGCAACCGAGGACGAAGAACACGAGCTGCATGGTAACTAAAATTGCATAGCGTCCTCCGGGTATCGAGAGCAACATCTCGTGTAGCATATTCGATACACCGGTAGCGGTATAAAGAGCGCTAAAGCAATAAGCGCCTGCTAATATCCAT
>DAOUAI010000046.1:0-2459 GCA_034433775.1 Dehalococcoidia bacterium
ATCGGTGTCCAGCCACGAGCTGAACTCGCAAGTAAGGCTGGAATAAAGGTGAACCGTGGCATCCTCGTGGACCGCTTCATGAACACCAGCCATCCAGATGTATACGCCGCCGGCGACGTTGCCGAGGCTTACGACTTCGTTTACCAGGCAAACCGACTATCCCATATATGGCCCAACGCCTATATCGGTGGCAGGACAGCCGGACTGAATATGACAGGAGAAAAGACCGAATACCCTGGTGGTACAGCGATGAACTCCCTTAATTACTTCGGACTTGATATAGCCACAGCCGGGGCTGTCAGCCCAACATCAGACTGGGACTGCGAGATAATCAGTCAACGAAATGACAGTGCTTACAAGAAGATTATCCTCAGTAACAACATCATAATCGGTATTATCTTTATCGGAAACATCGAGAGAGCAGGGGTGTTCTTCAGTCTAATGAGGGACAGGGTTGATGTTACCAGCTTTAAGCAGGCACTCCTTGCCGATGGCTTTGGCCTGGCATATCTACCCACCGAAATCAGGCGGCAGCGTTTAGGCAACATTAAAGTGGTTAGTAAATAAAAACGCGGAGCATAGAATGAGGGAAATAGCACAAATCAGCAACCCATACTTTGATGACAAGGCGATCGACGCCTGTTCTATCTTCGGTATCATGGACACTACAGGCAAGCGCTTTTCGGGGAGGGACGTGATAAGGGCTATTGCGAACATGCATGTGAGAGGCAACGGGCTTGGCGGCGGGTTCGCCGTCTACGGGCTATACCCAGAGCATGCCGATTTGTATGCCTTCCACATCATGTTCTTGAGCCCACAAGGCAAAGAGGAAACTGAAAATTTCCTCAGACGGAAGTTCCATATTATCCGTGACGAAGAGGTGCCCGTCCAACCTGCCCACGGCATTGTAAATCCCCCGCTGGTCTGGCGCTATTTCGTAGAAGTGAACCGCCTCGAATCTAAAGAGCAAACGGATGACGACTACGTTGTGGACAGGGTCATGGACATCAACACTGGGATCAGGGATACATTCGTCTTTTCCAGCGGTAAGAACATGGCGGTGTTCAAAGGCGTAGGATTTCCCGAGGAGATAGCCGAATATTTCTGTCTCGAAGACTACGAAGGTTACCTGTGGACAGCGCACGGCAGGTTCCCCACCAATACCCCAGGTTGGTGGGGAGGTGCACACCCCTTCAATATTCTCGACTGGACCGTGGTCCACAACGGGGAGATATCCTCCTACGGCATAAACCGCCGTTATCTAGAGCAATTTGGTTATCACTGCACCCTGCAGACCGATACTGAGGTGATGGCTTACGCCGTCGATCTTCTGGTGAGAAAGCACCACCTGCCTATCGAGATAATGGCAAAGGTGTTTGCCCCACCTTTCTGGGACGAAATAGACCGCCAACCTCCAGAGGAACAGGAGTTTTACCGTGCTCTACGCCAAGTATATGGCAGTCTCTTATTAAACGGTCCCTTCACCGTGATCATCGCCCATCACGGTGAGATGATCGGGCTTACCGACCGGATACGGCTGCGTCCGCTCACAGTAGGCGTAAAAGATCAAACGCTTTACCTCTCCTCTGAAGAGTCGGCAATAAGGCTTATCTGCCCGGACCTGAATGAGGCATGGATTCCCAAAGGTGGTGAGCCCATATTAGGCAGTTTGGCAAAACCACTTCAACCGAGAAAACGCATAGCGACAAAGAGCGTAGCCGGGGTAAATGACCCGCAAGGGAGGAGTTAGACCAGTGCTGACCAAAAGGATAATACCCTGTCTCGACGTCACCGGGGGACGCGTGGTCAAAGGCATTAGCTTCACCGATCTTCGCGATGCTGGTGACCCCGTAGAACTTGCCTCTTTTTACTATAAAGAAGGCGCTGACGAGCTGGTATTTCTCGACATCGGCGCTACACCTGAAGGTCGTGACACCATGGTTAACGTGGTGAAAAGTGTCTCAAAACGGGTGTTCGTCCCGCTGACGGTGGGTGGTGGACTACGCACCATTGAGGACATGCAACGTATGCTTGAAGCCGGTGCCGACAAGGTGAGCGTGAACACCGCTGCTGTCTATCACCCACCCCTCATCGCCGAGGCAGCGAACAGGTTCGGTTCACAATGCATCGTGATAGCCATTGATGCCAGACAGGATAAGAACACCTCCGGGACTACCTGGGAAGTCTGCACACACGGCGGTAGAGTACCCACCGGCAAAGACGCTGTCCAGTGGGCAAAGGTAGCTACTGAGCTAGGAGCGGGAGAGATCCTGCTAACTAGCTGGGATGCAGATGGTCACAGAGCCGGCTACGACCTTGCATTGACCCGCTCTGTCAGCGAAACGGTGACGGTGCCGGTGATTGCCAGCGGTGGTGCTGGCGACCTAGAACATCTTTATCAAGCGCTCACAATGGGCAAGGCCGATGCTGTGCTTGCAGCCAGCATCTTCCATTATCGC
>DAOUAI010000047.1:0-3588 GCA_034433775.1 Dehalococcoidia bacterium
AACGCTTACACGGCAGGTTAGTCATCATGAACTATTCTTATGTAGCTTACACTGAAGGTAAAAAAATGGTCAAAGGTAAGCTGGCGGCTATTGATGAGAAGGCAGCCATAGACATGCTTACCACAGTCGGCTACCACGTTGTCAGCATCAAGCCCGAGAGCCGGCTTTTACCCGACCTCAGCCGTTTCCTTCAAGCCCCGGTGAAGAAAGAGGCGCTCGTACTCTTTTCCCGCCAGCTAGCACTCTTACTGGAGGCAGGAGTGGGCATCATCAGCGCCCTGGAACTATTGCAGTCACAGACATCGGACAAAACGCTGAAGACCGTCCTGTCCAGAGTCATCGATGACCTCCGCGCTGGCAGGTCGTTCTCAGCAGCGCTTGCCCAGCACCAGCATGCCTTTCCGCCGATATACAGCCGCATGATAGGCGTAGGTGAGCACACTGGCGCCCTGGAGTCAGTGCTGCGCAGCCTCGCCGACCATATAGAGCGGGAGATGACCGCCATGGGTAAATTGAAACAAGCGCTAATGTATCCCGCCCTCGTCGCTCTCATGACTGTCGTGGTGGGCATCGTCATGATATTCGTCCTTCTGCCACCTGTCACCAAGATGTTCGCTGCACTCGGCGGCAAACTTCCCATAACCACCCGACTCCTTATCTCCAGCATGGACTACGTTATGGACTACGGACTATACCTCATCGTTGGTCTTGTAGCCCTGGCCGTGCTCCTGTTCCTTTTCTTCAGGACCTCCCGTGGGCGCTACATCCGCGACAGCATCCTGCTCAGAATACCCATGCTGGGACGCCTTCTACATCTGACAGAGCTTGCCCGTTGCTGCCGCAACCTGTCGTTGCTGTTCCGCTCCGGTCTGCCCATGACCGAGGTGGTAAAGCTCACCACCCAAGCGACCGGCAATGCAGTCATCGTCGAAGCACTAAAACAGGTAGAATACGATATGATGAGGGGACGGGGGCTTTCAGCCCCGATGCGGCAGAGAAAGGTCTTCCTGCCCCTGATGGTGGAGATGACCAAGGTAGGCGAGGAGACCGGTGCCCTTGATGAGACACTAACTGTGGTCGCTGAAAACTTCCAAATCGAGGCAGACCGGCGCACACAGACTGTGCTCGGAATGATAGAACCGGTGATGACCATCATCATAGGTGGCGCCGTTGGCTTTCTCGCCCTCTCCGTCTTCATGCCCATCTATGGCGCACTGCAACTGGTAAAATAAAAATGTGCCCGCTATTTAGGACATCGCGTCAACAGAATGGAACCACACTTATCGAGACCATCATCGCACTCAGCATACTGACTGCTGTAGCTCTGGCTTCACTGACAGGACTCCGGGTTCTGTATGACACTCTGATTACGGTCGAGCAGAGAACGACGGCAGAAAGCATGGCTAAAGCACAGCTTGAAGACGTGAAAAGACAGACTTACATTGACAATGCCTGCTCCGCACCGCAATACCAGTCACTCGACCCCGCCCACCTTCCTGCAGACTACAGCATCACACTTAGTGCGACCTGCATCGACGGTGATGGCAACGAGACTGAAACGGACAGCGGGTTGCAGAAAATCACGGTGACGGTGATACACGCCGGTCGTAACATACTAACGCTATCAGGCTACAAGGTGCAATAATGGGCTGCTATAACATGATGGACTACAGCACCACAAAGCAAAAGGGTAAGAGTCTGCTCGAAAAATTCAAAAGACAAGCCCGTCTGCTGACGCTGGAGCACGGTGTCACCCTCATCGAGATGGTAGTCGCTATAGGCTTGACCACAGTAATAGCCTCCGCCGCAGCGCTGAGCATTACCACGATTATTCGTTTCACAGGACCGGTAAACGGACAGGCTATAGCCGCACAGCAGGTGCAGAATGCCGGCTCCTGGCTTACCCGCGACATCCATATGTCCCGGGTGGAACTCGGAGACGGCAACCCGGTCCTGGTCACCCTGACACAGCCGCAAGACCCCCTGGACTCCTCGTCCGACATAACCGTTGTTTACAATCTGGAAGCCATGCCGGGAGGGTCATACCGGCTCGTTAGAGAAGAGCCGGATGCCGGGAAAACGATGGTGGTAGCTGAGAACATTCAAATCAGCATTGAGGAGCAGACCGACACCTCGGGTATTCCTACCTATGCCATCACCATAACCTCATCGCCTCAGGGCCCACGGACGAAGGAGGTACACAGGTACTATCAGGTCACACCAAGGCTGCCACAGGACTGACCGCCGAGAGGAAATGAAACATGTCTGAGCGACAACGACAGAGGAAAAAGATACTGAAACCGCTAAAAGAGCTATACAGTTCTCAGAAAGGACAGGCGTTAGCCATGGCACTGGTGCTGCTCATGTTCGGTGGCTTCCTAGTGCTCCCGCTACTCGACCTGATGAACGGCAATATGAGATATAGCCGCACTATCGAAGACTATGACAAACGATATTATGCTGCCGATGCCGGTATCCAGTATGCCTTATGGGCCGTGCACGACGACCCATCGATGGTGCCTCCTGAGCAACCTTCTGAAGAGGCCACCATATCACTAGACTTCCCCGATGTCGATAAGACGATGAACGGAGTAGCAGAGGTAGAGGTCACCATTACAAACATGGGGAACCGCATCTACAGGATTGTCTCCACTGCCATCGACCCCTATGGACGCCAGACCAGAATCCAGTCGGATGTCTATTTCCTCAATTTCTCTCACCTTGCGATAGGTGCCATAACCAGCGATTGCGGGGTGAAAGTAAATAACACCACCATAGAGGGGGATATCTATTACTGCGATGAATGCGGCGAGGCAAATATTAATAACAGTACGTGTAATAACAGTACGTGTAATCCAACTCCAAAATGTCAGACAAACTGGCCCACAGCCGCCGAGATGAAAGACTACTACGATGACTATGTGGACAAAAATAACCCTTTCCCCTATGCCCTGATAGACGCCAAAGACTATGCCAGCACAGGTATAGGTCCATTGTACCGCAACGGTGATTTGACCATTAAAAACACCGAGTGTAACCCAACGTTAAACCTCAATGGCACCATTTATGTTACCGGCAACTTTGCCACCGGACAGTCTGGGAGCAAGAACTATACAATCAATCTCAATGGAGAGACCATTTTCGTCGAGGGCAGCATTAACTTCGCAGGGGGTGTCACCCTCATAGGCTCAGGATGCATCATCGCTGTGGGCGACATTAACTTTCAACCAAACCTCGCCACCAGCTCAAACGACTTCATCTTTGTCATGTCCATCGAGGGGACGACTAACTTCCAGCCCAACGGCAACTTTTACGGTGCTCTGGTAGGCGATGCCAGCGTGGAGGTGAAAAACGGCACCATAATCTGGACCGACCCAACAGGCAAGGGGCTGGACTTCCCTGGTCTGGGAGACGACGACACAAGTAGCAGCGGCAGACCACAGGTACGCACCTACCTCACCACCAACAGCACCAACCAGTAGCCCCATAAAATACCCCCTCTTGACTTCTCGTGTAATAGTGGTATATTAGAGTCAGTCTGTTAACAGACGACTATCGTGTAATTGCAGTACTTAAGTACTGGGTGCC
>DAOUAI010000048.1:0-1715 GCA_034433775.1 Dehalococcoidia bacterium
CTGCGGAGAGGATTGGCGGCGATGCCTGGAGATATGCGATACACATCCATGGACAAGAGGTGCCAGCACATGATCCCAAATATGCTACTGACTTAGCGATCACTTACAAGCTGGATGCCACCCCGGCTCGCCACACCCAGGGCTCCGAGGAAAGGCACCCACCCGGGCTTATTCCCAGATATGATCGGAGAGTCTTTACGGGCAGGGCAGAGATACATAAGAAGGGTAGCAACTTCCACCATGTCGTAGCTAGTAGCGGGATGTGCGATTTCGTATACGGCACTCTTCCCTGCGTTGATGCTGTTGCTGAGTTCATGAACGCAGTTACCGGCTGGGATGTAACGACAGATGAATTACTGATTACCGGTGAAAGAATTGCCAACATCCGGCAGGCCTTTAACGTACGAGAAGGATTAAACCCGTTGCAGTTCAAAGTCCCTGACAGGGTGCTGGGTAGGCCCCCGAAAAAAGAGGGGCCACTGGCAGGCATAACCATTGAGGAAAGCACCCTGTACAATGAGTACCTCACTGCTATGGACTGGGATCTTGAAACAGCGAAGCCGAGCAATAAGAAGCTAGAAGAACTGGGATTGGGAGACGTCGCCAGGGAACTTGCGCTTTAGAATGATATTGGCGCGCCACGATCCATGGCGTAGCTGTTCGCTGTTCAGAAGGAAGCCATAATTGACAGGGGGGTCAGTTCAGGTCTCGACTCTCCCAAGTCTATATACGAGTCACCAGCGTTTACCAAGCCGTACGATACATCGAACTACCACATAGCTATTGTGTGGACGTCTATCTCATGCCCGGTATTCTGTGAACGAACCCACGGCTAACCGCGTCGAAGAACCGATGTCACAGACAGATCCGAGCTCGCGGCTGGCATAATAGACTGGAGTAAACGCCTGAGAGAGGAACTGACGAGTCGGGAGAGCGAACCTGCCCGGCTCTGTCGCCGGCATGACGCGGCCGCGAGCTTGTTGTCGCCGACATCCTAGGCCCTAAAGAGCACAGTAGCCAGAAGTGAGGTCGGACCGCTATCATCCACCACTCCGACCAAGCATGCAACATGCTCCGGCTGAATATGTGGACGAGTCGAAGAGGCACGGATTCTTAATCAGCCTGGCACGCACCAGCAATCCTTATGAAAACGCCACGATAGAAAGACTTTGGAAATATGGAAGGATGTGCTAATCAAGCTTCCCTATTTCCCTAGGGAGGTCTGTAGTCACCAGGGGCTTCACTCAGCGCCTGGTTAGCATCCGCCAGATGAATTTGAGCAGCTCCTGCTCAGTCAGGAGCACAACACAAGACCGCGCCAGATTCTCCTAACCCTTCCTGTCCGATGATAAGGGAGCACTCGAAACAGTCCCAAATCTGATTCGACATTCATTACCCGGCCGTTGCCTCGAATTTAGACGTAAGTTGGAATGACTGGAATGAGCAGATGCGAATCAAACTTCCCGCCTGTATGGATAATATGGTCGCCACGGTTGCGCAACTCATAATGGAACATCGGGCCATTTGCAAGTGGCGTGCTATCCATCCAGGAGCTGGTGTGACCCGATATGACCACACGAAGCTGCTGCCCAGGATGCCAGACCATACTCATTGGCCATATACCGATATCGACTGGAACGATTTCCCCAGGGCTGAGCAGGCGTTCGCAGCGGTGAGTGAGGTACGGTTCAGACGGAGTAGATAATGCCTCGTCA
>DAOUAI010000049.1:0-12427 GCA_034433775.1 Dehalococcoidia bacterium
ATTCACCCCCTTTCCACATTACTAGTGTCCCGGTCGACCGCTGTCCCCCATGTCTCGATCCACCGTACACCTTTCATTTTATATGGATGATGAAAGTCCTCTCGTCAGCAACGCCCTGCTCCCAGGGTCTTTTATAGGTGAACTGCACAGTCGTCGTACCAGCCTGCAAGGCGCGGAAGGTGAACCTCTGCTCCCCACCAACCCCTACCATGCCAGGTCTGGCTGCCGCCTGTCTAAATTCACTTGCTACCAAGTCGAGGAAACTACTGCCGAAGTCGACCTCCCATTTATAACCTGTAGTGGGATTGGCTTCGAGAGATATGGTGAATTCTTTACCTACAGTGGTCTCTACAGTTTGACCAGTCCCTGAGTACGGCGGAGCCGGTACCGGTTGCGGGGAAACATTCTGCTCTGTCTCACTATCATCAACGGAGGATAGGCAACACCCGGAAAGTAGCAACACCCCTATAATTGCAGATACCATAACCGAACGCATGCGCCTACCCTAAAAGTTTAACCACAGCCTTTTGTTCTGTCAACACCCAATACGAATATTATGATGAGAGGCATCCTGCTCAACAGACCCCGGTGAGAAAGCCTGGTGCTAGAACATTACCAAAGGTGGTCTCCTTCAAATAGACAGATGACGCTCAGGATATACAAGGGCAAGAGGAGTACCGGCTACTTTTTATTTCACCCCCCACAGGAGAGAGCCAGAGTGAGGGGGCTAACCTTCTCTCCTCACGGGAAAGGTCGGGCGAGAGTAAGTGCCATTGATGCGCGGGACAAGTACCGGAGGTTGACAGTACCGAGGCAAAAGGGTAAATTCAGCTAAGACGATGGAACTGGTCAGCACCTGTCCGTCGAGCTCAAACCGTGGTGACTAATATCCACTCTCCTCAGCCATGAGTCTTCAGGTACGTGACGACTTCGCGTTTTAACAACTCAAAATCGCCCAGCCTCGTTTTGGCTATCTCATAAACTATCTTATCGTCTATTCTAGTATATTCGTGCACCAGGATATTTCTGAAACCACGTATCTCTTTTAGAATGCTGACAAGGTGCCCTGAAAGCACCTGTGCCTTTTCCAGCTTGTCAAGCAGGTCGGTTTCCTCCGCCGGAATGCCCAGCCGTAGACCGCTCACCAGAAGATGACAGATGTCTAAGGCAGCCTCAATGGATATCTGAAGCAGCCTCTCGCAAGCCCTCTTTATCTCCGTTCTCTGGTAGGCAGCAAAATCAGCAGGCACTACCTCACGCAGCTCCCGCAGATAGCCATCGAGCTGGTCAAGTCTCACTAACACCCGTTCACGGTCAAGCACGAAGGGGTCCCTCCAGGTATTCACGGTACATATGCCTGAAATCTTCAAACTCCTGCGCCGTCCGGTAGGCTATGTCATAAAGTAAGTCCTCATCCCTGCAGAAAAGCACCCGCCCTTCTTTAAGCACCCGACGGCGGATATATAAAGGCAACTGGGAGAAAATATGGATATCAGCAGTGCCCTCCACCAGATAACTCAGCTTCTTGCTGAATAAATATGCGCTGGTATATCCCCCGGGTCGGAGCACAAGGCACAGGTCAACATCTGAGCCCACACCAGCATCACCTCTTGCCCGACTGCCGAAAAGTAGCACAGCTACGACTTCGTCGTCTTCCCTGACTTTAGCCAATATACTGTCCATTTCTCCTCGATTATAACATAATACGCCTCCATGATGGGTTCATTCAGATAGATGGATGACACCCACGATATAGCAGAGCAAGGGAATACCGGTGCTTTATTTAACCCTCACCTTAGTCCTCTCCCGCCAAAGAAGAAAGGAAATATCTCCCCCTCTCCAGGAGGGAGTGAGGAGCTATCACCGATGTACTGGACAAGTGCCAGAGGTTGACAGTGCCAGAGCAAAAAGGTAAATTCAGCTAAAACGATGAAGCTGGTCAGTGCCTGTCTATTGGGCATCAGATGTAACTGGAGCGGGGACGAAAAATACCTCAACACTGGGCTGCTTGAGAAAGCACAGAATGGGGTGCTGGTGCCGGTCTGTCCGGAGCAGCTCGGCGGGCTAGCTACCCCAAGGAGTCCACAGGAGATACAGGACGGGGATGGGGAAGCTGTGCTGGACGACAAGGCAAGGGTGGTGAACAGGGAGGGGGTGGATGTGACGGCACAGTTCGTCAAGGGTGCCGAGGAGACGCTGAAAATCGCGAGGCTGCTGGGCATCACCGAGTTTGTGGGTAAATCAGGAAGCCCCTCTTGTAGCTGCAACTGGATATACGATGGCTCTTTTTCGGGAACACAAATATCGGGGAAAGGAGTCACGGCGGCGCTGCTGCAAAGAAACGGAATAAGGCTGATAAGCGAAGACGACTTTGCCGCTGAGAGATAAAGTCAGGAGGCTGCCTTAGAAGCAATGATGGTCTGCATTTCGCCGTCGCTACGGCATTCCACGATTACCTCTCCGGAGGGAGCATCGGAATAGCATGCTGTAAGGCTGGCAGCAAACTCAACCACTGCTCGCGCTTTATCGCCCCGGAGGAGGGTCACCGGACCGGGATAGCCCGATGCCTCCAGCACATAGTCCTCAGGTCGCTTCAGTTCAAGAAGTTTCCTGTTCTCACGTTCGTTCCGTCCCACTATAATGTGTGCGCCCTGATGAAAGAAGTGCCTGCCGATTTTAAGTAGCTCGACATCTGACAAGGAGACCCGCTCCTGTAACTGGAACAGCGACTTAAGTCTGTTCGAGAACTCCTTGTTGGTAAGTAGGCAGCCACCACCGGGGGTACGAAAACCTTCGATGCCAAACTTTCGCGCCAGTTCAAGCTGCGGCATGCGTCTCCTGCCCTGGATCGCCAGCAAGTGCTCCCTGTCCACCCAGCCCTCACGCTCGGGTATCGTCTCAGGAAGGAGTTTCGCCGAAAGCGGTCGCAGGACAAGCCCCTGCAGTCCGGACTCCCTTTCCTCAAGCTCAAGCGCCGCCCGGTGCTGGGTCATCGGCCTTTCGCCCAGAACGTCACCCGTGATCAGAAACCTGGCACCGATCCCCTGCGCCAGCTCCCACGCCCGCTTGAGCATGTAAATACGGCAGTCGATGCACGGGTTCATGCCGCTGCCATAGCCATGCCTGGGATGCCTTACCAGCTCGATGTAGTCTTCGCCAGCTTCTATCCTGACAAGCGGCACATCGAGCTGACGGGCTAGAGGGGCTACATAGTCCTTTCTATCGTCTGCGAAAGGGAGTACGAGGTTTACCGCCACCACCTCCACCCCCAGCTCCTTCACCAGTCTTATCGCCAGCGCGGAATCTATACCGCTGGAAAGCAGTCCTATAGCCTTAACGCGCTCGACCATAGCGGTCAAAAATCTAATCAAAAGGCTGGGCGCTACTCAAGAACGCCCAGCCTTTCGGTGGGGGTCAGAACCCGGGATTATCCCTTGCCGATGCGGAACATCTTGGTGCCGCATACAGGGCACACACCCTGGGTAGCCGGCTTGCCGTTCTTCATGCGGATGTTTCGGGCGTCCTTCATCTCCCTCTTGGTGCGGCACTTCATACAGTAGGCTTGCATCTACCCACCTCCTTAGTTTAGTATTGCCAATACGATAAACCATTCCATCGTGAATTGTCAATAGTACAAAGGTGGTAATCGCAACAAAATTTTCAATTTTTTGCTATCCTCACCCCCAGTTGGTAAAATGTGGAGCAACCCGGCAATAAAACAGGGTAGAGGAATATTATGCCAAAACACAATAGACCAAAGACACTCGGCGAACTCAAAGCCTCTGGCTACCAGCCGCTCAGCGTCAGAGAGGAAATGAGGCGTAACCTCATTACAATGATAAAGGAAGGAAAGACCGTCTTCCCGGGGATAATTGGCTACGACGATACCGTCATCCCCCAAGTAGAAAACGCCATAATCTCCGGTCAGGACATCATCTTCCTCGGCGAGCGCGGGCAGGCGAAGTCGCGTATTATGAGGCTTATGGTAAACTTGCTTGACGAGGAGATACCCATCGTTAAGGGCTGTGAGATAAACGACCAGCCTCTGGCTCCCATCTGTAAGCGCTGCCGTGATAAACTGGCGAAGGAAGGCGACAGTCTGGAAATAGACTGGCTACCCCGCTCGGAAAGGTACGGTGAAAAGCTGGCTACGCCCGATATTACCATTGCCGACCTCATAGGCGATATCGACCCGATTAAAGTGGCGGAGGGAAGATACCTCTCCGACGAGCTTACCATCCATTACGGCATCATCCCGCGAACCAACCGCGGGATCTTCTGCATCAACGAACTGCCCGACCTCAGCGAAAAACTTCAGGTGAGCCTGTTCAACCTGATGGAAGAGGGAGATATACAGATAAGGGGCTACCGCGTCCGTTTGCCATTGGACATAGTCCTGGTCGCCAGCGCCAACCCAGAGGACTACACCAGCCGGGGTCGTATCATCACCCCGCTCAAAGACAGATATGGCGCCCAGATACGTACCCACTACCCCACCTCCATCGAGGACGAGATCACCATCACCGAACAGGAGAGAAGACAATTCCGGGACGATAAACTTGAGCACTACGTGCCCCAGTACATGAAGGAAATCATCGCCGAAATAACCCACCTCGCCAGAAAAAGCCCCGAGATAAACCAGCGCTCCGGAGTCAGCGTCAGGGTGTCCATCGCCAACTACGAGACCGTGCTCTCCAACGCCATCAGACGCGCCGTCATCCTCGATGAAAAGTTAGCCGTCCCCCGTATCAGTGACCTGCCTTACATTATGTCATCTACTACCGGCAAAATCGAGTTTGAGGGCTTCGAGGAAGCAAAAGAGGAAAAGACGATTGACCAGTTGATTAAAAGAGCGGTGTTGAGCACATTCAATCGCTACTACCGTTCGTACAACTTCGACGATGTGGTGTCGCGCTTCAACGAGGGCTTCAGCTTCGAGACTTCGGACATGATGGGCGCTGAAAAATACCTGCGCCAGGCAAAGGCACTGGGTGGCATGATGCAGGCGATAAGAGTGGTGGCCGACTCTGAAAGACCCGAGGTAATAGCTTCAGCAACAGAGTTCATCCTCGAAGGTCTTCACTTGAACCGAAAGCTGAACAAGGAACAGATGAAGGGCAAGACCATATACGGACGGTGATATGGCTGTTTATCGGTACTCAGAATGGGATGGGACTCAGGACATCTTCGACCTGGATGCCGATGACTTAATGCAGCATCTGGAGCGCCATCTGATGCCCTACGGCGACCTGGCCTATGCTCTGCGTTCCCTGCAACGCGGCGGTATCACCGATAGACAGGGACGCCGCTTGCCCAGCCTCGAGGATTTATTACACAGGCTACGCCAGCAACGCCAGCAACAACTTGATAAGTACAACATCAGTTCTATACTCGATGACATCCGCAAAAGGCTTGACAACATAGTTAAGACGGAGAAAGAAGGCATTTCACGGCGGCTCAGCGGAGCAAGACAAAAGGCAGAAACAGAGCATGCCGAACTAAGCCCGGAGGAGCGAGAAAAACTGCTTAAAGCCCTCGAGGACAGGGCAGTACGAAACCTGGAAAAGCTGGATGCCCTGCCGCAGGACATCGGCGGTCAGATAAGAGAACTCTCCGGGTACGATTTTATGGACGAGGACGCCCGACAGCAGTTCCAGGAACTTATGGACATGCTGAAAAAGTACGCCATGCAGCCTTATGCCCGAAACCTGATGCAGCAGCTTAAAAGCCTTCAGCCGGGTGATATGGCAGCCATGAGACAACTGCTCGAGGCGATAAACGAAATGCTGGAACAGCGTCTCAGGGGGGAAGAGCCCGACTTCCAGCAGTTCCTCCGCCAGTTCGGTCACTTCTTCGGTCCCCAGCCACCACAGAACTTAGACGAACTCCTGGAATATCTGCAAAATCAAATACGCCAAGCGCAGTCCTTGCTCGATAGTCTATCACCCGAGGACAGGCAGGCCCTGGAAGATATGCTGGACTCAGTCATCGACGATGCCACTCGCCGCGAGCTGGCAAGGCTCAGCGCCAACCTTCAGGCACTCAGCCCGGAATTTTCCCTGCACCAGCGCTACCTCTTCTCCGGTGAAGAGCCCATATCCTACACCGAAGCCCTCAAGCTGATGGAACTGCTGCATAAGATGGACAAGCTCGAAGCGCAGATGGAAGATGCCCGGTACAGTCGCTCCACAGATGCCATTAACGAGGAGCTGGTGAAGGAGTTGCTCGGCGAACAGGCTGCCAGGGAGCTGGAACAACTGCGCAATATCACCCGCGTGCTGGAAGAGGCTGGCTATATCCAGCAGACTGAGTACGGCTACGAACTCACCCCGCGTGGCATCAGAAAGATCGGGCAGAAAGCCCTTCAAGACATTTTCGAAAAGCTGAAGAAGGACACATTCGGAGGACATAACCTCAGGCGGAGGGGAACGGGTGGTGAGCGGACCGGTGAGACCAAAAAATATGAGTTCGGCGACGAGTTCCAGGTGCACATTCAGAAAACGGTCATGAACTCTATATACCGCGACCCTAGAAAACCACCGCTACATATCGCCGCTGAGGACTTTGAAGTCTTCGAGACCGAAACTCTCACCCGCACAGCCACCGTGTTGATGCTCGATTTAAGTCTGTCCATGCCGACCAGGGGCAATTTCGAGGCGGCAAAGCGGGTGGCTATCGCTTTGGACAACCTCATCAGGACCCAGTATCCCAGAGACATCCTCCATATCGTTGGCTTCTCCACCTACGCCCGGCTGATCAAGAGGGAAGAGCTTCTCTACATAAGCTGGGACGAGTTTGACCCCTATACCAATATCCAGCAGGGGCTGGCTTTAGCCCGACGCCTGCTGGGCAAAGACAGGTGTGCCAACAAACAGGTGATCCTGATAACCGACGGGGAACCCACCGCCCATATTGAGGGTGGGCGCCTGTTCCTGCAATATCCCCCCAGCCTGCGCACTCTCCAGCTAACGCTCAGGGAGGCAAGGCGATGTACCCAGGATGGCATCGTGCTTAACACCTTTATGCTCGATACCTACCAGCTCTATACCTCTTTCGTCACCCAGATGGCACAGATCAACAAGGGGAGGGTCTTCTTCACCACCGCCGACAGTCTGGGAAAATACCTGCTCGTGGACTATGTGACCAATAAGAGACGTCGATTATAAATTATAAAAAGGAGGAAAAATGCGCGCAGCCTTCGCGGTCAACAACAAGCTCGAAATCAAGGAGGTGCCCAAACCAACACCGGGGTATGAGCAAGCTCTAATTAAGATTACTACCGCTGGTGTCTGCCATTCAGACGTCCACATGGTTAAAGGGGACTGGACTAAACTACCCCCGACGATCCAGATCCCTATAGGACACGAGGGTATTGGCGTGGTAGAAGAGCTCGGTCCCGGCGCCGAGAAATTTGTCCAGAAAGGGGACCGAGTGATAATGGGGCTTGGTGGTTTTGCCGGCAGCTACTGGTGTGGTGCCTGTGAATATTGCCTTAGTGATAGACCGAAGCTTTGCCTGCAGGCAAGACCTCTTACCGGTACCTATGCAGAATACATCGCCGTCTGGGTAAAAGCGCTGGTAAAACTGCCCGACGAAGTACACGATGACGAAGTCTCGCTGGCATGCGGTGGACTCACCGCCTACAGCGCAGTGAAAAAACTTATCAAATATGCCGTGACACCGGGAAAGCCCATAGCCATAATCGGTGCCGCCGGCGGGCTGGGACACTACGCAATACAGATAGCAAAGCTCTTCGGCTATAAAGTCATAGGAGTGGACATCGGTGAGGAAAGGCTGAAGTTCGTAAAAAGCATGGGTGCTGACTACGCTGTGGACGTCAGCGAGGCGCCACAATTCGTCCGCGAGAAGATCGGTGGTGCATACGCCAGCATAGTGTTCTCACCCAAAATAACCGGCTTTGAACTGGGGCTCACCTTGCTCAAGCGCGGTGGTATATTCATCGGAGTGGGTATGCCCGCAGCAAGCGAAGGGGGGTTTACCGTAATGCCACTGGACCTGCTGAACAGGGGCTTGCTGATAATATCCTCGGCAGCCGGCACAGTGGTGGAAATGGGAGAACTCGTCCAGCTTGCCGCAGAGGGCAAGGTAAAAAGCCACGTGGCAAAAGTTGTCCCGCTAGAGCAGGCTGCTCAAGTGCTTGAGGAACTGGAACAGGGTAAATACACCGGCAGGGCAATTTTAAAAATATAGACTAAACCTGCGGTACATCCTTCGGCGAAGCTGGCATCGCAAAAATAGCCGGTATAGTAACGAGCATCACCGTTGCCAGACCGATAAACACGATAAAGAAGCCCTGCGCCATATCGCCCACCCGGTGCAGCACCAGCGAAGTCACCGCGATACTGACCGCCCCGCCAATCTGGCGGAACATTCCCCTCACCCCTGTGATGGTAGCCACACGGTCCGGCATCAACTCGATACAGGCATTATTGGCAGCCGGAGCCGATACACCCATACCGAGACCGGCAAGCAACATTATCCCCGAGACCAGCGCTATTTTGTTGACATGCCCCCACACCGTGCCCAGACCCACAGCGCCAAAGGCAAGTAGCAACAGGCTGAGCGCCGTAAACACCGTGCCCAGCAACATCGGCTGCCGGTAGCCCCACCTTACCAGTAACAAACTGGTCACCGTCGAAGCCACAATCATAGTCACCGAGCGCGGCGTAAGGATGAACCCGCTTTGAAACACCGTCATATCAAATATGGAAACAGCATAAAGGGGGATGAACGCCATTACACCCATAACGCAAGCACCGAGCACAAAATTGTATACGTTCGCTGCTATGAAAGGTCTGTCCCTGAGCACTTCAAGGTCGATTATCGGGGTTCTAGCTCGCCTCTCGTGCCACAGAAACATGGCCACCATCACCCCGGCAGAGGTAAATAATGTCCCGGCTCCCAGCCATGAAGTGCCCTCATTGCCCATCTCGGTGAGCCCTGCCAGAAGGGCAAAAAGAGAGGCTACAAGCAGTCCTGCCCCCACTAAGTCCATCTGCCCTTTTTCTCCTTTATCAGCTTTTAATAAAAGAATTGAGGCTACAAGGGCGATAAGCCCTAAAGGCACATTGACCCAGAACACAGACTGCCATCCGAAGGTCTCAACCAGCCAGCCGCCAAGGTTGGGACCTATTATTTGACCGATGGGGAAAATGCTGGTAAATAGCCCAATCGCTTGTTGTCGCGACCCTGGAAACTCCCTGGCAGCAATGCTTGTAGCTACGGGCAAAAAACTACCGGTGCCTATGCCCTGGACAGCCCTGAAAAAAATGAGCAACCCGATGTTCGGGGCTACAGCGCAAAGCAAGGAACCGATGGTGAAAGATAAAAGTGAGACCATAAATACCAGCTTCGTTCCAAAGATGTCCCCAGCCTTTCCTGCCAGAGGCATCGACACAGTAGCCATCAACTGAAAAATCGTCAGCACCCACCCGGCCACGACCAGTGAAACACCGAATGAACTCGTGATGATGGGAAAGGCAACAGATACTGCGGTGCCGCTTATCGCCACCATGAGCAGTCCCAGAGAGATCACCACGAAGATAAAATATCGGGACATGGCTAATTATTTTATCAGGCAAGCCATGGCAGCACCAAAACAACGCAGCCCGATATGAGCAGCCCCCTTCAAGACGAATATCACAGCTTAAGCACGGTCAAGGTAAAAATTTTACAGCAGTATAAGGACCGCTGCATTCCGCGGGTTTTGACAACCGCTCAGAATATGGGCTAAACTTCGCCAAAAACATAGAAAAGGTAGGTGCACTATGTGTGAGTTCTGCCATCAACATGGGGAAGGTAAGAAATGGTACCTGCAAGCTAAGAACTACTCTTTAGAACTACGAAGCGACCTCAGGAAGCGTGGCATTGTGTTTGATAATAAGCTCTTTAGAGAAGGGCTACAGAAGTGGGAAGAAATAAAGAAAAAACCTTTCTTGATAAGAGCCATAATGGAACCTGGTATCAGGAGGCGTGTCAGGCAACAGCACTCTGGTCAGGTCCTGCCGATCGAAGACGTGGAGAAAGTCTTCGATATCGTCAACAGCGTGGTGCGTGTAGACTGCTGGTGCCGCAAAGCAAAGCACGTTAAGGATCTGCGCTACTGCTATGGTGTGAGCATACTGCCGCCGGACGAACACACTAGAAGAGTGGCAAGCAGACCGGGTTCCGGGTTTCTCTCGGGTGCCGATACAACCGGTCTGGAAAGACTTACCAAGGAAGAGGCACTGAACAACATGAGGGAGTACGAGAAGGACGGACTGGTCCATTCTGTCTGGGTAGCACCAGAGCCGTTCATTATCGGAATCTGCAACTGTGACCGGTCAGACTGCGGGGCATTGTCAAGAACGGTAATGCAGGGGATAGATACCCTCACGCGTGGCGAGTATGTGGCAGAAGTAGACCCTGACTTGTGCAACGGCTGCCGCAACTGCATGCGCGTCTGCCAGTTCGGAGCCATCGGCTACAGCGCCGCCAATAAGAAGGTATTTGTCGACTTAACACGGTGTTTCGGCTGCGGTATCTGCCGGTCAGTGTGCACCAAGGACGCCATCCACCTTCATGACCGTTCCAGCGTACCAATAGCTGCCAACCTGTGGTAAGAAGGATAATAGCACAATAGCGCAGTATCACTGCCAGCAGAACAGAAAACACCATAAAAGCTCGCTTTAGCAAGTGCAGAATGTGGAGCAGGGGTTCTGCTGTGTCTTTTCAGTACATCTTGACATCTTGCCCAACTGAGTCCATTACAGACTGAACTGTCTCCTCCTCAAATAACATGGCATAACTTGCTACAGCATAAATTGACATCCACAATAGCCAGTTGTATACTGAAAATATTACAGGTTATATTAATAATTGAGGTGACATTAAATATGTCTGGAGCAGACTTGCTGGCAAAAGTGCTTGAGCTCGAGCATCGCTCCCACCAGCTCATGCGGCAATATTCGCTTGACGCCTGGATGGGGTTAAACTTGACTGTTCCCCAGCTCAAGAGCCTCTTCTTTATTGCAAACCATCAAGATACCAGCCCGGGCAAATTAGCTGTAGCCCTGGGTGTAACACCAGCCAATGTTACTGGCATTATCGACCGCCTTGTGGAACAAGGGCTGGTCTTCCGCAAGGAAAACCCGAACGACCGTCGCGCCCTGGCACTCCGGGTTACAGAAAAAGGAGAGAGCCTCCTTGCCAATCTTAGAGAGCGGAGAACAAGCAGAATGCTGGAAATCCTCAGCCGCATGAGTGCCGAAGAGCTGTCCTGTCTGGCAAGAGGGCTGGCATCTCTAGTAGAAATTGCCGAGATAATGGATAAAGAAAAATGGCAGAACAACCAACAATCGAAGTAAAGGACCTGACCAAGCGCTTCGGCAACTTTACTGCGGTAGACGGTATATCCTTCCACGTCGATAAAGGAGAAATATTCGGGCTTCTTGGACCCAATGGCGCTGGCAAGACCACCACCATCAGATGCCTGCTAACCCTCATCAAGCCCACATCTGGCAGCATAAAAGTCTCAGGTATAAATGCACTGAAAAACCCGCAGCAAGTGCGCCAGTTATGCGGCTATGTTCCCCAGGAAGTCTCCGTAGATGGTGACCTCACCGGCTATGAGAACCTCCTCCTTTATGCAAAGTTATATGGCATACCCCGCACATTGCGCAAGAGTCGCATCGAGGAGGCTTTGAAATTCATGGGGCTAGCCGACCGGGCAAACAGTCTGGTAAAGACCTATTCGGGCGGCATGATGCGCCGGCTGGAGATAGCCCAGGTGCTGGTCAACCAGCCCAAAGTACTATTTCTAGATGAACCGAGCATCGGGCTTGACCCGGCAGCGAAGCGCATGATCTGGGACTACATCGTCCGCCTCCGCGACGAATTTGATGCAACGATTTTGCTCACTACACACGACATGCTTGAAGCCGACGAACTCTGTTACCGCATTGCCATCATGAACCTGGGTAAAATAGTGGTCACTGGCTCACCGGAACAACTAAAAGCAAGCGTGGGAGGCGACGTGGTCTCAATTGCTACCACTGATACTGACTGTGCTTCTATCCTGAGTCAGTTAGGCTACCAGTTGCTAGCCCGCTCAAGTAACTGTAATTGTGACCTGGTCATCAGCAATGGCGAACAGGCGATACCACGTATTCTCGAAGAGCTAAAGCGACACGGAGTTACAGCGCAATCCGTATCGCTCAAACGTGCCACGCTGGATGACGTCTTTCTCAGCTACGCCGGCACCCGCATCGACGAAAGCGAGACCACATGGCGGAAGGCGAGACTGACCCGCCGCACTATAAGGAGGCTAAGACGATGACCGCAGCAGCAAGAATGCTAACCGATATTTTCACTATAACTGAATTTGAACTAAGAAAGGTCTTCCACGATAGCTCTCAGATTTTCGTCA
>DAOUAI010000050.1:0-2016 GCA_034433775.1 Dehalococcoidia bacterium
TTCCCTCTCCTGTAACGCCAGAGGTTGAGGTCACTGATGCGGACGCCCGTTGGCGGACAGCCCTCGACGCTGTAACCATTAGTACTCTATTGGTCCCCCTCCAAGAGATCCTTGTCAGCCATGTCGAGGAATGGGATGAGGGAAAGCTTGTTGGTGTCAATATCCCAACAAATCAGAGGCCGATTGCAAATATTTTCCTTAGCCACACGGACTTTGTCTCATCCATAAGACTTCATAGTGTGGAAGTGGTCACCGAATCTCCTCCTCTTAACAAGATGTTTGTGAGTCATGTTGATGCACGCGTGTCAATTGAGTTGATGCCCGTTGCGATTCCCACATGTGTCACAACCCTCAGCCGAATCTTCATCAGCCACGGTGACTCACATCTGCGTAAATCATTAGAAACCTTAATAGGCCTAGACAAATAGGGTATATTGCGTTGGGGAACTCGAAATTGTGCTAGTGGAATCAAAGGGGGTATCAAATGAATATTCGTGGGACCTGCGAAAGAATGGGTGAGCGAGCTAGGAGGATCACAGCGTTCGGAGAAGCAGCGACAGCACTGCTTGTGGGATTGCTTGCTTTTACCCCGGCAGTGTTCGCATGGAAACAACCAGATGGCGGGGCAGGAGACTACAGTCTGCCTGGATCGCACGTTAGCCTCACCAATGAGTCAGTGAAGTTTGTCGGAAAAGTCCTGGGTAGAGAGCACTGGATATACAGTGTCCTGCTTCGGAACCAGCGCGCGCTTGAATGCGGGCAGCTGTGGGCAGACTGGCAGTGGCAAGGGACGTGTCCCCAAGGTAAACCCCAGAGTGAGAAGGAGAAGAAGGAATTATGGGCGGATCCCCGATGTCCCCCATTCGTAAGGGAAACCGCCGAAAAAGTAGGAAAGTACTCCTCTAAAAACAACGATGACGTCAGTTACTGGCACCTTTATCAAACACAAGGGCCATGGAACGCTGTTAGCAGAGCCAATTATTGGTACAACGAGGCAATGCGTGCATATCTGTTGCATGGTGAAGAGTATTTCACCGATTCGCGCGGCGATTCTGTTAACTACGCTAACTACTTGGGGAGGGCTCTTCACTATGTCCAGGACATGACCTGCCCTGCCCATGCTCGTGACTGGGATCTCCACGTCGAGCTAATTTATTATGAAGGTGTCCATTCGGGAGGTATCCAACCTGATCAACCGATCATGCCTTGGACTAAGGGTTCTTCTGGCGCAGACTTTGCTGAAGAAGCTCACAGCCGAGTCAACGGCGCCGTTGAAGAGTACTACAACCAAGGTTTGCTTTTTGGCCAGGTTTACCTTGCAAAACTGACGTCAATGTTCCAAAAGTACGCCATTGAGGTTGGAGCCGGAATGCTTATTAAGTTCCATGAGCAAGCGAAAGGAGCCCAGCAGGTCAACACTGCCACAGTCCTGGTAATGGATGTTTCTGGCAGCATGGCCTCGCAATGGAAGGGTGGGGTCAAGATTGGATCAGCAAAGAAAGCTGCGCTCCAGTTCATTGAACAGGTTTCCAATGAGCCGCGACCACCTGGGACAGTGCATATGATTGGTGTAGTTACTTTCAGCACTGATGCCAGCCTCGCCTGCCCTCTTACTGATGATTACGCTAAAGCCAAAAACACTGTGATAAGTCTCGGCACTATAGCTTGGACTAACCTTGGTGCGGGTTTGGACCTTGCCCTGCAGGAGTTGGAGAAGTACCCATCTGCCCAACGGTTTATCATTCTATTGAGCGATGGGATGACAAACACAGGAAAAACACGCGACCAAATTCTTAACACTTCCGTGGCGACGGCTCGAGCAAAGCGCATTTGCATCCACACCGTAGGTTTTGGTAACCCCGGAGACATCGATGAGGATTTCTTGAAAAAAATAGCTGCGGGCTCAGGATGCGGGTCTTATCATTATGCCTCAAGTGGATTCGAACTGTTCGGCACATATATTAAAATTCGCCATAGCATGCTGGGCAGTAACAGAATTGTGGAATTTAGTTCAAC
>DAOUAI010000051.1:0-3632 GCA_034433775.1 Dehalococcoidia bacterium
CGAGGTTTCCTGCCCTTCAGGCGCAATTACTACAGTCACTGAGGAAAAAAATGTGTATGCTGACCCGGACAAGTGTAACCGGTGCGGCATTTGCCGGATGATGTGCATGACCTGGAGTCAAGACAAACGCCTGGCACAAAGGAGACCTTGGATTTCCTCGGATTGGATTCGACCTCGCACCGGCTGACGGTAAGCTATTATGGACGAGTTGTCAGAAGAACTCCTGCGGGAGATTTTGTCCTTTTATCGCGGGGAGAAAGGGGAGTTGATTCCGATTCTCCTGGAGGTCCAGAACAATTTTGGGTACCTACCCAAAGAAGCGATTCTATTTGTCGGTGATTTTCTTAATCTACCGGAAGGCCATATTTACTCGGTAGCCTCTTTTTACCGGCGGCTTCGCCTTTCACCTCTCGGCAAGCAGCGAGTCACCGTCTGCCGTGGCACTGCCTGTCACATCCGTGGCGGCGCACAGATTCTGTGGGAGGCAGAGAGGGTGCTTGGTTTGAAGGAAGGAGAAACTTCGTCCGACCTAGAGTACACCCTGGACGCCGTCGCCTGCATTGGTTGCTGTGCTCTGGCACCATGCCTAACTGTGAACGGCAATGTGCATGGGAGAATGACCATCGACAAGGTCAAGGAGCTTTTTACAGCCTCCAGTAAGGAAGGCAGTCGTGAGCAGTAGCGAATATTCTTTCTTGGTCTGTCAGGGAACAGGCTGCGTCTCCGGTGGAGCAGAACAGGTTTTTGCTTCGCTGGAGAGGGAGATAGCTAGGTCAGGCCTTGAGGGAAAAGCTCAAGTCAAGCGCACCGGCTGCCACGGTTTCTGCCAGCAGGGTCCGCTCGTAGCTCTAGAACCCTATGGTATTCTCTACACCAAGGCTCAACCGGAGGACGCAACTGAGATCGTTCAATCGCTTTTGGCTCGGGGAAAGCCTGTAGAGCGCCTTCTCTACCGTGAGCCTGTCACCGGTAATCCCGTGCCGTACTATCGCGAGATACCCTTCTATCAGAAGCAGCAGCGAACTGTTCTACAACGCTGTGGCAAGATAGACCCGGAGAATATTGACGATTACCGGGCAACTGGTGGTTACCAGGGCTTGCGTAAGGCTCTCCTCGAGATGAAGCCTGAGCAACTTATCGATGAGGTCAAGAAGTCAGGCTTGCGAGGGCTAGGCGGGGCTGGCTTCCCAGCGGGACGAAAGTGGGAGGTTTGCGCCAAGGCTCCGGGCGATGAAAAGTATGTCATTTGCAACGGCGATGAAGGTGATCCCGGGGCGTTTCAGGACCGCTCAGTGATGGAAGCCGACCCTCACGCAATCATAGAGGGCATGATTATTGCTGGGTATGCTGTTGGCGCCAGGCGCGGCTTCATCTACGTGCGAGCGGAATACCCGCTGGCAGTAAAACGCATAAAAATTGCTATCACCCAGGCAAGAAAAGAAGGTTTCCTCGGGGAAAATATTCTGGGAAGCGGCTTTGATTTTGACATAGAGGTGTTTCAGGGAGCCGGCGCCTTTGTTTGCGGCGAATCAACCGCCCTCGTGCGCTCCATCGAAGGTGACAGGGGCTGGCCTAGACCCCTGCCACGAGCCCGCACTGCCGAGGTGGGGCTATGGGGCAAACCAACTTTGTTAAATAATGTAAAAACCTTTGCGAACATCCCGGTTATTATCACCCGGGGCTCAGCGTGGTTTGCCAGCCGTGGAACAGAAAGGAGCAAAGGCACCGCCATTTTCTCCCTCACTGGTAAGGTGGCAAATTGCGGTCTGATTGAGGTTCCAATGGGAACACCACTCCGTGAGATTATCTACGGCATCGGTGGCGGTATTCCAGACGGCAGGAAATTGAAAGCGGTGCAAACTGGTGGACCGTCGGGCGGCTGTTTACCAGCCAGTCTGCTGGATATGCCGGTTGACTTTGATTCACTGACCGCCGCCGGTTCAATGATGGGTTCCGGAGGCATGGTGGTGATGGACGAGAATACCTGCATGGTTGACGTGGCCCGCTATTTTCTCGATTTTACCCAGAGGGAGTCCTGTGGTCAGTGTCTTCCCTGTCGTGTGGGAACGAAGCAGATGTTTGATATTCTGGACGACATTACCCGAGGGCAGGGCAAGCCGGAGGATATCGAGGTGCTTCTGGAACTCAGCGAGGCGGTAGTACGCACCTCGCTTTGTGCGCTCGGGCAGACTGCCCCCAATCCGGTGTTGACCACCATTCGCTATTTTCACAACGAGTACGAAGCTCACATCAACGAAAAGCGATGTCCAGCGGGGGTATGCCAAGCTCTCGCTAAAGCAGGAAGGACTGATGGATAAGATTTGTTTTGCCATTGACGGTCGCCAGGTCGTTGCTAATAGGGGTGCCACCATCCTGGAAGTAGCGCTGAAGAACGATATCTATATCCCGCATCTTTGCTATCATTCCAGTCTGAAGCCCAAAGGCGCCTGTCGGTTGTGTACCGTCGAGGTCAGTGGTGGTGAGTTGGTCACGGCTTGCCGGACACCCGCAGAGGAAAGCATGGAGGTAAAAACTCGCAGCGCGGCGGTTAACAAGGCAGTCCGTCCTATCATTGAGCTCCTCATTGCGGACCATCATGCCAGTTGCCGGGGCTGCGTGAGCAGCGGGCGGTGTGAGCTACAGAAGATAATGGCGAACGTTCGGATTGACCGCAGACGCGTGCGGCGCTTAAGGTCACCAAAAGAAGAACTGCCACCTGAGGCTCTAAACCGGTATTTGGGTTATGACCCCAATAAATGCGTGCGTTGCGGAATCTGCGTGCAAACCTGCGAAGACCTTCATGGAGAGGGCTATCTCTACTTCGTTGACAGGGGTTATGCCACAAAGATCGCTTTCTTTGGGGATGAGTCAAAATGCGTGTCTTGTCTGGAGTGCGTGGCTAGGTGCCCCGTTGGCGTTTTAATCGCCAGAAATACGTAGCACCCATAGACTTAGACGGAGAGCATTTGCCTAAGGTAGCGGATGACGTGTAGAATCTGTCTTGCTCGGCGCACAATACTTGGTAGATGAAGTAGGGAACGAAGGCATGAAAAGCAACAATAGTTTTCTGGAAGAAAATAGAAAAGAGTTGCCACCAGAAGTGGAGCTTCGCCATTTCAAAGGTGTTGTCAAGAGCCTTATGCAAGACGCATCCAAGGTCCTGGCACTATTAGAGCTAGAGGTGACCGGGCCTGAGGCTGAGAGACTTATGGAGCTTCTGGACCACTATTTGAGCTACACCGAGCGTCTGTGCGAGGGAAAAGTCTAAGTCCCCGATACAGCGGATACGGAAGCGATAATGTCTTGGCGGTGCTTGTGCGCCACATTGTGCTCCATCTGGCTAGCTCTCTTTCCCCGCGACAAAACGTTTTTCTCTTTGTCTGTTAGGCCAGGCACTGTCCCACTCTCTTCCCTAGGAACGACTAGCATTTGTTCTAGGGAATGTTACCTTTACCAGCCCCATGTCTGGCAGGTCAACATATTGCACAATTGTCAGAATTGTGTAGTGGCACATTAGACAGCGCGACACTGGGCACTGCCTTCCTCAGTAAGCCAGCCCCTTGTTCCGCAGGTGCAGGACATGCCTCCTGTTTGTCCCGGTGGATTTCGGCCGGCCTTGTCGGCTCTGGCGG
>DAOUAI010000052.1:0-7679 GCA_034433775.1 Dehalococcoidia bacterium
AGCCACCCGAAGGACCACCGGTCTGCACAGCCTTAAATTTCTTACCACCTTTGATGCCACCACCGATATCGAAAATCATCTCCCGCAAAGTAATCCCCATAGGCACCTCGACGAGTCCAGTGTTATTGACCTTGCCTACAAGAGAAAAAATCTTCGTCCCTTTGCTGTTCTCAGTACCTATAGTCCGATACCACTCAGCCCCCTTGCTGATTATCAAAGGTACATTAGCCCATGTCTCCACATTGTTCAAATTTGTAGGCCTATCCCACAGACCTTTTTCTACGGTATGCACATACTTGGCACGTGGTTCACCGATCTTGCCCTCTAGGGATGCCATCAGCGCTGTCGATTCACCACACACAAAAGCACCACCACCTCTTGTTATGCGAACATCAAAATCAAAATCTGACCCCAGAATGTTCTTCCCCAAAAGCCCCGATCGTCTAGCTTGCTCGATAGCTATCCTGGCATTCTCTACAGCCAGAGGATACTCGTGGCGCACATAAATATAGCCGTCGTGAGCACCAATTGCATAGGCACCTATAATTAACCCCTCGAGTACGCTATGCGGATTACCTTCGAGAAGGCTCCTGTCCATATAAGCACCCGGGTCACCTTCGTCAGCATTAACGATCACATATTTGATATCGCCCGTCGCTTTACGGCAAGACTCCCACTTCACTCCTGCTGGAAAACCACCACCGCCACGCCCCCTGAGCCCAGAACGCTTAACCTCTTCTATAACCTCCTCCGGGGACATATGGAAGAGCACTTTAGCAAGAGCGGAATAACCACCTATAGCTATATAGTCTTCTATGCTGGTCGGGTCTATCTCACCATTATTCCCAAAGATAAGTCTCAACTGCTTCTTGTAAAAAGGTATATCATAATAATTTGTAAACCTTGCCCCTGTCGCAGGGTCACTGTAAAGCAATCTCTCCACCACTCCTTTGCCATTGAGCACCTTGTCCAATATCTCTCCCACATCCCCTGGACCCACACGTTGGTAAAAAATATCCCCGGGCTGGACAACAACTACAGGACCTCGTTCACAAAATCCGTGACAACCAGTTGTCTTTACATCAACCTTATCACCCACCCCCTGCCGGTCTATCTCAGCCCGCAGGGCATCTGAGACCCTCGTGCAGCCATAAGCCTGACACCCTGTACCGTGACAAACAGTTATCCTCGGCTTAACACTTTTCCTGCTCCGCAATATTTCTTCTCTAAAAAGCTCTAAACTTTTTTCAGAATTAAGCCTGTCCTTCATCGCTGCTGTTTACCAAAACACCTAGATTTTACCTACTCCGCCACAAACTGGCGAAGCATATGGTCAACCTTCTCTATATTCATTTGCCCAAAATATTCGCCATCAACCCGCACTACAGGTCCCAGAGCACACGCTCCCATACAGTTCACCGTCTCTAAAGTGAACCGATAATCAGGGGTAGTTTCGCCAGATTTAATACTCAGGCTCCGCTCTAGTTTTTCCAAGACTTTAACTGCCCCCCTCACATGACACGCGGTTCCTAGGCAAACGTGTACCACGTGCTTACCTCTTGGCTTCAAGCTAAATGCTCGGAAAAAGGTTGCTACATTGTATACTTGGCTCAAGGGGACTCCCAAAATCTCGCTCACTTTCATTAACGCCTCTTTGGGGAGATAGTGGTATGCGCTCTGGGTATCCTGGAGTATGGCAACCAGTTGTCCTCGGTCGTTATTATATTTATTGACTATAGCAGTAACCTCATCAGCCATTAGCCTATACGACCTCCAGCTTTGCGCTTAAGTTCTGTATACTCTTTAACAACACGCTCCTGAATCATATCCATTGTGCTTTTATCAAGGTGTCTGAACCTACCTTGTAACTTAAGATAGTCTTCCACCGGGCGCAATTGTGCGAAGTCAACATTCAGAATATAGTTGCCATTTTTCACTTCATAAAGTGGAAATACCCCCGTCTCGACTGCCAAGCGCCCTATTCGAATAGTCAAATCAGGAGACGCTCGCCAACCGGTGGGACAAACAGACAACACATGAATATACGCTGGACCTTGGATCTCAAGGGCTTTGCGGACTTTGTCCATCAGGTCAAAAGGATAGCTATGACAAGCTGTAGCCACATAGGGTATACCATGGGCTGCAGCAATTGCTGGCATGTTCTTTTTCCATGTGGTCTGTCCGATACTCCTCTTACCTGCAGGAGCTGTCGTGGTTGAAGCCCCAAACGGCGTTGCTCCGGAGCGCTGTATGCCTGTATTCATATATGCCTCATTATCAAAGCATATGTAGACCAAATTATGACCACGCTCTAAAGCCCCCGAAAGTGCTTGGAGACCGATATCGGCAGTACCACCATCACCACCCATAGCAACCACTTTTACCCTTTTCACTGAATACCTCTTCTTCCGCTGCAAGACCTTTATTCCAGCCTCTATCCCGGATGCAACTGCAGCAGTGTTCTCAAACAAGGTATGAATCCATGGCACTTCCCAAGAGGTATAAGGAAGCTGCGAAGAGACTATTTCCATGCAGCCAGTAGCATTGGCGATTATTACATTTCTACCCAGAGCCTTACATACTAGTCTTACCGCCAAAGCTTCACCACACCCTAAACAAGCCCGATGTCCAGGAGCAAAATATTCCCTAGGTGTTACTAAGCGAGGGACATAAATAGCCAGGCTTTCCATTACTCTCTCACTCCAATCATTTCAAACTCATCAAGCTTACCCTGCTCTGCTCTTTTCACTCCGCGATGTATCAAGTCCATAAAACCTTCTACAGAGATGTCCCGACCTCCAAGTCCACCAACAAAACTCACTACATTCGGTTTAATAGCCAGGGGATAAAGTGCCGCCTGGACTTCAGAGCAGACTGGTGGTGGCCCACCCGGAGAAATGGAACGGTCTAGGACAATGAGGGTCCGGACTTTTGCCACCGCTTGACGCAGTTCCTCCACAGGGAAAGGACGCCATAGGCGTAACCTAATTAAGCCCACTTTCTCACCACTATCCCGCATCTTGTCTACAGCCATCATCGCCGTTTCGCTAAAACTACCCAAACAAAGTAGCAAGACTTCAGCGCCGTCTGCCATATAGCTTTCTACCAGTTTGTAGTGTCTACCACTCAGCTCGCCAAATTGTTCAAAGACATCCTCGACCACTCTTTTAGATGACCGCAATGCAAAGTCCTGCGCCTTCTTCGCCTCCATATATACAAATGGCGGTCCAAAATCACCCATGGTCACCGGTCTGTCGGGATTCAAGGCATAAGGATGCTGATATGGTGGCAAAAAACTGTCCACAACCTCCTGGTCAAGCAAATAGAGCGACTCGATAACATGTGACAGATGAAAACCGTCAATATGAACCATCACCGGAAATAGCACTGACAGGTCTTCACCGATGCGAAAAGCACAAAGGACTAAATCGAAGGCTTGCTGAGCATTTTCAGCAAAAAGCTGGATCCAGCCACAGTCCCGCACTGCCATAACATCTGAATGGTCCCCCCAAACGCTCAGTGGTGCTGAGAGAGCACGGTTCGCTACCACCATAACGATAGGCAAACGCATCGAAGAAGCAACATAGAGAACCTCGTGCATTAGTTCCAGCCCCTGACCGGCTGTGGCAGTAAAAGTCCTGGCACCCACGGCTGAAGTCCCGAGACAGGCGCTCATTGCTGAGTGCTCCGATTCTACAGGTATGTACTCGGCATCCAGCTCCCCGTTAGCCACAAACTCCGCCAGCCGCTCGACTATGTGTGTCTGTGGAGTGATAGGGTAAGCAGCAATAGCATCGGTTCGAGCTAACTTAACAGCCTCAGCCACAGCAAAGGAACCCTCTAGACCAACTCTTTTCCTTAACACAGACATGTCAACCTTCTTCGACCATAGTTATCGCTTGCGTCCAGCATTCCCGAGCGCAAATGCCACACCCTTTGCAATAGTAAAGGTCAGCTTCAAAATAACCCTCGCTGTTCTGCTTTACGCATCCTTCCGGGCAGAAGATGAAACATATTCCACACTTGATACATTTATTGTGATCCCATACCGGGCGTTCGGACCTCCAGTCTCCGGTGCGATAACTTCTAGCATTGCCAGGTTCGACAACCACACACCCGGGTAATAAGTCTCGCCATGAAGGCAATTTCTCTTCAGCAAACACCTGAGGCACCCGTTTTGAATCTGGGACAGCTTCTGCAATTTGGGTGCTATCGTAAGCTGCTTGACAGGCTTCGATGTTGCTCCTCGCCCTAGCACCAAAGCGCTCCTCCAACGGCTCCACCAAGGAATCCAACCTGACTATGCCGGTTGCTTTCACCAGCGCTCCGAGCATAGTCGTGTTAACAATAGGCACGCCAAGCACCTGCCTTGCAATTGCCGTAGCATTAACTAGCGCTAACCGCCATGGACCCCCCAGCTTTTCTTTAACCTCACCCAGCCCTTTTGATGTATTCAGCACCAGCACCCCGTTTGTTTTAAGTCCTGAGGTAACATCAGTCACATAGGGCAGCCCCTGGTCAAGGACTACGACAACATCCGGGCTAACAATTGGAGCCCTTACGCGGATATGTCCCGTGGTACTTACTCTGGTAAAAGCAAGGACTGGCGCCCCCCTCCTCTCTGGACCAAAGCTAGGAAACGCTTGGGCAAACTTGCTTTCGCTTATAGCTGCCAGCGCTATAAGCTCTGCCGATGTTACCGCCCCCTGACCTCCTCTGCCATGCCACCGGATTTCAAAAATAGTATCACCTGTTAGCAAGTTATAAACCCCTAAATAAACGGAACGCCCCTGGAGGGACTCGAACCCTCGCACCCGGCTCCGGAGGCCGGCGCTCTCTCCCCTGAGCTACAGGGGCTTTGGCTATTCTACAGTCATTTGTTCAATCTGTCAAACAATCCTAACATGCACGATATACAAACACGAAAGTGAGCGGTTGCAGCTACTGAAATCGTTCTGCCCAACCCTTCTGCTAATCAACAAGAATTCCGCCCTTGGGCTCGCTCACCACTTCTCCAATGATAGCTGCATCTGCAATCCCGGCTTCTTTGAGCTTTTTCACAAACGCCCCCACCGACACTGCGGATAATGAGACCAGCAACCCCCCAGAGGTCTGAGGGTCAAAGAGGATCTCCCTTAAATACTCAGGAGTGTTTTTTGAAAACTTCACCTTATCCCCATAGAACTCCTTGTTCCGGTACAGACCACCAGGGCAGAACCCCTTATTGATGAAATCTTTTGCCTCTTCAAACAGAGGGACACTCACTGAATTTATCTTTATGCCCACCTGACTGTTTTGAGCTAACTGACAAGCATGACCGATAAGCCCGAACCCGGTTATATCTGTACAGGCATGAACACCGAATTCCAGCATTAGCTCACTTGCCTTCTTGTTGAGTGCTGCCATGCATTGTGTTACCCTGGCTATTGTCTTCTTCTCAGCCTCTCCAGCTTTTATTGCAGTGCCTATGATTCCTGTACCTAAAGGTTTGGTAATAACGAGCCTATCCCCGGGTAGTGCTCCTGAATTTGTGACCAGGCGCTTTGGGTGCACTGTGCCAGTTACTGACAGCCCGTATTTCAGTTCCGCATCATCCACACTATGACCGCCGAGCAGTACCACGCCTGCTTCCCGCATCTTGTCCACACCGCCCCTTAAGATGGCTTTCAAAACTGATATATCAAGTGACTTAGACGGGAAGCATACTATATTGAGAGCAGTCAAGGGCTTACCACCCATAGTATAGACATCACTCAATGCATTAGCCACAGCAATCTGTCCGAAATCGTAGGGATCATCCACAATAGGCGTGAAGAAGTCAACTGTCTGGATGATAGCCAGCTCATCGCTTATTTTGTATACGCCGGCATCATCCAGGCTCTCCATCCCCCGGAGCACATTTTCATCTGCCATCAGTGGCAAGTCGCAAAGAGCTCTGCTCAGGTCACCCGGACCCAGTTTCGAAGCTCAGCCAGCCCCGGTGACAGTTCTGGTCAAATGGGCAACTAACTCTTCGTCCATAACAGAACCCTAAAGTAACCTAATTTTAACATTGGCACTCAGATCTAGTCTATACAAGATACCTAATCGATACTTGACACCATATGGTATAATACAACTGAATGCACGATGGTGGGGGCTCCCCTTAGCTGACCCAGGCTAATGTACACCGTGGTGTGCACTTATTTATGACAAAGGAGGTGAGGCTATCGAGAAATCAAGAGCACATGTAGACCCGAAAGCTACCCATAACTTACAAAAAGTGGAAGGAGGTCGATGCTTATGAAACGGATTGTTTTCTTATTTTTGGCATGTCTGTTACTGGTAGCACTTGCTCTGCCAGCTTGTGCTCCGGGTGCCAAGGAGGCAACTATCAAGATTGCTGTCTGCGGTCCCATGCAATTTGTCCAGGGGCAGCATCACTGGATGGGCGCTTCAATGGCGGCTGACGAAATCAACGCCGCTGGTGGCATTAAAATCGGCGATAAAACCTACAAGATCCAACTGATCAAGGTGGACACCAACGAAATCCTGGACGTGCCGGGTGCAGCCACTGCGGTGGAACGGGCAATAACAGTGGACAAGGCTGATATTCTTATCGGTGGTTTCCGCACAGAAGCTGTGTACCCCATGTCCGATGTCGCCATGGACTACAAGAAGGTCTTCATCGACTGCGGTGCGGCAACCACGGAACTCTGTACGCGAGTTCAGAACGACTACAACAGATATAAGTACTTCTTCAGGCTTACCCCTGTAAACTCCACCTTCCTGGTCACAACTGACTTCAAAATGCTGGCAATGGTGCAAGCTATCCTTAAACAGCAGTTTGGCATCGAAAAACCGAAGGTTGCCATAATTGCTGAGAAATTAGCCTGGGCTGACCCCATGGTAGCTATTGCCCAGCAGAGGTTGCCAGCGATGGGTATGGAGATTACTGGCACCTGGAGACCATCTGACACCGCGACTGATGTCACTGCCGAGCTTACAGCTATAGCAGCCACAAACCCACATATTATCTTCACCACCTTCTCCGGTCCTGTGGGCATCACCTATGCCAAGCAGCTTGGCGAACTCAAAATACCGGCTTGCTCGGTAGGCATCAATGTGGAAGCCCAGAAGAAAGGCTTCTGGGAAGCCACTGGGGGTAAGGGTGAATACGAGTTCACCATGAACACCTACGCTAGGGTACCGATGGGACCAAAGACCATCGAATTCTACGACAAATTCGTACAACAAATGGGAGAATTCCCAACATACAATGCTGCCACCTATGATGCTGTCCATGTATTGAAGATGGCGATAGAAAAGGCACAGTCATTGGACTCCGATGCCTTGGTAGCTGCTTTGGAGACCGCAGAATGGAGCCTCACTGCTGCCGCTAAGGGTAAGTTCTACCCGGTGGATTCCAAATGTCCGATGTGTCCGCATGACATTACGTACGGTCCCGGCTACGCCACAGGTCTTGGCGTGCAGTGGATAAAAGGCGATATGGTGGTGGTATGGCCCAAGAAAGAGTACGGTACCAAAGACCAGTATGGCGACTGGGCATTTGAGTACCCGGGCACGGTGCTTTACACAGTGCCACCTTGGGCAGCGGAAAAGTTCAAAGCCGCCAAACCAGCAGAGGCAGAGAAGCCCAAAGAGGAAAAACCAGCAGTACCTAAACTTTCCTTTACACC
>DAOUAI010000053.1:0-4064 GCA_034433775.1 Dehalococcoidia bacterium
GTCCTGGCGCAGGTTTAGCGAGTTTACAATATCGTGTTTGATAAAAGTGAAGCGGGTATTCGACGCCAGGTGTTGGATATTATTGAGGTTACCTGTGACCAGGTTGTCAACGCAGACAGCAGCATATCCCTGGGCAAGGAGGAAATCGCACAAGTGCGAGCCCAGGAAGCCAGCGCCCCCTGCTATAACAACTGTACCGTTAAACATGTTGCTCCGCTACAATCGCTCTTACTTCGGCAGAGTCAGATAGGGCTTTGTCTGTCCTTTCAGGGCACGCAGCGTGGGTGCCAGTATGGTTCTGGCTGGACCAGCTGATGCCTTCGTAAATCCTGGCCTCTTCAGCTTTTGGGATGCCCCTGCCGTCGATGACGATTTTCCCTTTGTAGTCCAGATTGTTAAAACTGTCCCATTCAGTAAGTATTAAAACTGCATCGCTATCCAAGGCTTCGTTAGCAGAGGCATATTGGATATACGGGAATAGCCTGGCGAAGTTTTTCATCGCCTGTGGATCGTAGGCTTTTACCTGTGCCCCTTCTTCCAGCAGCATGGTGATTACGTCGATTGCCTTGGATTTTCTAACATCGTCGGTGTTGGGCTTGAATGACAGTCCCAGCACCCCGATCTTCCTGCCTTTCAGCTCCGGAATGTGTTTTTTAAGAAGTGTTATCATTCTTTTCGGCTGCTCCTCATTGACATGTAGCACCTCTAGCAACATCTTGGGTTGGTGACCTACCTCTTTACTTTTCTCTATTAGAGCTGCCAGGTCCTTGGGAAGGCAGAATCCTCCGAAACCGATGCCAGCACGGAGATACTTATTGCCGATACGCTCGTCGTAACCCATTGCCCTGGCTACTTCGAAGATATTTATGCCCAGTAATTTGCAGAGGTTGCCTATTTCGTTGATGAATGAGATCCTGGTGGCTAGATAAGCGTTTGAGGCATATTTGATCATCTCTGCAGTCGTCAGATCAGTACGTACTGTGGGAGAATCAAAGTGCCGGTAAATTTGACACAGTGTGTCTCCAGAAAGGGTGTCCCTCTCGCCGATTACGATCCGACTGGGACTTAAAAAATCTTCCAGCGCTGTGCCTTCGCGAAGGAATTCCGGGTTTACACAGAGCCCGACTTTTTCTCTATTCGGGAAATGGGGGGATATGAATTTTTCGGTGGTTCCGGGAACAACCGTGCTTCGCACTACTACCAGGTGGTAGCCGGGCTTATTGCTTAGAACTTGGGCAAGCTGTCTGACAGGTGTTTCCACATAATGTAAATCGAGTGAACCATCTGCTTTACCTGGTGTCCCACCGCAAAGGAAAGATATATCTGATTCTAGTGCCCGGTTAAAGTCCAGGGTAGCCTCCACTTTGACTTTTTGCATAGCTAGGGAGAGCTTTTCTTCATAGACCGGGCACCTGCCTTCATTGATGCTTATCACCTTTTGTGGGTCTATATCGATCCCGATGACACGGTGTCCTTTGAGGGCAAAACCGACGGCTGTGGTTAGTCCTACAACTCCTAAGCCTATGACGCTGATTACTTTATTATTCCGTCTGGCTGCCATGCGTGTTCTACCTCCGTGTTTAAATAACTCGCAACTGAAAGAAGGGTAAGCATAAGAAACAAGACGGAAGTATCGCAATGACAAGCCAGACAGGTATTTGTGGCGAGATTTAAGGTCGGGGTATCTGCCTAACCTGCGATTACAAACTTATCCTTAACGTCTCCTTAGCGTAACCTGCTTTCTGTTACCAAGGGCAGTCGGTTCGTTACCCTCTCCGATTTTGCCCTTAGGTACACGACCTTAGGTACGTAACGAAGTATACCACATAGCCCGGCGGGTTACAAGCGCATTGGAGTTACCTGCTAAAAATCTTGCCAGAATTTGTACTTTTACTTTACGCCTGTACCAAAGGATAGCTAGATATAGTGTTTATGGGGAGCATAAGCTCGAGATATGACACTGGGCTAATCGAGGGGGTCGTATGTCACGGGTTAGTGCGATGCTTAAGTTTGTGGGATAATGGTGGAGTTATGCGGAGAGGACGATATGTTATCTTGGCATCTCTAATGTTGGGATTGATGATTCTGGCGTTGTTTCTCTTTTGTCAGGGTATGGCTAGTCAGAACGTGGTTATGCCCAGGCTTACTCCTGAAGATGTAGCAGGTGCAATATGGGACTTACGATTGATGGCGGGGGCTGAGGGACGGATAGAGAAGTACCGTAAGGGTGATGCTACGGTTATAGTGACCGATGGCGGAGGAGTCCCGGTTCCGGCTAAGGTAACTGTAGAAATGCTGCAACATGATTTTCTTTTCGGATGTGGCTTGCTTAATCTGAACAGCTACCAGTCTAAAATGTTAAACGAGAAGTATGAGCAGCATTTTCTGGCCCTTTTTAATTACGCTACTCTTCCCTTCTTTTGGGATGGATATGAACCGGAGCCGGGGAACACCGCTGAGGACTATATAAGGGGTGTCGTATTGTGGGCGAAAAGCAAGGGGATTGTTGTGCAGGGGCATCCGTTAATTTGGGCACTTTCCGAGCCAGGTTGGGCGGTGAAATATGTTCCTGAAGAAATGGAGGTATTGCAGCGGTCCCGTATTAGCGGGATCGTACAAAGATTTTGCCCGCTTGTCGATTACTGGGACGTGTTAAACGAGCCCTGTCTTGATCTGAAGGATAGCGGGGCGGTGGGAAGATGGTTACAGGCATACGGTGTTGATGCAGTCACCGTAAAGGCGCTGGAATTGGCACGGGCAAATTGCGGCGAGGCGAGACTGTTGGTTAACGATTTTAACGTTAGCGAGGAGTATTTGTCTTTCATAGAAAATTTGGTAAGGCAGAACGCCCCGTTAGATGTTATTGGCTTGCAGGCTCATATGCACGACGGGGTATGGCGTCTTAACTATATCTGGGATATTTGTGAGCGCTTTAGCCGGTTCGGAGTCCCGTTGCAATTTACTGAAGTGACTGTATTAAGTGGTGCTTGGCAACCAGGCGTCAACATTTATGGGGGGACGACGGAAGAGGGTGAATTTCGTCAGGCTAAGTATGTGACAGCTTTGTATGCGCTGCTTTTCAGCCATCCAGCTGTCGAAGGGATAACATGGTGGGATCTATCTGATCTCAATGCCTGGAAGGGGGCGCCGGCAGGACTGTTACGGAGCGATATGAGTCCCAAGCCCGCTTATGAGAGTCTGCGGAGGTTGATAAGAGAGGCTTGGTGGACGAAAGAGAGCATTTTGTGTGACGAAGAAGGTGTAGCGAAATGGCGTGGTTTTTATGGTCTATATCGTCTGACCATAGAGCATGGGGACAAGAAGGTGGTCACAGATGTACATCTTGCCAGGAATGCGGAGAATGTATTTAAATTACAGCTTCCGTAGACGAAGATGTTTCATCTTTCGAGAATAACGGATGGGCAGTGCCGAATGTATATTATTGCGCGCAGATTTTCGGCCTGATCATTTCCCCTTGAAGACCGGTCTTCTGTTCTCGAACAGGGCAGCCCTGCCTTCTTTAAAATCTTCGCTCTCTAACTGGGGTCTTATGAAAGTCTCAAACTCCTTGCGGGCAACACGTGCAGCCTTTCTCTGGGCTTCCACACGTTGTTTGTACTGACCATATTTGATCGCCCGCAATGTTAGCGGCGCATTTTCGCTGAGTATCTTTGCCATTTTTGCGGCTTCGGTCATTAACTCATCTTTGTCTTTACAAACATGGTTGACCAGTCCAAGTTCATAAGCCCGTTCACCGCTCATTGGTTGCCCGGATAGCAGAAATTCCAGCGAGATTTTGAAGGGCATGTACGGGGCGTATTCCACGACTGCGCCCACGATCCCTACCCAGGCTTCAGCAAAGACAAACTGGGTATCTCTGGTAGCATATGTGATGTCCGTACCGTATACCGCCAGACCATAGCCGCTACCGGCAACCATGCCATGCACAGCACCGACTATCGGTTTCAATATTTTAGTCCCGTTCGGGGGAAAGGCGCGATTTAAATATCTTAGCAGCCCTTCGTGTCTTAGGTCTGCTCCCCGACAGAAGTCCTTGCCATTTG
>DAOUAI010000054.1:0-7711 GCA_034433775.1 Dehalococcoidia bacterium
AGAAAAGGAGGTACGCCGGGAAGACGCAAAGCCGTGGGATGAAATTGGAAAAACTCCATGTCGGTTATTTCTGCCCCCGCGCTATATGCTAAGGATATACCATCTCCAGTAGCTACATCCGAATTTGTCGTGTACTTGAAGAGCCGTCCAGCGCCTCCGGTAGCCAAAATTACAAAAGAGCATCCGTACTCTTCAACTGAACTAGTGTGGCAATCGAGAGTTCGCACACCAGAAACTTTCCCATCATTCACCAGTATCTCTGTGGCAAGACAATGTTCCAACACTTTTATGGATGAGTTGCGTACGCGCCTGCTCAAAGTAAACTCTATATGTTCACCGGTGGCGTCACCGCCTGCATGCAATATGCGAGAAACACTATGAGCAGCCTCCCTGGTAAGAGCAATCTCACCATTAACGGTATCAAAAGGCACGCCAAAGCTTATCAGGTCAGCAATCCTGTCTGCTGCTTCGTTAACCAAAATGCGCACAGCCTCAGGATCGCAAAGCCCATCGCCCGCATTTATAGTGTCTTGGTAGTGAAGCTCAGGGGAATCATTTTTTCCTATCGGGGCTGCAATCCCACCCTGTGCATGCCTGGTATTGCAGTCTTCCATACTGCCCTTTGTAATAATCAAAACGCTACCTATTTCCTTAGCTAGCAAAGCAGTGTAAAGCCCTGCAATTCCGCTGCCGATTATGATGAAGTCGTAAGAATTCATTAACACAACGCCTTCTATTAATTAACCCCACGGCTAGTCAGACATAACGTACTCAGCAAACCTGGTCTCCCTGTAAAGCCCACGGACTTGTTTTGGTAATGGTAACATGAACAAGCTGTCCTAAGCAATTGTCGCCGTATCTGAAAAAGGTAAGCTTATTTGTACGAGTCCTGCCAAACCATTTATCACCCTTCCTACCCTCAACAAGTACCTCCACGCTCTTTCCCTTCAGTCGTGCATTGATTTCGCCTGCTATTCGCATCTGGAGTATCTCGATTTTATTCACACGTTCCTGTTTAACACTTGCCGTCACATTATCTACAAGTTCTCTTGCTGCCATAGTATCAGGACGTGGTGAATAAGCAGCAACATGGACGGTATCAAACTTTATTTCTTCAAGCATAAGTAGCGTATGGTCAAACTGTTCTTCACTCTCGCCCGGGAAACCAACAATTACATCTGTGCTAATAGCAACCGCAGGAATGTAATAACGAATGGTGCTGACAAGCTCTCTATATTGCTCAACCGTATAGCCTCGTCTCATGGCTTTTAATATGTCATTATCGCCCGACTGTAACGGGAGGCTTATGTGTTCACACACCTTTTCGAGCGAAGCTACAGCTTTGATAAGGTGCTCGCTCATATCTTTAGGATGATTGGTCATAAACCTTATTCTTTTTATTCCTTCGATTCTGTCCAGTTCACAAAGCAGTTTGGCAAGGTCTACCCCTTCAGAGAGGTCATGCCCATAAGAATTCACATTCTGTCCTAGTAAGACGATCTCCTTTATTCCTTGCGATGCCAACGCCTTAGCCTCGTGAATAATTTCAATCGCTGGTCTACTCTTTTCTCTTCCTCGACGATAAGGGACAATACAATACGAGCAGAAGTTATTACATCCTTGAATAATCGGTACAAAAGCACTCACTGAACCTTTTCTTGTTGGCAATACATCGACTGTCGCCTCGGGTTTAGAAGTTAAGTGATAACACTTATCTACCCAATCCGCCAGCGCCAGCAAGTCACCGGGACCAAAGAATCCGTCAACATATGGAAACAATTTCTCTAACTTTGCAATATCCGGTCCGACAAAACAACCGGTAACTAGTAATGTCAACTGTGGTTTACTGTTTTTAAGCCCTTTAGTGTACCCAAGCATACCAAGAACTTTGTCCTCAGCGTTTTGACGGACTACACAGGTGTTTAATACTACAACGTCAGCGACTTGGAGGCTCGGAGTCTGTTTCCAGCCGAGCGATTCCAAATAGCTGGCAATCCGTGCTGACTCAGCTTTGTTCATTTGACAGCCTATGGTCCAGAGATAATAGTACATAGTTATAAACACTGTTTACAGACAGCGATGAAAGGACTTGGCAGTATAAACTGAAGAATTATCATATAATGGCGGAGGGAATGGGATTCGAACCCATGACCCCGATTTCTCGGGGTAACCGCTTAGCAGGCGGCCGCACTAGACCACTATGCGATCCCTCCGTAATAAATACTCTTGCGAAATGAAATATAGCACAGCTCCCTAATCTCTTCAACTATACACTTATATATTCGTCTAACGTTGGAGTAGCATCTATTAGCAAGGCCGTCTTTCTCACAAGCAGGTTGCTCAGGTATTCAGATAGTGTATACTATAAAAAGTTATGGACACCAACAATATACATATCCATACCATTGTAAGTAGGAAATTCCGTAAGTACGTAAAGGATGGCTGGTTAAAAGCAGTAATGCTAAAAACTGTAGAGCTGGCATGTCCTGATACGCCGGTCGAGGTAGGGATAGTTATTACAGGTGATAGGACAATTCAGAGACTAAACAGGCTGTATCGGGGTAAAAATGAACCTACAGATGTTCTGGCTTTTCATATGTCCTCACAAACAAAAAACTTACCGAAGATACCATTTGTACTTCCTCCAGATGGCGTGCACCATCTAGGTGAAGTGATAATCTCTTATCCGCAAGTAGAACGCCAGTCTCAAGCATGTAAGCAGACAGTAACACAGGAACTAAAACTACTCATTGTACACGGGGTTCTCCATCTTCTCGGTTATGAACATGAAACGCCTGATGATAGAAGGCATATGAGAAAGAAAGAGCGGGAAATTCTTGCTAAATTGAGTTGTTTTTGAGAATTTGAGAAAATGCAGCCCTTCCGTATATGGAGCGACATTTATATTGTTGGCAGTTCAGCAATATCCCACCCACTTGATTGTTGCGTATACTTGATAGATGCCGGAGGACTGATCCTTATCGATGCCGGCATAGGCAACAGCTTTCCACTTTTAACAAACAATATCCGTAGATTAGGGCTCATTCCAGAGAATCTAACTTTCATAATTGCGACTCATCGCCATATTGACCACGTGGGTGGTCTGGCAAAATTCAAACAGGTTTATAATGTCAAAATAATAGCCCATGAGCTTGATGCCGACGCTATCGAGTCAGGCAAAGGAGTAGGCGCCGAATTTTACGGAATCAAATACCATCCATGCACTATCGATATACGATTAACCGAGAATGAAACTGAATTACATCTCGAAAAACACACACTAAAAATACTGCATATCCCTGGACATACTTCTGGAAGCCTCGCCATTTACTTAGATATTGACGGTAAAAGAGTGCTCTTCGGGCAGGATATACATGGACCATACGAAACTGTATTTGGTGGGGACATTCGTCAGGCTATTATATCTCTCAAAAAGCTGCTTCAGTTAAATGCTGACATCCTGTGCGAAGGACACTATGGCATTTGTCAGCCAGCTACAGAGGTAAGCCAGTATATAAAGGACTACCTTAATTTATTGGAAAGAAAAACCTCCAGGTAGCAAAACTCTTGTTCATAGACGTAGTTTTCTTTGCTTGGTACGGCATTTCTCAGCAGTAATTATGGACACAATTTCAGAGACAGCAATATCCAGCTTGTCTTTCTGGCTCACAACTACGTAATCGAAAAGAGACAGCTTGTCCATTTCTTCTTGTGCCTTACTCAATCTCAAACTTAACTCGCTATCAGATAGCCCTTGCCTTTGCATCAAGCGGTTTGCCAGTTCCTCAATCGATGGCGGTAAAAGAAAAATAAATACAGCCTCTGGCAGAATTTGTTTAATGGTTGCTGCACCTTGAACATCTACCTTTAAGATGACGTCTTTCCTTTGTCCCAGCCCTTCACGAAGTTCTCGCTTGGGTACGCCATAGTAATTCCCATAGACTTTTGCCCATTCAATAAGTTCCCCTTTGTCCACCATCTGTCGAAACTCGCTTTCAGATACAAAATGATAGTCAGCACCGTCTTTCTCTTCTCTCCGCTTGGGACGCGTGGTCACAGTCACTGCGTAATAAAATGGTAGATTGCGTTTCTTCATCTCGGAGAGCACGGCATCTTTGCCCACACCAGAGGGACCGGAAATGACAATAAGTAATGGAGAGGAGGATGCAAAATTCAATTTATTCAATTAAGTATTTCCCCATCCATAAAGTGACTTTCCTCTTGGACAGAGGAACTCTATTCCGGTGGCATAGAAATATTCTCTAATTCCTCCCAGAATCCAGGATAAGATATTTCAGTTACTTCTGCATTATGAATGACTACTCCTCCCTTAGCTACCAGCCCAGCGACTGCTAAGGTCATTGCTAAACGATGATCAGCATGGCTCTTTACCTCTGTTCCAGTGAGTAGACCTCCTCCATGAATGACCATCCCGTCAGGCAATTCATCGATCCTAGCACCAAGTCGAGAAAGCTCTTTAACTGTCGTAGTAATCCGGTCAGACTCCTTGGTTCTCAGCTCGGAAGCATCTCGGATAACTGTAGTCCCACGAGCTATGCAGCCAGCTAATGCCAGTAATGGTATTTCATCCATTAATCGCGGTACTATTTCGCCACTAATTTCTATCCCTCTAAGCTGACTTGACTCTACAACTAGGTCAGCAACAGGTTCATTGCTTTCAAGGTGCTCATTTTCAAGTTTTATTCTAGCACCCATGGCTGTCAGCACATCTAAAATTCCTGTGCGCAGTGGGTTGATTCCACAACCTTTAATCTTGATCCTAGCATTGGAATGGATAATCCCGGCAACTATCCAGTAAGCTGCTGAACTGATATCGCCGGGAACAGTAATATCTATCGCATTTAATGGGGATATAAGGGGTGCCAAATGAATACGCTTACTGTCGAATCTAATTCTGGCACCCATCAGTTCCAGCAGGCGCTCAGTATGGTCACGAGAAGGCAATGGTTGCTCAACAACAGTATCATCGTCAGCGAAAAGACCAGCTAGCAGAATTGCAGACTTGACTTGAGCACTTGGTATCGGGAGCTTGTATTCTATACCATGTAGTTTTGCACCCCTGATAACTAGAGGTGCAAAAGAATCTCCCCCACGCCCATAAATCTCAGCTCCCATAAGACGGAGTGGCTGGATAACACGTTTCATAGGACGGGAGCGTAAAGAGGAGTCCCCTGAGACTATTGAAAGGAAAGGCTGGGTAGCAAGCACTCCACTAAGGAGCCGCATCGTAGTAGCACTATTCCCTGCATCAAGAACGTTCGCCGGTTCGATAAAATGCGAGCCGCCACAGCCATAAATAAATGCCGTTAAGGCAGCAGCACGCTCCCACTTCATTTTTACACCCAGAGCCTTCAGACAATTGGCAGTTGAACGACAATCCTTGCCTGCCGAAAGATTAGCGACCTTACTAACGCCCTGCGCGAGGCTCCCCAGAATAAGTGCCCGATGCGATATGGACTTGTCCCCGGGTACATTGATCTCCCCAATCAATTGTTTAGGTTTAACTACCTTTCTGAGCCGTACTCCCTTAGCCATCTCCGTCTTGCCTCTTTTGCCAGCGCCAATACATTTCCAATACTAGTATCGCTCTCAGAAACCATCCTACGCAGTCTTTGTAGCTCAGTAATTAGCGTGTCGACCCAGGTTACAATGGCCTCTTTGTTTGTGAAACAGACATGAGCATGCATTTCAGGACTTCCTGAAGCCAAACGAGTGGCATCTCGATAGCCACTGGCTGCTAACTTGGACATCTTATCCCAGACAGGGCTTTGCGTTGTTGCCAGCACCAGCGCCACCGATAGCAGCAAAGGTAAATGGCTTATGCCAGCCACTAAGTTGTCATGTTCTCCAGGGCTTATGATAAATGGAACAGCACCAATGGCAGTCACCATATCTTCAAGTGCGTGCATTGCTTCCTGTGCAGTCTCTTCACCTAGTGTAAGACAATAAACGCGTCCCCGAAACAACTCTGCTTCAGCGGCCTCTATCCCAGAGGTTTCTTTACCTGCCATCGGATGTCCACCAATAAAGCTGATGTTCGGGGATAAGAACTCCTTCGCCCACTGCATAACTTGTAACTTTGTACTGCCTGTATCCGTCACTATAGCCTTATGACTGACTACTGGAGATATCTGAATAAAGACCTCTCGGATAGTAAGAATTGGTGTGGCTATAATAATCATATCAGCCCCTGAGACCGCCTTTTGCAAGTCCATCTCCACAGCATCTACAGCCCCTAGCCTAAGTGCTGTGGCAGCTACTTCTTGCCGTCGTGCACAACCGATTATTTCGGCATCTCGCCATCTGGACTTTTTCAAAGCGAGCCCCAGCGAGCCACCGATCAACCCTAAACCAACAATGGCAATACGCACTGCATTATTATAGCATAGCATTAGACCTACTGAATTCAATTTTTCTAATTTCTAACCAATTCAACAATTTTTGTTCACTCCGTTTAAAACAATCAACCAAATGGCATATCCGAACATTGACACAATAGATGCCGTTTGCTACAATCAGCACTAGCAAATCGAATATATTGAGCAGGGTGCTCTCAGGCAACTGAGAGCTTAAATGGAGAGCAAGCCGGTGGAATTCCGGCACAGTCCCGCCTGCTGTAAGAGTCAGAACGCCTGCCCTGCGATTTCATCTGCCTCCGCGGAGAAGGGGGGAGATGTATATTATTCTAGGAGCACAGCTATGAAAGGTAGTTTGCTAAAGCTTTCGCTGTTAACTCTACTATTTGTTTCCTTAATAAGCTTTGCATGTCAAATACCGTCCGGTGAACCCCCTGCTTCTACGCCCTCTCCGCAAGTACCAACAGAAGAGATACCAGTTGAAACCAAGCCTGAAGAAGAAGTACCCACCTTCCCTGTCGTAGTTGTTGACGATTTAGGCAGGAAGATAACAATACAGCATTTGCCTCAGCGGATAGTCTCACTGGCTCCAAGTAATACAGAGATACTCTTTGCACTCGGTTTAGGCGATAAGATCGTAGGTACGACTGATTACTGTGACTATCCAGAAGCTGCAAAAGATAAACCGCGTGTCGCTGGTTATTCAAATCCCAATATTGAAAAGTTAATGTCCTTAGAACCAGACCTAATAATAGCCGAGTCTATACACGAGAGGATGGTGCTCCCAGCGCTAGAAAGACTGGGGCTAACTGTCATTGTGACATCGGCAACGTCTTTGGATATTATACTGCATGATGTTGAACTCATCGGGCAAGTCACAGGTAAAAGCATCACCGCAGCACGGTTGACAGAAAACATGAGAAAAAGGATAGAAGCAGTGACTGAAAAGACGCGCAACATACCAATTGAGCAACGTCCTAGAGTGCTTTATGTATGCTGGCACAGTCCGATATGGACAATGGGCAGTGATACTTTCATCGATGACCTTATCTGGAAGGCTGGGGGTGTTAATGTTTTTGCCAGTGATTTTAAAAAATCACGCGCTGTATCCCTGGAAGCGGTTGTAGATAAAGACCCACAGATAATAATCATCAGTGGCATGAGCACGACAGGTAATCTGATATATAACTCCATAATTAAAGAGGCACGTCTTAGAGACGTCAGTGCAATTGCCGACAATCGTGTTTACAAAATCAGTGATGCCAACCTGATCGAACGTCCAGGCCCCAGAATAGTAGATGGGTTAGAAGAGGTCGCTAAATATATCCACCCAA
>DAOUAI010000055.1:0-19719 GCA_034433775.1 Dehalococcoidia bacterium
TGCCAACAGTCATAGTGAGAGCACTCAGAACAGCAAACAACAACCCCCAGCTAGCCCCCAGCCATCCCGTCGAGCCAAATACAACCGAAAAGACACGCAGTATTATGGCAAAACCTGCAGCCTTACTAGCAACGGAGAGAAAGGCGGTAATCGGTGTCGGTGCGCCCTCATAAACATCAGGCACCCACATATGAAAAGGAAAGCTCGCAATCTTGAAACCAAAGCCCGCAGCTAAAAAGACCATCCCGACAAGCAAAGCTGGATTTTGGGCTAGTCCACCGGTCGATAACGCCCCCACCAACTGGGCGATAGCAGCCAGCTTGGTGGTCCCGGAAAGACCAAAGATAAGTGCCATCCCATAAAGCAGCACTGCAGAGGCAACACCTCCCAGAAGTAAGTATTTAAGCCCCGCTTCGCTGGATTTCTCGTCTTTCAAAAAGGCAACTAGTGCATACAGCGAGATACTGCTTAGCTCTAAAGCAACATAAATAGCTATTAAATCTGCTGTCGCGGCCAACAGCATCATACCCGCAGCAGCGATAAGCACTAGGGCATAATATTCGCCTTGGAATCTTTCAAATTTACTCACATAATCCTGGGAAGAAAGCACCACTAAACCAGCTATGGCTAAAAACAGCAGCTTAAAAAATATGGCAAACGGATCCACCCATACTGTCTGATAAAATATACTTACTGGCACCTTACCCAATAGCATGACACTTAAACCAGCCGCGACCGCTAATCCAAAGAGACCAATCACCACTAGCAACACCTTACGTCGGACAAAAAGGTCAGCCAAGATTAAAATCAGCGCTACGGCTAACAGGGTTATCTCTGGTGCCAGAAAACGAACCTCGTTTAGCAGCATCATCGCTTGCCCTCAATGAATTTCATCAAACTTAAACACAACATAGCACCCGCTCAATTCGCTATCTCAAAGCCCCAAAAGCTGTATTAATGGCTCAACTCCCATCTTGATAACATTAGTCAAAATAGCAGGATACAGACCAACAAGCATAATAGCTATCACAAAAGAAAAAATACATACTTTATCCACATTATCTGCATCAGTTACACCATTAAACTTCTCTTGTGGAGAACCATAAAAAACCCTCTGGAGCATCCACAAAATATATCCCGCTGTTAACACCACCCCAAAAACACCCAGAACTGTGTATACCTGTATCCACTTCACTGCAACACTGGAGAAGCTGCCAACAAAAGTGATAAACTCAGCAGCAAAACCGCTTGTGCCGGGTAGCCCCAACGATGCTAAGCCGGCTATGGTGAAGACGACTGTGATTACGGGCATCTGACGTGCCAACCCACCCAAATTGTCTAGATTTCGTTCATGTGACTTTTCGTATACTAGTCCCACCATAGCAAACAAAAGTCCGGTCACTATGCCATGGCTGAACATCTGTAAGGTAGCACCAGTAAGGCTTACTGGGCTTAAAGCGAAAATACCCAAAAGCACATAGCCCATGTGGCTCACACTACTGTAGGCAATAAGGCGCTTCAAGTCTCTTTGCCTCATAGTCACACCAGCCCCATAAAGTACATTCACCACAGCAAGCGCCACAAACAGAGGGGCATATTGAAGCGCAATTTCAGGGAAAATACTCACACAGACTCTAATCATTCCATAACCACCCATCTTCAATAAAGCACCAGCCAGAACAACACTCGCAGCCGTTGGAGCATCGGTGTGGGCATCAGGAAGCCAGGTATGTAGGGGAAACACAGGCAACTTAATAGCAAAACCGATCAACAATAAGAAGAATATGGCTGTCAACGGGATTACCGGCTTTACAGCGAGCAGCCCTGTAAGCTCAACCATACTTAATGTGCCGGTGGTAAAATAAAGACTCAAGATACCAGCTAACATTAAAGCGCTACCGGTGAGAGTGTATATCACATATTTGATAGCCGAGTATTCCTTCCTACCACTCCCCCATATCGAGATAAGAAAATACATCGGTATCAGCTCTAATTCCCAGAATAGGAAGAATAGGATAAGGTCCAAGGAACAAAAAACGCCCAGTATGCTCGTCTCTAGTAGTAAGAGCCAAGCAAAATACTCGCGAGGTCGCAAATCTATCCGCCATGATACAAGAACCGCCAGCACACCAAGAAAGGTCATCAGGATAACCATAGGGAGACTGATCCCATCTACCCCCAGATGATAATAAGCATTGATGGCTGATATCCATACTATCTTCTCTTCAAATTGCATCTGTCCTACAATCCCTGGAGACCTGTCAAACTGGCAAAAAACAACCAGTGAAAGGGCAAAAGCAACTAAGGCAAAGGAGAGCGCAACAAATTTTGCCGATTTCAGCAGAGACTTCGGCAGAAGAACGATAACAACTGCTCCGATAAGAGGCAAAAACACTATAGCACTCAAGAAACTAAAACTCACAGACACTCACCTCAGCTAAAAAGATAGAAGCAAACAGCTATAGCAACAATACCAATGGCCATGGTCATAGCATAAATCTGCATTTGTCCGGTCTGTGAGCGCCGCATAGTAGCACCTGCAGAAGAAGTGCCACCAGCCACTCCGTTCACCGCACCATCGACAAACCGGGCATCAAAAAAAGCAAAAGCCGCAAACACCCCATCAACCAGAAAGCGTACTACTATAATCCTCTCGTAGAGTTCATCAAACCAGTACTTGCGATACAATAAAATGTACACCGGCTTAAAGACTCTGCCCACTGCCTCTGCAGGTATCCACCTGCGGTCATACATGACATACGCTAACAAGATACCTAACACGGCTACACCCAGCGATATCATCGGTAACGGGTGAGTTAAGATGCCAAAGAAACCTTGAACAAAACCGTGCCCACCATCGTGCGCGGCATGCCCCAGAAATCTACCAAAGGAGCCGTTCACATTTAACCACCCGGATATAATTGCGAACACAGCTAAGACAACCATAGGCACAAGCATGACAAGCGGAGATTCATGAAGCTTGCCTCCACCATGCTCAACGCCGTGCCCGGTTGCTGCTGCCCCTTTATATTCCCCGTGAAAAGTCAGAAATACAGCCCGAAACATATAGAAAGCAGTCATGAACACCGTAATCATGGCTAGATAAAATAGCACCGGATTACCCTCGAAAGCAGCAGCTAAGACCTCGTCCTTGCTCCAGAACCCAGAAAGTGGCCAGATTCCGGCTAAACTCATAGAGGCGACAACAAAGGTAGCATATGTCCAGGGCATCGCCTTGCGCAATCCTCCCATTTCCCTCATATCGAAAGTCCCGGTAGCATGATTGACGCTACCAGCACCAAGAAACAGAAGTGCTTTGAAAAACGCATGGTTGAACAGATGAAAAATGCCCACAGCAATTCCGCCTGTACCTAATCCCAGCATCATATAACCTAGCTGACTGATAGTAGAATATGCTAGAACCCGCTTGATATCGGTCATCACCAGCCCCATGCTAGCAGCAAAAATGGCAGTGAAGCCACCTATAATTGCCACAGTAATCAGCGCCACATGGCTATGTTCAAACAGCGGGAAAAGACGAGCTACCAAAAACACACCAGCGGCAACCATGGTTGCCGCATGTATTAAAGCACTAACTGGGGTAGGACCCTCCATCGCGTCTGGCAACCACACATGCAATGGGAATTGGGCTGATTTGCCAACAGCCCCAGCAAAAATCCCCAGTGCCGCCCAAGTTAAAGTGGTACTAGCCAGACTGCCGGCAACAGCCAGACCATGTAGCTCCTTCATATCAAAAGTACCGGTGTGATAGAAAAGGAACAATACCGCTGCCAGAAAGCCAAAATCGCCAAACCGGGTGACTATAAAGGCCTTCTTCGCAGCATTAGCAGCCGAGGGGCGATGGAACCAGAAACCTATCAAAAGGTAAGAGCCTAGACCAACCCCCTCCCAGAAAAGGAAAAGGAAAACCAGGTTATCAGCCAAAACCAGTCCCAACATGCAGGCAGTAAAAAGTGACATGAAGGCAAAATAACGATGGTAACCGGGGTCGCCATGCATGTAACCCTGAGAATAAACCTGAATCAAAAGGCTGACCAGACTCACCACCACCACCATCACAGCAGACAAAGAATCAACTATTAGCCCGATATGGATGCTCAGGTCACCTATAAGCACCCACTGGATGTCCGGGGTAGAGAGCTTGTGTCCCGGGATTGCCAGGACTTCAGCTAGTATCCAGAAAGAAAGAAGACATGAAACACCAATAGCACCTATGGTTACATAACCACTGACCTTTGGATACTGCCTAAAAAATGGTCTCAGGAATAAAGAGATGACGATAAACGACCCTAAAGGACAGAGAAATACCAGCCAAGGAATGCAATGAGGCATTAGAGTCTCCTTAGAATCTCCTCAACGACATGTACACGCTCTTGGGAAACAAAAATACGGTAAGCAGCTAATTCGCCAACACCGGCTGTCTCAGTATCAGGCAACACCAAAGTCGGTACCCCCTCTCCTTCAAAAAACTCCTTCCACATCTCGGCTATCATTAAATTTGGCGCTGTCTTAACTTGCACCCACATTTTTCCAGTTACCACTTCATCAAATCAAAGTTATTAATATCCACAGACTTTCGGCTTCGATAAATCGCAAATATAATAGCTATGCCTACAGCAACCTCAGCCGCAGCTACCACAATAACAAACACAGCGAATATCTGTCCGGTAAGAAGCGTTGGCGTGATATAACGAGAAAACGCAACCAGAGCAATGTTAGTCGCATTAAGCATTATTTCAATGCACATCAAAATAATCACAACATTGCGTTTGGCTAAAACTCCATAAAGCCCGATGCTAAACAAAACACCCGACAAAATGAGATAATGCAGTAAACCAACCGACATTTCTTTATTTCTCCCTCATTAACGCGATGGCACCAATGACTGCCGCCACCAGCAAAAAACCAGCAATTTCCACCGGTAATAAATAGCCACCTTCCCCGAACAAGCTCGCCCCTATACCAGTGACTGTCGGTTGTTTTGGCGCTTCACTACTTATCAACCATTTGGTACCGGCTAGTCCCCAACCCAAAACTAACACGAAAGCTAAAGCCGCTGCAAAAGCAGGAAGGCGAAACCTCCCTGATGGACTCCCCCGCCAAACATCCTGAGTCAACATGACAGCCACTACAATTAGTATTGAGATAGCACCGACATAGATAAGAACTTGTACTACAGCCAGAAAATCAGCATAAAGTGTCACGTAAATCCCAGCTACCGCTAGGAAAAGCAATATCATACTTAATGCTGCTCTAAATACATCGCGTAGAACTACAACACCCAGAGCCGCTACCACAGCCGTAAATGCCAAAAGCCAGAATATTATGTCAAACACCTCGACCCCTTTTCTTGCTTAATGGAATAAGATTCAATTTCTGCCCGCCATCACTCCTATCCCAATAAATCAACAGGCTTTGTTTGGGCAAAGTCATCTCGATATTAGGTCGAGCATATCCGCTTGGCTTTCTCAAATCTGAAATAACTAGTTCCTCCTTACCCAACACCAAATCCCTACGCCGGTACTTCGCCCCTTCGTAACACACGCTCATTGCCAGTGCCTCGTAAGGACAAGACTCCACACACAGCCCACAGAACATGCACCGCCCTGCATCCAGTTCAAATTTGTCAACGACATAATTGTTCTGGTCACCAATATGAGTAACTATCTCAATATTCCCCTGAGGACAACTCTTAGCACACGTGGCACAGCCGGTACATTTTTCCGGGTACCATACCAGCTCGCAACCTCGTATTCGTCTAGATACAATCAACTTTTCTTCAGGATATTGAACAGTAATCGGGGGGCGGAAGAGGTGTCTAAAAGTGACCGCCATCCCTTTAAGTATGCCTATCCCGTATCTTTCAAACTTCAACACGTCCTTTTCCTAGAACAAATAGTCTCGACCAAGCCAATATCAGGATTCCAGCTAGAATAATATTTACCGCCACAACCACCCATGGCAATAGTTCTACCAACCAAAGCACCTCAACAGCCACCACGAGCAGATTGACCATAGCCATAGGGAAAAGCCCCTTCCAAGCGAAAGCCATTAACTGGTCAACCCTCAGCCGCGGTAATGTAGCCCGCAGCCACACAATAAGCGAAAATATAGCTATAACTTTAACCACAAACCATAGAAACGGCGGCAACACTGGTCCGTGCCAGCCACCGAGGAAAAGAACGGTAACAATACAGGCATACGCCAGCGCATGACCATACTCACCCAGATAGAACATGGCAAACTTCATACCTGAGTACTCTGTGTGGTAACCAGCTACAATTTCAGAGTCAGCTTCCAGAAGGTCGAAGGGACAACGGTTCATTTCAGCCAAGGCACCAAGGAAGAAAATAAGAAACCCCAAAGGTTGCGTTACAATAAACGGGATATTCTGAGCATCGACTATCTTCGTCATCGATAGCGACCCAGCCATTAACACTACGCCAAGGATCGACAGCACCACTGGCAGTTCGTAGCTTACTATCTGAGCTACTGTCCTCATAGCTGCTATCAAAGCATATTTATTGTTTGAGCCCCATCCCGCCATATAAATCCCAACCGCCGACACAGAGCTGATAGCCACTATGTACAGCACGCCGACATTCAGGTCAGCTAGTATAGCCCCCCCACTCAAAGGCACAACTGCAAAAACCATCAACACTGGTGTAAAGACCACTATAGGTGCCAGCCAGTGGACAAACTTATCAGCCCTCTCCGGAATAATATCTTCCTTGAGCAATATCTTCACAGCGGTAGCAATCGGTTGAAAGATTCCTTCAGGTCCAAGTCGATTAGGCCCCAGACGAATCTGGAACCGACCGAGCAAACGCCGTTCATACCAAATAAAAACAATCACCAGAGTCAGGACAAAACCGAGTATAACGACAATACCTACCACACCGGCTATGACATAGGCTGCCCAGTCCGGGTAAATAGCACCTAACCAGTCCTGAAATTGCTCCAGTAGTGTCATTACCTGTCTATCTCTCCAAGACAAACGTCGATGCTACCGAAAATGACAATCAGGTCAGCTATCTTCCACCCCACAACCATGTCTCTGAGTGCTGTGAGGTTAATCAGCGTTGGCGAACGGACATGAAATCTGTACGGCGCTATCGAATTATCACTGACCAGATAAAAGCCAAGTTCACCCTTAGGCGCCTCAATATGCCCATACACCTCGCCACTGGGTAACCGAAATGGTTTCGGCAATTTGATGCAAATCTCACCTCGTGGCAACTGCTTCATTGCTTGCTCTATAATTCGCACACTTTGTCTCATCTCTTGGATCCGCACCCAATAGCGGTCATAGCAATCGCCCGCCACCCCCACAGGTACCTCAAAATCAAAGCGCTCATAGATCGAATACGGGTCTGCCTTACGAATATCCCACTTGACCCCGCTGGCTCTCAATACCGGACCGCTGGCAGCAATGTTTATCGCCGTTGCCCTGGGCAATACCCCCACACCCTTAGTTCGAGCAAGCAAAATTTCATTCTGTGATAATAGCTGCTCATACTCGTCGATGAATCGCGGCATCTCACCAACAAATTTCTCCAACGCCGGTAAGAATTCTTCGGGAATATCATGGCTGACCCCACCTACCCTCATATAGTTATAGGTCAGTCTCTGCCCACAGACCATCTCAAAAAGGTCCATAATCTTCTCTCTTTCCCTCCACATATATAGCACCGGCGTCATCATGGCACCTAGGTCATTCAGGAAAAACCCCACTGCCATCAAATGACTTGATATACGCATCAGCTCTGCCATGATAACCCTGAGATGTTCAGCTCGCTCTGGAACCTTTATGCCCGCTAGCTTTTCAACCGCTAGCACATAACCAAAGTTGTTAGTCATCGAAGCCAGGTAATCAAGCCTATCGGTAAGCGGGATCACCTGTGTATAAGTCCTAGACTCAGCCAGCTTCTCGATGCCACGATGAAGATACCCAATAACAGGCTCCACATTAACAACCACCTCCCCATCAAGCGTCACCCTCATCCGAAACACACCATGGGTGGAAGGATGTTGTGGACCAACATTAAGAATAAACGGTTCGGTCTTTAGAGCCATCCTATAAATAGTCCTTTCTCAATGGATGCCCAATAAAACCTTCCCACAAGAACAACCGCTTTAAGCTAGGATGCCCTTCAAACACAATCCCCATGAGGTCATACACCTCGCGCTCCTGAAAATCTGCAGCACGCCACACATCAACCACCGAAGGTACCACAGGTCTATCTCTATCAGTGCACCTAACCTTCAATACCAAACTATGGTTATTTGTCAAAGACACTAAATGGTAGACAACTTCAAAATAGTCTAAATAGTCCACCGCAGTAAGGTTTGCCAGATAATCGAACTCAAATTCCGGGCTATCCCTTAAAAACCTAGCTAGCTCCCGAAGCCGTTCACTTTTAACCACAACACCTGACTTTCCCGATTCCATAACCGAACCAGGAAACTTCTCGCCCAGTATTCTAGCTACTGCCTCGCAGTCTAGAGCTACAGTCATACCTTCTTGATGGTATCCCGTAATATCTTTTGATGTATTAACCTGATACCATGGATAAGCCCCTCGGGACGCGGTGGGCAGCCAGGCACATAGACATCTACCGGCACTATCCGGTTCAACCCGGGCACGACGCTGTATGATTCTCTGAAAGTACCGCCGCTTATCGCACAAGCACCCATAGCTATAACCCACTTGGGCTCTGCCATCTGCTCGTAGATCAACTTCACAGCTGGCGCCATCTTCCATGTTATCGTACCGGCTACTATCATTAAATCAGCCTGTCGTGGCGACCAGCGAAAAATATCCATACCAAAACGAGCAATGTCAAAACGCGATGCGGCTGTAGCAATCATTTCAAAGGCGCAACATGCCAGACCAAACATGAGTGGAAACACCGAGCGCGACCGAGCCCAATCAATGACATAGTCCACAGTAGTTAACAGGACATTGCGCCTGAGTTCAGTTTCAAGCCAGCGATCAGGATCCGGTATCGGTTGTTGACAGGACCCCTTTAATGACTCCACTTCCCGCCCCTCGACTATGTCAATGTAACTGCCGGGCAATGACAGCTCGTGTCTTTCTATTTCCATTCCAGCGCTCCTTTAAGCCAGGCATAAACATAGGCAACTGTAAGAATAGCGAAAAGAATGGCCACTGCCACCAGGCCAGCTAATCCAAGCTCCTTCAAATCTACCGCCCATGGGAACAGAAAAACAGCCAGCACGTCAAGAGTCACAAACAGGATGGCAAAGAAATAATAACGGAAATTGTATTGCACCCATGCTTTCCCAATAGTGGACATGCCACATTCATAAGTAGACCTTTTAGCAGGAGTGACTTTGCGAGGAACAACACGCAGAAAGCTTAATGCCCACGGTAACAATAATGTCGTAAGCGCAAAAAGAATGGCGACAGCCAGAAGCATCCCTACATAGCCAAAATCCTGTAACAATCGAGCACCCCCAGTCTGTAAAACGCCGAGCGACAGTATAACACACACCCGAAATGGAGAGCAACCTTGACTAAACAGCTAGCCGCGGTATAATAAAGGCTGGTTTTTTGAGATGCGCATCACAGGTGGTATAGCTAAAGGACAACAATTGAAGGCACCCAGAAACCGTTCTGTACGCCCTACTACAGACAGGGTAAGAGAGGCTATATTTTCCGTCCTTTTTTCTCTTCCCGGCAATCGGTCACGAGGACTAGACCTATTCGCTGGCAGTGGCGCTCTGGGCATCGAAGCACTCAGCCGCAATGCCACATGGGTAGATTTTGTTGACCACGAACCGGAGTGTTGTGCCGTTATTAAAGAGAACCTGCTTAGAACAGGCTTCTCACAGAAAGCTCACGTGTATTGCTGCAGTGTTAGCAAAGCCCTCTCCTTCCTGAACAACAAATACGATATCGTTTTCCTTGACCCACCTTATGCAGACCGGTCAATCGACCGCATCATCCAGCAGATCGCAGGTTCCGAAATCATAGACAAAGGTTCACTCCTGGTGATATCGCATGCTTCCAGACACCCCTTGCAACAAAGATATGACGGCTTGTCCATATTGAAAGAGAAACGGTACGGCGATACCTGCATCTCAATATTCCATAAGGAGGTAAAATCTTGACCATCGCCATCTATCCCGGTAGCTTCGATCCGATAACAAATGGACATCTGGATATCGTTAAACGGGCCTCAGCCATTTTCGACGAACTGGTCATAGGAGTATACGACCGCCCCGAAAAACGCCTTCTTTTCAGTACTGAGGAGAGAGTGGAAATGGCCCAGCAGGCAGTCGTCGACTTTGGGAACGTCCGAGCCCAAGCATATTCAGGGCTCACCGTCGATTTTGCCAGAAAAGTAGGGGCAAAGGTCATGGTGCGCGGTTTACGCATGAGTTCTGATTTTGAGAGAGAATTTGAAATGGCAATGATGAACAAGAAACTGGCACCCGACCTTGAACTAGTTTGTCTCATGGCAAGTCTGCAATACCAGTTCCTCAGTTCTAGCTTGCTTAAGGAAGTCGCACAATTAGGAGGCTGCCTTGAAGACATGGTACCATCTCATGTCGCTAATGCCCTGAGGCGCAAGTTCCTTCCATCGCCGTATTAGTCGCAGCAGACAATATTCCCGTTCAAAAATGAACGGGCTAAATCTCTAGCATAAAATAAAAAGGAGGAGGTCAGATTAAGATGGCATACAAAATCACCGAAGAGTGCATCAGCTGTGGTGCCTGTGAGCCCGAGTGCAAGAATGAAGCTATAAAAGAAGGGGAAACGATTTATGTAATCGACCCGGCTAGGTGCACAGAGTGTGTGGGCTGGTTTGCATCCCCGAAATGTGCCGAGGTTTGTCCGGTGGACTGCTGCATACCAGACCCTAGCCATAAAGAGACCAAAGAACAACTCCTAGAGAAATGGAAGAAACTCCATCCTGGGCAAACACCGTCCGCTACATAAGGATTTAATAACATCTGCGGTCTTTTCCCGGGCATCTCCTGACCTTGGTGACAGTGAACGTACACAGCTTGATATAGCTTGTAGAAATTTTGTTTTTCACATATACCACTGGGTTAGGAAGGTCTGATGCTTACTATCGATTTCCAGTTCATGGAGACCAAGGACGGAGAACTAATCTTAGACATCGGCTGCGGGGAAGGCAGACATTCCTGGGAAGCGTGTAAACAGAGCAGATGCTGCGTTTATGCGGTAGATACCGACGCCGTAAGTCTGAAAAAGGCTCACTATGCGCTCCATCTTTTGCAGGATAAGGGTGAGACTAAAGGCAAATGGGCTTTACTCAGAGGAGATATAATAAGCCTCCCTTTCAAAGACAAAACCTTCCATAAAGTTATCTGCTCCGAAGTATTAGAGCACGTCCCAGATGATACTAAGGCCATTCGTGAGATGGTCAGGGTGCTGAAAGACGACGGTATACTCGCTATCAGCGTCCCCTCCTGCCTACCTGAGTCAATATGCTGGAGAATAAGTCGTAGTTACTATGACCACCCCGGAGGACATGTCAGAATATATAAAGCAAATCAACTCATAACCACACTACGGCAAAACAACCTAAGAGTTTACGCAAAGCGCCACAAGCATGCTCTGCACTCTTTTTACTGGATACTCCGATGCATATTTGGCGTGAATAACGAGAAGGCATTGCTGCCATCGCTGTACCACAGGTTTCTCGTTTGGGATATTTACCACAGCCCACGACCTGTCCGCATTCTGGAAAATATACTTGACCGCTTTTTCGCTAAAAGCCTAGTTATATACGCGCACAAAGCTGATAGCAGGCAATAGTGTCCTTGATGCACGAGGACAAGATAAGCTGCACAGTCAGGAATAGAGAGTCTATCTCTAAGCTGAATCCCGCAGTATACACTTTACCACTATAACATCACTCAATCGGGGGAGATGATGCGCTATCCTGTCCAGCGAAACCAAAATAAGTCGTGATATCTTTTTCGGGCACCTGCCCAGAAAACCCCCCCACCACGGGAGACCAAAAAGCAAGGAAACACCCCTGACCCTATCCACCTTAAAATACCGCCTAAGCATTTCCATTAGAAGCTTGTAATCAAATCTGTATGTATGGTCCGATGGCGTTTCCCAGGGCATTGTTAAGTCACCGTCCTTTTTGCTCACCTGCTTCCACAAAAAGTACACTGCCCGTCCGAGCATGAAACCCAAGCTTCCAAAATTAGCCACAGCCACCACAGCTCGACCACCACTCTTTAACACTCTTGCCATTTCATTCAGCACACTCAAAGGGTCAATGAAATGGTCGAGCGCCCCTTTACACACAATCTTGTCCACACAGCCTATACGGAATGGCAAATTTTCTCCAACTCCTCGGACTAGGGTCATATTTACACGATTCCTGGCTATATATTCCCTCGCGTATTCTAGCATCACACTTGAAGGCTCAAGTCCTATAACAAATCCGCCGTTCCCAGCCATCCGTACACCATCTAGTCCCCTGCCACACCCTACATCGAGTACTAGCTCACCCTCCTTGATATCCACCTCAGCAAGGGTAACGTCTATCATCCTCCGGAACATAAACTCAACCTCAGGGGTCACCACATCGGGCACCACATGATTATCAGCCCACCCCAAGTCAACTGCAAGACACTTAGCACTTCTATCCATCGCTTACATATCCACCATAACAGTAGTTAACACAAATCCTCAATGATACGATGCCCAGAAATTCAAAATGCCAGAGCTTTGCCACACACTCCCACCACCATATACCCAAAGACTTCTCTATTTATCTCCAAGCAACTTCGCCTTTTCGTATGCGGCAATAACAGCCTGTAACAACAATGAGCGTATACCACCTTTTTCTAGCTGCAAAAGACCTTCGGCTGTTGTGCCACCGGGAGAGGTCACCATATTTTTTAATTCAGCCGGATGTTTGCCTGTAAGCTCAACAGCTTTAGCCGAACCCAAAACCGTTTTGATCACCAATCTCTCAGACACCGAGCGTGGCAGACCAATGTGCACCCCAGCATCTACAAGCGCTTCGATAACAAGAAAAACATATGCTGGTCCGCTACCACTTAATGCTGTTGCCATATCGATATATTTCTCACTAGCAACATAGATCTCATCACCCAAAGCAGCCAGAATGGACCTCGCTGCTGTCCTTTCGTCATCTGTAACTTCGCTGGTAGCTGTCCACATCGTAATACCCTCGCCTATCTGTGCCGGCATATTAGGCATTGCCCTTACCAGGCGCATGTAGTCAAGCCCGCGCTGCAGATTTGCAAGAGAAGCCCCAGCGACTATAGATAAGACTAACTGCCGGGACAGCAGTCCTTTAAGTTCCTCCAGTATCTTGCTCAATTCTTGAGGTTTTATTGCCAGTATAACAACATCGGCACCTTTTACCACAGCCCGGTTATCGTCTGTAACTCGCACACCATATCTATCCGCCAGAGCCTTCCGACGCTGCTGTGCAATATCACTCACCGTAATATCTTCAGGTACCACCACACCGTTAGAAAGAAGACTTTTGACCATCGCCTCACCCATAACACCACCACCAATAAACGCTACCCTCATAACTACCTCCTTTCGCCAAAAATAGCTCTGCCAATCCTGACCATAGTTGCCCCCTCTTCAATCGCCACCTCAAAATCGTCACTCATTCCCATAGACAAATGCTTCAACCCCAACTGGTCACGCAATTCTCGCAATCTCCTGAAAATCAGGCGGGTATCCTCCGGGGCAGCCACCAACGGGGCAATGGTCATCAGCCCTACGACCTCAAGATTAGACAGCCGCTTTATCTCTTCGACCGCTTTAGCCACATCGCCCACAGCGAAACCGCTTTTAGTCGCTTCCCCGGAAACATTGACCTGAAGTAGCACTGGCATAGTTTTCTTTGCTCTTACATTTAAAATATTAGCTAACCTCACTGAATCAATACTGTGTATTATGTCAAATAAATCCAGGGCTCTTCTAACTTTATTGCTCTGCAGATGACCTACCATGTGCCATGTCACATTCCGATTAATATCAGAAAGCTGCAATATTTTGCCCTCCGCTTCTTGGACCCTATTCTCACCGAAATCCCTGATGCCAAAATTAAAAGCATCCCTGACCATTGCCGTGGGCACACCCTTCGTAACCGCCACCAATGTCACCTCTTGTGACGATCGGTAGCTCTTTTCACAAGCTAGAGCGATTCGCATTCGCACTTCTCGAATGTTATCCTCGATACTCACTGACCACTATTCTAGCATGCTATAAGCGTATATTTCGATACCATATCTGGCTATTGTGACTCTACACTTAACAACTCGCACACCGCTGGATACCAACGACACCGGGAGGTGACTCTTCAAAAGTGGAGGAGCTACCGACTCTCCTAGACGATTTTAGAAAGCGCCGTGCGGGATTACCAAGAGACCGCTTTGTCTGCCCTTTCAATATTAGCCCACTACTATATTTACCAGTCTTCCAGGTACATAGAAGATTTTAGAAACTTTGTTGTCCTGAATATGAGTTTTCACCCGCTCCCGGCTAAGTGCTAACTCTTTAGCTTCTTCCTCTGTTATGGAAGCCGGCACAACGACCCTATCCCGCAGCTTGCCATTCACCTGTATCACCAGAGTGACCTCTTCCTCCTTAGCCAATTTCTCGTCCCACCCCGGCCATTTCTGATTATGGATGCTATAAGCATGTCCTGTCTTTTCCCATAGCTCTTCTGCAAGATGCGGTGTTACCGGCGCTAGAAGCAGTAACAAATTGGTTATCGCCTCGTTCCAGAGCAAGGAAGAAACTGCCCCCTGTTCCTGAACCTTACTCAAGTAATTGGTATACTCCATCAGTGCCGCAAGCATGATATTGAAGCGGAAACGCTCCATGCATTGCGTCACCCTTTTAATGGTCTTATGAAGCTGGTGCCTAAATTCTTTTTCCGCTTCGCCCCGGACAGCTTTCTCATCGTATCGGCTCGTTGTCAGGTTCCACACACGGTTGAGCCAGCGGCTCATGCCCACAATCCCGTTGTCATTCCATTCGCCACCGAGTTCCCACGGACCGATAAACATGAGGTAAGCTCGCACAGCATCAGCTCCCAGCTCAGAGACATAATTGTCCGGAGTCACCACATTCCCTCTGGACTTACTCATCTTATCACCGAGATAAATTATTGTGCCTTGATTGAATAATTTCTTGAACGGCTCGTCAAAATCAACTATTCCTATATCCCTGATTGCCTTGATGAAGAAACGAGCATAAAGCAGGTGCATGGTAGCATGTTCAGCGCCACCAGTATACAAATCGACCGGCATCCAGAACCTCATCTTCTCCTTATCAAATGGATAGTCGCCCACACCTGGACTAGTATAGCGCAGGAAATACCAGGAGGAGCACATGAAAGTGTCCATGGTGTCGGTCTCACGCTTAGCCGGCGAAGCACACTGAGGGCAGGTCGTATTAACGAAAGATTCACAGTATTTTAGCGGTGATTCACCTGTAGGCCTAAACTCGGCGTCTGGTGGCAGGAGCACAGGTAAGTCTTTTTCCGGCACCGGTACTATACCACATTTATCGCAATAGATTATTGGTATCGGCGCACCCCAATACCTTTGCCTTGAGATAAGCCAGTCGCGAAGCCGATAACTAACGGCACGCTTTCCCCAGCCTTTTCTCTCCAAGTAATCACAGATTGCTTCGAAAGCTTGCCGACTGGGCAGACCATTGAACTGCCCCGAATTGACCATAGTACCTTCTTCGGTATAGGCAACTTGGAGCTCCTCACCTGACCACTCCGGAGGCGCAATTACCACTCGAACCGGAAGCCCATATTTTTTAGCGAACTCGAAGTCACGCTGGTCATGAGCAGGCACTCCCATCACTGCCCCTGTCCCATAGCTTAGCAGCACATAGTCAGCAATCCAGATAGGCACCTTTTCCCCGCTCAGGCGGTTGACCACATAGCTCCCCAGAAATACACCCGTTTTTTCCCTTTCCAGAGACGTCCTTTCGATTTCACTTCGCCGTTGTGCTTCCCGGATATACTCCTCCACTTCAGGTTTGCATGCCGGCGCAGTGAGTAAAGGCACAAGAGGGTGCTCAGGTGCCAGAACGAAAAAGGTCACACCAAAAATAGTATCAGGGCGGGTTGTAAACACACGCAGTTCCTTTTCAACGACACCCTCATGCTCTAGCCCGAAAGATATCTCCGCCCCAAAACTCCTACCAATCCAGTTTTTCTGCATGATTTCTATCCGCTCAGGCCAATCTATCTTACTGAAATCCAGAAGTTCGTCAGCATACTTGGTAATACGGAAAAACCATTGTTCCAGCATCTTCCTCGTCACCGGTGTACCACAACGCTCGCAGACCCCTTCGCCTATAACCTGTTCGTTAGCCAGCACCGTCTGGCATTGTGGGCACCAGTTCACTGGCGCTTTGGCCCGATAAGCCAGTCCAGCATGGTATAACTTCAGGAAAAACCATTGGGTCCACTTGTAGTACTCGGGGAGACAGGTTATTACTTCACGATTCCAGTCATACATTGCTCCAATGCTTTTAAGCTGGCGCCGCATGTTCTCTATATTTCTCATCGTCCACTCATAAGGATGAATACCGTGCTTGATAGCGGCATTCTCAGCAGGGAGCCCAAAAGCATCAAATCCCATGGGGTGTAGCACATTGTAACCCTGCATCCGCTTGAAACGAGCATGCACATCTGAAGGTGCCATCGCATACCAGTGCCCGATGTGAAGGTCACCAGAAGTATAAGGGAACATGGTCAAAGCATAAAACTTGCGCCGGCTGGTATCCTCTTTAACCTCATAGAGACGGTCCTGTGCCCATCTCTCCTGCCATTTCTTCTCTATCTGTTGTGGAACATACTTAACACTATCCATAGCAAAGCAGATTTTATCCTGTCGCCACTATCCCGTCAATAATCAGTACCCCAACATTCACTCGACTCCAAACTTGCAACGCAAGACAGAGCCCAAAAAAGCCTACTCTTTCCTTAGCATTGCTGCTGAATTGCTGGCACTGAAAAATGTATGCAGATGGTCTATAATTCAAGGCGTGAAAAGAAAGGATTTCGAAGCATTTGTTATCGAGACGATTAAAAGCTTACCAGTAGAATTCAGAAGCAAACTGGACAACCTGGCTGTAGTTATAGCCGACTGGCCAAGCCAAGACCAGCTAAAAAGAATGCACCTAAAGAGCAAAATGCATCTACTCGGACTCTACGAAGGAGTCCCTAGAACGCAAAGGGGTTCCGGCTATAATTTGGTGCCACCAGATAGAATAACACTCTTCCAGAAGCCAATAGAGGCAAAATGCCGCAACGACGAGGAGATCAAGGCAGAAATAATTCGGGTGGTGCAACATGAAATAGCCCACCATTTTGGTCTTAGTGACTCTGCTTTGCACCAAATAGAAAACAGGAGAACCCGCTAACCGGCTTATCAAAAGACCCCCAGGTATAAATCGAGCTTGCTATCCGGGCTAGTTATACACCTGTATAGTTAGGTGGTCTTTTCTCCAGAAAAGCCTTTGCCCCCTCCTTCTGGTCCTGAGTGCCGAAACACATAGCAAACAGCTCGTTTTCAATCTCCATACCGACTGATAATGGCGTCTCAAGCGATTTATTGACTGCGATCTTAGCAAGCTTCAATATGGCCGGGCTTTTGCTCTTAAGCTTCTCTATCACCTCTTCGACCGCTTCCTTCAGCTTGTCTGCGGGGACTACCTTATTCACCATACCGAGTCGCCAAGCCTCCTCAGCCGAAATGAACTCTCCGGTAAAGACCATCTCTTTCGCCTTCTTTTCGCCTACAAGTCTTGGCAATATTTGGGTCCCACCACCACCCGGTATCACTCCCACATTTATCTCCGGCTGTCCAAACCGAGCCTTATCCGAAGCAATAACAATGTCACAAGCCATTGCTAGCTCACAGCCGCCACCGAGAGCCAGCCCGTTGACCATGGCAATCACAGGCTTGGGAATCTCTCGAATCACTGTATAAGGTCTTTTTGCCCCTTTGCTCCTTTGGATTACATTGAGCGGTCCCCACTCAGGGAACTGACCAATATCAGCGCCAGCACTGAACGCCCTGTCTCCCGCACCTGTGAGGACAATCACCTTGACCTCGCTGTCGCTGTTTGCCTGCTCAAGCGCAGCAACTACTTCACCACGGACTGTATCGTTCTGGGCATTCAATTTGTCCGGACGATTTAAAGTGATCCAGGCAACCCCGTCTTTCTTCTCAAAGATAATCGTCTCAAATACCATATTGTCCTCCTTTTTATTTGTCTCCATATCTATAAGTCATATCGTAGCACCACCATCTACAACCAGAACATGTCCTGTTACATAACTGGATGCATCTGAAGCTAGGAAAATAGCTGCCCCTACCATATCGGCTGGCTCGGCTATTCTCCCCAATGGTGTCCCGGCAAGAGCGCCTTGCAAAATATCAGGATTGCCCCACAGGGCCTCACTGAAACGTGTCCTGACCAGCCCCGGCGCTATCGCATTGACCCGTATGTTGTATCTCGCCCACTCCCTCGCCATCACCTTTGTAGCCATTATCACTCCTGCCTTGCTTATGGAGTACACAGGCAAAATATCAGGCGTAAGCCCAGCCACAGAGCTGATATTAATGATAACGCCTCCACCTTGCTCCTTCATCAACTTTGCCACTGCTTGGCTGAGAAAGAATAACCCCTTCAAATTCAAATTCATGATGGCATCCCAAGCACGCTCCTGAATATCAAGCGCCGACTCCATAGTGGGATTGGTAGCAGCATTGTTTACCAGAATATCAATCCTGCCAAACTCCTCCTTCACTCGATTAACCAGATTATTTATATCCTCGAGCCTTCCCACGTGGGCCGCCACAGCTAAGGCTTTCCTATCCAGCGCTTTTATCTCTCCAGCGACCTGCTCCAAGTCAGCTAATTTACGGCTAGCCAAAGCCACTTCAGCGCCAGCCTTTGCAAGACCTATAGCGATAGCCTTCCCGATACCACGGCTCCCGCCAGTAACTAGAGCAACTTTACCCCTAAGCAAAAAGGCATCTGGTGAAAACTCCATAGTATACCCCCTTACATAGTCCGTTTACTCAAGGATATTCTAATAATATACTCTACCGCTGCTACAAATCAAACTTTGCCATTGACTCCGCCTTTATTTGTCCAATTGCTACAATCTTGATTCTGCCATATAATTAAGGTGGGTCAAGTAAATCGGGTGACCGCTCGCGCATAGCGGGAGGAAAGTCCGAGCTCCACCGGGCAGGATGCTGGGTAACACCCAGGAGGGGCGACCCTACGGAAAGTGCCACAGAAACACACCGCCAGCAGCCAGCTTCCAGTAGCCGGTGCGGGTAAGGGTGAAATGGTGAGGTAAGAGCTCACCAGCGGCTGGGTTACCAGCCGGCTGGGCAAACCCCATCCGGAGCAAGGCCAAATAAGAGGACGTTTGAGGTGCCCGGCCAATGTCCTCGGGTCGGCCGCTTGACCTCGGTGGTAACATCGAGGCTAGATTGATGGTCACCACTCCAGGTAAGGCAACTGACCTGGAGCACAGAACTCGGCTTACAGATTTACTTGGCCCCTCGCTAACTTTGAACATCCCAACTCCACCCCAAGCAAATAGCACCACATCCAGCTTAGTACGCTATACTACACGCGTG
>DAOUAI010000056.1:0-11541 GCA_034433775.1 Dehalococcoidia bacterium
TTGATGGTTTTCCGCGTACTCTTGCTCAGGCAGAGGCGCTGGACAGGATGCTGGCAGGAATGGGCAAATCCCTGGACAAGGCGGTGTATATCGAGGTGCCGGAGGAGGAGTTGTTGAAACGCTTGAGCGGGCGCTGGGTGTGCCGCAGATGTCAGGCACCTTATCACGAGATAACCTCACCGCCAAAGGTCGCAGGCGTATGTGACAGGTGTGGGGGTGAACTTTACCAGCGCCCTGATGATAATGTGGTGACGGTGAGAGAACGGCTCAAGGTCTATTTTGCTCAGACCATGCCACTTCTGGACTATTACCAGGCTCAGGGTAAGCTTGTCCGCGTTGATGGTAAGCTCGGAATCGAGGAAGTGGCTGAGGCGATAATCGGTGTTCTGAAGAAGTGAACGGGAAGATAAGCGACGGTGATAATTATAAAGTCCCCGCAGGAGGTAGCGCTGATGCGTCAGGCTGGCAGGGTGGTGGCTGCTGTCCTGCAGAGGTTGAGGGAAGAGGTAAAGCCCGGAATAAAAACGCGGTATCTTGATGCGATAGCTATGAAAGAAGTAACAAAATATGGGGCTAAGGCTTCTTTCAAGGGTTACCGGGGGTTCCCGGCACACCTTTGCGTTTCGGTGAATGATGAGGTTGTACACGGTATACCCGGTGAACGGGAGCTTAAGGACGGTGACATCGTCTCTCTGGACTTTGGCGCCGTGGTGAATGGTTTTCATGGTGATGCCGCCATTACGGTGGGGGTGGGCAAGATCAGCCCCCGGGCTGAGGAACTGATAGCTGTGACCCAGACTGCTTTGATGGTCGGGATAAAGGCAGCCCGTGCCGGTGCCCACCTGGGTGATGTCTCTGCAGCCATCCAGAGCTATGTCGAAGGGAAAGGTTTCTCGGTAGTCCGTGAGTATTCGGGGCATGGGATCGGCAGGAATTTGCATGAAGACCCTCTGGTGCCTAACTACGGCTCGCCTGGAGATGGGCATCTGCTTCAAAAAGGTATGACCCTGGCTGTGGAGCCCATGGTGACTGCAGGTGATTGGCGGACACGGCTTGCCTCCAACCGCTGGACGGTCCTCACCGCTGATGGCAGCCTGGCAGCACATTTCGAGCATACTATCGCCATTACCGATGATGAGGCGGAAATACTCACTCTGGTATAATTGTATTGTATGCCTAAGAAAGAGAGCATAGAGGTAGAAGGCGTGGTCATCGAATCATTGCCGAATGCGACATTTCGGGTTGAACTGGCTAACGGGCATATGGTCCTGGCCCATGTGTCGGGGCGGATCAGAAAAAACTATGTCCGCATTCTACCGCAGGACAGGGTGCTGGTGGAGCTTTCCCCGTACGACCTGTCCCGTGGGAGGATAACCTATCGGCTCAAATGAAGTTGCTTTCCTGCGGTTTTGACATAATGGCGATAAAGTTATATTATGTAGAGGTTTTTTGACTGCTGAAGGTTGGTGATTAGATATGAAAGTCAGGTCATCGGTGAAGCGTCGTTGCGATAAGTGCAAAATTATCCGGCGCCACGGGGTGGTGCGTGTTATTTGCCAGAACCCCAAACATAAACAGAGGCAAGGATAGACCAGAGGAGAAGGTGATAAAATGGCACGAATTGCTGGCGTCGATATTCCTAGTGATAAGAAGGTTGCTATTTCGCTCCAGTATATTCATGGCATCGGACCGACACTGAGCCACAAAGTCTTGCAGGCTGCTGGTGTGAACCCGGATACCAAGGTAAAAGACCTCAGGGAGCAGGAGGTCAGCCGTATACGCGAGATAATTGATAAGGAGTACTCGGTAGAAGGCGAACTGCGTAAGGAGGTCAACCTTAACATCAAAAGGCTGATTGAGATCGGTTGTTATCGTGGTATCAGGCATCGCCGTGGGTTGCCAGTCCACGGTCAGCGGACGCGAACAAACGCACGGACTAAACGCGGACCGCGAAAGACGGTAGCCGGTCGCGGACAGAGGCGCGGGTTAGCGAAGAAATAAAGGAGTAAGATAAATCATGCCCCAAAAAGGTAGGAGCAGTGGTAGAAGACGAGAGCGTAAGCAGGTAAGTCAGGGTAAGGCTTACATCCAGTCCACATTTAATAATACCATTGTGACCCTGACCGATGATAAAGGGAATGTTGTTGCCTGGAGCAGTTCAGGTACGGCAGGGTTTAAAGGCTCGCGCAAGGGCACTCCCTATGCTGCACAGCTGGCGGCACAGCAGGCTGCCCAGAAAGCCAGGGAACACGGTCTGCGTCAGGTGGAGGTCCTGGTCAAAGGTCCGGGTAGCGGGCGTGAGGCGGCAATTCGTGCTATCCAGGCTGCGGGGATAATGGTGACTGTGATTAAAGATGTCACGCCGGTTCCGCATAACGGCTGTCGACCTCGGAAAAGGAGGCGGGTCTAGGCATGGCACGTTATACAGGAGCCGCCTGTCGGTTGTGTCGTCGTGTTGGCGACAAACTGATGCTCAAAGGCGACAGGTGCTACACCTCGAAGTGTACTCTGGAGCGCAGGAGTGTGCCCCCGGGGTACATTGCCACGGCAAAACGGCGTCCCAGAAAGTCCGAGCGCGGGCTACAATTGCTGGAGAAGCAGAAAGCGCGCTACACTTACGGGCTTCTGGAGCGCCAGTTCCGTAAGGTCTTCACTGAAGCTGAGAGGCTTCCCGGAATTACCGGTGAGAACCTCCTCATTTTGCTGGAAAGACGCCTCGATAATGTGGTCTACCGGCTGGGCTTTGCCAGTTCCAGGGCACAGGCAAGACAGATTGTGCGCCACGGTCATATCCTGGTGAATGGGCGCAAGACTAATATTCCTTCATATCTAGTAAGACCCGGCGATGTTATCGCCTGGCGTGAGTCCAGCAAACAGAGTGAGTACTATAAGACTATATCGCAGACTGCCGGCGATGCTGCTGTGCCAGGCTGGCTATCGTTCGATAAACAGAAGTTTACGGCTAAGGTTATCAGCATGCCCACTGCTGAGGATATTCAGGCTAAGTTTGATACAAAGTCAATTGTTGAATACTACTCGCGTTAGTAAGGAGGTGCTGTGGCTGGGCTAGCGTTGCCAAAAGTAGAATGTGTAGAAAGTACTGAGACATACGGGCGCTTTGTTGCCGAGCCGCTGGAGAGGGGCTTTGGCACTACTCTGGGAAACAGTTTGCGCAGGGTACTGCTCAGTTCATTGCCCGGCGCTGCTGTTACCTGGGTCTGGATAGAAGGCATTCAGCATGAGTTCTCCACCATACCACATGTGAAGGAAGACGTAATTGAGTTCTTGCTCAATGTCAAAGCAATCCGCTTCCGTCATTCCGGGCAATCAGCCGGAAGAGCAAGGCTTGAAGTACAAGGCGAAGGACAAGTTTGTGCTGGTGATATTCAAACGCCGGCTGACTTCGAGATCGTCAACCCCGAGCTCCATTTAGCCACTCTGGACTCTGCTGAGGCGAAGTTAATGATTGAGTTCAATATCGAGGTCGGCAGGGGTTACGTGCCGGCGAAGTCGACCGATAACCTCCCTGCGGGTGCCATTCCCGTGGATGCCATTTTTTCACCGGTGCGGCGGGCGAATTTCTCGATTGAGCCCAGCAGCGCCAGGGAAGGGAGCACACTGGAGAAACTGATACTGGAGATATGGACGGATGGTACCCTGTCACCGCTGGAAGCCCTCAGCCAGAGTGCTACCATTCTGGTGGAGCAGTTCAATTGTTTCCGCGAGCTGGTGAAGGCGGTGGTACAGGAAGGGGCAGAGGTGGCCTGGCAGCGCATCATACCGTCGGAGCAGTACCTCATGCCTCTGGACCAGTTGCCTCTGTCTACACATACTTATAACAGCCTGAGGCGGGGTGGCATTACCACGGTGGGGCAGGTACTGGAGAAAGGTCTGGACAAATTGACCTCTCTGCCCGGCTTCGGGGTAAAATCGCGGGAGGAGGTGCAGGCAGCTTTAGAGCAGCTTGGCATCCCTCTGGTGTTGGAGAGCAAAGGGAAGAGAAGAGGACGACAAAAAGCATCGTCGCCGCCACAGGAAGAGGCGGCTGCTGAGACTGACGAAGGATAAGATATAAATGAGACATGTAGTAGCTGGAAGAAGGTTCAGTCGTACCACAGAGCAAAGGTGGGCTTTATATCGCAACCTGGTATCCGACCTTATCCGTTATGAGAAAATTGTGACCACAGAGGCGAAAGCTAAAGAGGTACGCGGTCTCGCGGAGAAGATGATAACACTGGGTAAGGAAGGTAGCTTGGCCTCGCGGCGCCGTGCTCTGGCATTTATCACCGATAAGAAACTTGTGGAGAAGCTGTTTAATGAGCTGGCGCCGAGATTTAAGGAGCGCCCCGGTGGGTACACCCGGATTATCAAACTGAGGCAACGCGTAGGGGACGGAGCACCATTAGTGCAACTTGAAATGGTGGAGTGATCAGTGACGCTAGGGTAGAAGCGTTACATTGCCTTGAAGGTAGCTGGTGTCGCTCTTTAACAACAACAAAATCGTGCTGCTCGTTGAGTACGACGGCAGGAATTACTGCGGCTTTCAGTGGCAGTCTGGTGTCCCTACTATACAGGACGAACTGGAGAAAGCCATACACAGGGTCACCGGAGAGGTAAGCCGTGTGATTGCTGCCAGCCGTACCGATAGCGGCGTGCATGCCAGGGGGCAGGTGGTGAGCTTCAGGACACGCTCGGGACTGCCACCACGGACATTTGTTCGGGCATTGAATTTCTACCTGCCGCGGGATATAGCTGTGAAAGGCGCCTGCCGGGTGGACGTGAAGTTCGATGTCCGGCGCCATGCCATAAGTCGCGAGTATGAATATAAAATACTCAACAGCCCCGTGCGGTCGCCTTTGTGGGAAGGCTACGCCTATTTTGTGCCTCAGAGACTGGATGTGGACTTAATGGACGAGGCATGCGCGCTGCTGGAAGGGGAGCATGATTTCGCCTCCTTCGGTGCTGCGCTGGGGAAACTCAAGAGCACAGTGCGCACCGTTTACGAGGCTAAGGTTGAGAGGAAGGGGGAGATAGTCGCTCTTTATATGCGGGCTAACTCCTTCCTGCCCCACCAGGTACGCAATACCGTGGGGCTGCTGATAAAGGTGGGGCTGGGAAAGGCAAGGGTGGAGGAATTCAGGCAGGTAATGGAAGCAAAGAGACTGGGTCTGGCGGGACCAACGGCGCCAGCTTGCGGTCTTTATTTAATAAAAGTGAATTATTCGATTGTTCTGGAGATGGAAAATTGAAGACGTATGCAACCAGGGCTTGTGATATAGAACGAAGATGGCATGTGATAGATGCCGCGGGGCAGACTCTGGGCAGGCTGGCTACTCAGGTGGCTAAATTGCTTATGGGTAAACACAAGCCGATATATGCCCCGTATCTTGATACCGGCGACTATGTCATCGTTATCAATGCGGCAAAGGTGAGGGTCACCGGTAAGAAGGCCAGGGAAAAAATTTACTATAGACATTCAGGCTATCCCGGTGGACTGAGGGCGGTGACATTTAGGGAAATGCTGGCTACTCACCCTACGCGGGTGATCGAACATGCGGTCAAAGGCATGCTACCGGACACCGATTTAGGCAGGGCCATGTTTAAGAAACTCAAGGTCTATGCCGGCGAAGACCATCCCCATCAGGCGCAGGTAGCCAGTGCCAGCGCAGCTAAGGAGGACAGCACCAGATGACCACGCAGACTTATGTCCGCGGCACAGGCAAGCGTAAGTGCGCTATAGCACAGGTGAAGCTATTTCCCGGCGGTTCGGGTCGGATCCTGATAAATGGCAAGCCATGTGAGGAGTTGTTCACCCGACTTGTCCATCAGCGCACCATCCAGCAGCCCTTCACGGTTACCGAGACAATGGGCAAGTTCGATGTCGAGGTGAAGGTGGAAGGTGGCGGCATCGGTGCCTGGGCGGATGCCATTCGCCACGGCATCGCCAGAGCGCTTGTTGCCTACAATGAGAACTTCAAGCCGCTACTGCGCTATGCCGGACTTCTCACCCGCGATGCCCGAGTGAAAGAGCGCAAGAAGTACGGTCTCAAGCGCGCCCGCAAAGCACCGCAGTACACCAAACGGTAAGGCTGACAGCGGTCGACTTCGCCTCTTTCCCTGTCTATTTCGTGCTCACAGCCGGTGGACGGCGGCGGTATCCACTTTACCGGACTTAAGAGAGGACTCCACCTGCTCTTTCTGTTCCCAGTCGAAACGCAGCGCGATGCCGCAGTCGCTGGAGAACTGGCGTGGGGTGGGGATAAGCTTCACCTTCAGCCCTGCCTTCGTAAGCAACTTTTCCGCCTGCATGGCGGAGGCGGTGGTGTGGAACAGCACTACGCCGTAGCTCATGACCTCACCACCTCGGCGATGGCTTTGACTGCTGTATGCACTTCATCCCGCGTGGTGAATACCCCCGGCGCCAGCCTCACCGTGCCCTCGGGGAAGGAGCCGATCGTCCTGTGAGCTGCAGGGGCGCAGTGCAGTCCCACCCTCACCAGCACATCGTACTCCTCGTCCAGCTTCAGCCCGATCTCCGAGACCGTCTTACCCTCGACGGTGAACGAGACTATGGCGACGCACTTTTCCGGGTCGAGCGTGCCGTAGACCTTTATTCCCGGTATATCGTACAGCCCCTCCAAAAGCTCACGGGTCAACTCTTTCTCCTGCCGGCGGATGGCGTCTATGCCCCTTTGCCTGAGCCATCTTACCCCTGCCTGCAAACTGGCGATGCCGACGAGGTTCGGCGTGCCGCTTTCGAATTTATCTGGCAGAAAGTCGGGGTGCTCTTCCAGCTCCGACTGGCTGCCGGTGCCGCCTCGCATCAGCGGCTGTATCCCGGATGTGTCTATTCCACTCCTGATAACCAGCCCCCCGCAACCCGGCGCACCCAGGAGCGCCTTATGACCGGTGAAGGCAAGCAGGTCGATGCCCATCTCCTGCATGTCAATGGGCAGGGCGCCGGCAGCCTGAGCGGCGTTCACCAGGAATAAAGCCCCAGCTTTGTGTGCTATGCTGGCTATCTCCGCCACCGGTTGTATAGTACCCACCACATTGCTGGCGAAGACGCTGACCACCAGCCTGGTGCCCGGCGTTATCGCCTTCTCCATCTCCGCCAGATTCACCCTGCCGTCTGGAGCGCAGGGGACGACCTGTAGCTTTACCCCCTTTCTCTCCAGGTCGCGCAGCGGTCTCATCACCGAGTTATGCTCCATCGAGGTGGTGACCACGCGGTCGTCGGGGCGGAGGACTCCGTAGATGGCGAGGTTGAGGGCGTGGGTGGCGTTGCTGGTAAATATCACGCCCATGGGGTCGCCGGAATTAAAGAAATTAGCGATCTCCTCTCTGGTCTCGTATATCACCCGTGCTGCTTCTATGGAGAGCCGGTGTCCGGAACGCCCCGGGTTGCCCCCGGAGCGTTCCAGAGAGTCGGTCATAGCTTTCAGCACCTCCGGCGGTTTGGGCCAGGAGGTGGCGGCGTTGTCCAGATAGATCATTTACTCAACACCAGTTTAACACTTCCGTCAGGCTGCTGCTCTACTTCCACCTTCCAGCCGGCGTTTCTTGCCAGGCGGGAAACGTTTTCCCGTGCCGTGGGCGAATCGACCAGCACCTCCAGAGTACCTTTGCCCAGCTTCTGCAGTGCCTGGCGGGCGAGCATTGCCGGCTGCGGGCAGTTCAGTCCGCGTGCGTCCACAATTTCGCTCATCTCATTACCTCCTAAGCTTTTCTCTCTCGCATGGTGAAGCCGATGATGATACAGAGCACCAGCCCCACGATTACCGTTAGCGCGCTGAAGGCGGAGGGTCCGTTTGGTGTAGCAGCGGCGCTGAAGTTGTGGCTGAAGCCGGCGCCCACTATCATCCCGAAGACGAACATAGCGGCATCGCCATCGCCCTCGCCGGACAGAAAGAGCTGTCTGCCGGGGCAACCTCCTGCCAGGGTGAAAGCCAGCCCCGCCAGCACCATACCGCCGAAGTTCCACAGGGCGTTGGTATGTGCCACCGGCTGATTGGCGAAGCCGGGGTGGAACTGTCCCAGTATCAGATTGGTGATGAAGGCAAAGACGATGAACGCCAGAATGCCGTTCAGCAGGTGCGAATCGCGCAGCAGGATGACATCGCGTATGGCGCCAACGGTACAGAAGCGGCTCCTCTGGGCGAGGAAGCCGATCACCAGTCCCACGACGATGGCGATGATGATGGGCGCATGCTGGCTACCCGGTCCCTTTTCCGAGAAGAAGATGGGACCGGTGGGATTGCCCGAGGCATCGCGCCCGAACTGCGGGGCTAGCAGCAGCAGCACCAGCAGGGCGATCATCACTGCTGGCATCACCCAGCCCATAGCCTTTGGTGCCGGATGGCTGCGCCCCAGGCTGTACCCCATTTTCAGAAAGCCGATGCCGATACCGATGCCGGCAACAAGCCCCAGGATAGCGAAGATAGCGTTCCAGTCGCCTCCTGCCAGTCTCAGATAGGCACGCCAGGGGCAGCCCAGGAACACCAGTGCGCCGAAGGTGGCGAACATACCCAGCAGAAAGCGCACCATCGGGGCGGAGCCGGTGCGTGGCTTGAACTCCCCGAAGGCGAGTGCGCCGATAAGGGCGCCGAAGAACAGCCCGATGATCTCGGGTCTGATATATTGCACCACTGCAGTGCGGTGCAGTCCCAGAGCCCCGGCGATATCCCTGGTAAAACACACCATGCATATTCCCATATTGCCCGGGTTACCAAGCTTCACCAGGACGGGTGCCAGGATACCGACCACTGCGCCGGTGAGGATCGGTCCCCAACGGGACGTGAGAAAACGCGAGATAGCAGACATTTAAAATTAGCACCTCCTTCGTTGTGTTATTGGTGTCCGTGTACACAGGGAGCCCGCACAACGCGAGGTGCCCCGGGGAGGGATTTCAGGCGGGATATATCGGTGGGGTGGCGTTGCTGGCTTCCCGTGCCGCGGCTTTCCGGTGGTGCACAACGTGCACCGCTACCGGCTGGAATCATACCCGCCGATGCAACACAGCCATAGCGTCACCCCCTTTCTTTCTCAGATTCGGCGATATTATAGCTGACGAATTACTGGCTGGCAACCAGGTCTACCTGAACAGGCTTTAGCACTCACTTAGTAGCTTAAAATAATCATCACGGCTGAGCGATAGTATCCTTAAATTATTCCGGATGATGAAAATAGGTATTTCATTATCCATCGGGATAACGATGGGGCGTTTTAAATCGCTTCGCTCATAAATGCGGTGGTCGCCTTTTTGCCTGACGAATTCACAGCCGGCTTTTCGTAACACGCAATCGAACTTTTGCCAATTGATAGGGGACAGTCTAGGCAGGGTTAAGCTCCGACTGGTATTTTGATCAATTCTTCCGAGGACTCATAAACAGGCGGGCACCATTTATCCTGGTCGGGCATTCTATACCATCCATATTCCTGGAGCACGTCCTCAAGAGTCCCCATTTCGATGATTTCCTCAAAAAATATCGCGACTGCTTCAGCAAATCTCTTGCGGGCTTGCTGCTCAGTATCTCCGCAGGTGGAAAGGTCCAGCGCGGGAGAATATGCTATTACTTTATTTCCTTCGCGAAAGATTAACACAGGGACTCTTGCCTCAATTTGTTTAGCCATTTCGTTCACCCTAACTATTAGAATAACACTCGGCGTACAGCCTAATCTCTCCTCGTCGCACTTTAACTGCAGTTAAATATACAACTATTTTACGTTATTCACAATTTGTTAACAACTTCCTAACCACTGTGCTTAACAAATTGTTACAAACTGTATTTGATGAGAAATAACAAACTGACGAATTACTGTCTGGCAACCGTTGTTGCGGTGGTAGACTATTTCCCATTCGACTCCAGCAGTCTCTTAAGAATTTCCCCCTCCTCCCTCATATGTTGCCTCACAGCCTCAAGTCGTCTCCGGAACAACTTCTGGCATAGCGGACCCAACCTGAGGGTGATGGTGGCGGTGAAGGTACAGCTGTCCTCTCCTTTTGGTTCGAAGACGAACGAGCCCCGGGACATGACGACTGACCAGGGGAACAGGGGCTTATATTCGATCGTCCTGTCCGGCACCACTCTGGTGCACAGAAAGGTGAAAGTATAAAGCTGTCCGTGGAGATATTCCTTAAAGCGGGCGACCGAGCCCTCCTCGAACGGCTCGCCCTTAGTCCAGGAAACGTCCACGTGGTCGGGGTGCCACGACTGATAGTCAGCCTTCCCCTTGAGACCCTTGAACCAACGAAAGACCCTTTCCGGACTAGCCCTTATCTCCGTTGAGTCTGTTAGCACTAACATAGTCCACCCCCTCGCCAGATATTATGGTCCGGAGCCCGCGAAATAGCAATCTGCTGGTGGTTTATGGCTTTTTACAGCCGCCATGCAGGATTACACTTAAGTGAATTTTGTTGTATAAAGGTCTTGAGCGGCTGTGAGCTAATTGTTTTGCCGCATCTAATGTAGCTTTTCGCTCAACCACCACTGTCTGGATGCTTTACAGTCAAAGTAGTTGTACTAATAGCGTCTTAGAATAGAGGAAGCCAACCCTTCCACTCGGGGATAGGTCTAAGGTCCCATGACACTACCATGTTTTCCTGCATTACCGGCGTAAGGAAATAATATGCTTTCCTAATGTAGCATGACGTATCCGCAATATTGGGTAGATATTCTAGTCTAAAGATGACTTTGTACCTTTTCGGCTTATGCTTGAATCTCCAAGAAGTACCATCGTAGAATAACTCAGGAAACCTCTCGCTAATATCCTTTTCAAGTTCTTTCGTTACGATGAATTCAAGTTCTTCCCCAATTGGTGTTCCCTCAATGCTATCACTCCTACACCATGCTCTTACACTCAAGCCTCTGCATATAAAAGCCCCTAAGAAAAAACAGGCAACGTCCCTCGGTCCCTTATTGCAGACCGAAGTTACTACTGTCGTGTTGTTTTCCTCCCTTGTAAGTCTTGGCATACGCCATACGACTGCAGGATATTCTCTCCGTCTAAACAGGCTTTCGCTATGACGCCAATTTACAAATAGCGATATGATGCTCACCACTAATGCGATACTTGCGATTAAGATCGAGGCCCAGTTTTCCGTCATCGTCTGCCCTAGCTTCTAGCTCAAATATCCCTTGTTACACACCATCTAATGGTATACTCTCACTGATTAAAGACATCGACCCACCTAGTTGGATATTCTTATCACTTCATGGTCATGATAGTCAACCCTTCCCTTTGCTGTTGTGGACATGACACCTCTCACAGTAGCTGGTGTGCCCTTGATGATGTTCTGGTAGTTAGCACTAGCGGGGTAGTCAGTGGGATCGCCGCCAGCTCTCCTAGGTCACATATCAGCACTGCAATAGCGACGGAACTCACCCGAAGTATTCCCTTGATGCTCGTTTAATGCAGTTTTATTACACGAATGCCAAGACCGTTTCTGTTATCGGGCATCCTTGTCCTTTTATTACGCTCAAGCTATAATGCGTGTAGCTGGCGGTTGCTGATGGAAGCGTTGTCGCAGAAGAATTGGCG
>DAOUAI010000057.1:0-8450 GCA_034433775.1 Dehalococcoidia bacterium
AGCTAAAGAAGCCGACATAATTACCATGCTAGCCCCGGACATTTCGCAGCCACAAATTTACCGCGATTCTGTTGCTGCGGGATTATCAGCAGGTAAGATGTTGATGTTTGCCCATGGGTTTAATATTCATTTTGGTCAGATCGTGCCACCTTCTGACATTGATGTGACTATGATTGCCCCGAAATGTCCCGGGCATATGTTACGCCGACTTTACACTGAGGGATCCGGTGCACCAGCACTTATTGCTATTCATCAGGATGCTTCCGGAAAAGCTAAGGATATCGCTTTGGCTTATGCTAAGGGTATTGGGTGTACTAGGGCTGGGGTCTTGGAGACCACCTTTGCTGAGGAAACTGAGACCGATCTTTTCGGCGAGCAGACGGTACTTTGCGGTGGTGTTTCTGCTCTTATTAAGGCAGGTTTCGAGACACTTGTGGAGGCTGGCTATCAGCCCGAGGTTGCTTATTTCGAGTGTCTTCATGAACTAAAGCTCATTGTTGACCTTATCTATCAGGGTGGCTTAAGTTATATGCGCTACTCAGTTAGCGATACTGCTGAGTATGGAGATTATACCCGTGGTCCGCGGGTTATTGATGACTTGGTAAGGGATGAAATGCGGCAGATTCTGGCTGAAATACAGAGCGGCAGCTTCGCCAGGGAATGGATACTGGAAAATCAGGCTGGTAGGCCGGTCTACAATGCCCTTAAACGGATGGATGCTGAGCATCAGATCGAAGTTGTGGGAAAAAAGCTCCGGAGCATGATGCCGTGGCTTAAAGCCTGAGGAGGGCTTCAGCATGGATAAAGTTATCATATTTGATACTACATTGCGTGATGGTGAGCAGGCGGCCGGAACAAGTTTGACTCCGGTAGAAAAATTGGAGATCGCGAGACAGTTGGAAAAGCTTGGTGTCGATGTCATTGAAGCCGGATTCCCGATAAGTTCACCGGGTGATTTTGAAGCGGTACAGCTTATAGCGCGTGATATTAAGAATTGCACAATTTGTGGTCTTTCTCATGCGACTCCTGAAGCTGTTGATAGAGCTTGGGAAGCAGTGCAGGAAGCTAAACGCCCTAGGATCCATGTTTTCCTTTCAGCATCTGATATTCATCTTATGTACCAATTGCGGAAAACACGTGAGGAGATCCTCGGGCTTGCCCGTGATATGGTGGCCCGGGCGAGAAGGTATACCGATGATGTGGAATTTTCGCCCATGGATGCTACGCGTACTGAGCCAGCATTTCTTTATCGTATACTGGAGGCGGTTATTGATGCCGGTGCAACTACGGTTAATATCCCGGACACAGTTGGGTATGCTATCCCAGCTGAGTTTGGCGAGTTGATTACCGGTATTATCAACAATGTGTCTAATATCGACAGGGCGGTGCTCAGTGTACACTGCCATGATGACCTTGGACTTGCGGTGGCAAACAGCATTGAGGCGATACGCCGGGGTGCCAGGCAGGTCGAGTGCACTGTCAACGGCATAGGCGAACGGGCGGGAAATGCCTCGATGGAAGAGATCGTTATGGCGTTGAAGACGAGGAGTGACTTCTTGAAGCTGACCACCAACATTGATACCACGCAGATATATAGGACGAGTCGCCTAGTCAGCGAGCTTACAGGATTCCCGGTCCAGCCGAACAAAGCTATCGTTGGTGCCAACGCTTTTCGGCATCAGTCTGGAATCCACCAGGACGGAGTGATTAAGAAGTCGATTACATATGAAATCATAGACCCGAGATCTGTAGGGGTGCCAGCTAGTAGCCTTGTTCTTGGCAAGGTAAGTGGTCGCCATGCTTTCAGAGAGCGGCTGGCTGAACTTGGTTATAGTTTGGATGATGAGGCCTTTGAGCGTGCCTTTAAGGCTTTTAAGGAATTAGCAGACAAGAAGAAGGGGGTCACCGATCGGGATATTGAGTCTCTAATAGCCGAGGAGATGCGTACTGCATCAGAGGTCTATCATCTTGACCATATTCAGGTCTCCTGTGGAGACCACAGCGTTCCAACGGCGACGGTGAGGCTGATAGCTCCTGATGGCAAAGTGCTTGCCGATGCTGCTTTGGGCACCGGACCTGTAGACGCTGTCTATAAGGCGATCAACCGCATAATCAAAGTGTCTAACAAGCTTACCGAGTTCACAGTGAAGTCAGTCACTGAGGGCATTGATGCTATTGGCGAAGTGCTGATAAGGATAGAAAGCGACGGTGTGAGCTACACGGGGCGTGGTGCTTCCACTGATATCATCGTTGCCAGTGCCAAGGCTTATATGAATGCACTGAACCGCCTGCTAATTGCTAGAAAACAAAAGAAGTAGCTGTTTTTCCATCTCTTTAGATGGCGCTGATTAGCCATAGTTGCCCGGCTTTTGTAGTGTTAATAGATGAGGGAGCGGAAGGATGGCGATAAACATACAAATGGAAATGATTTTGCGTCTGCTTTTAGCCGCTGTGCTCGGTGCCGGGATCGGGTATCAGCGTGAGAGGGCGGGTAAACCGGCGGGGTTGCGTACCCATATTCTGATTGCCCTAGGTTCTGCACTGTTTACAGTGGTCTCCATGTTTGGTTTTGGCGGACAAGTAGACCCTTCGCGGGTAGCTGCTGGTGTGGTTACAGGGATTGGTTTTCTTGGTGCTGGTGTAATTTTCCGTGGCATAAGGTCAGATGGACCTGTAATGGGGCTTACCACGGCTGCTAGTGTCTGGGTAACAGCAGCTATCGGACTGGCTGCTGGTGTAGGGATGTACTTGGTAGCTGTGGTCATCGCGGTGCTTGCAGTAGGGGTGCTGATGCTCCCTAAGGTGAGGGGATAGGCTCATCCCTCTTAGGAGATAACAATGACTCTAGCAGAAAAGATTCTGGCTGTTCATTCGGGCAAACTTACAGTAACTCCCGGTGAGTTCCTCAATGTCAAAGTCGATCTTGTTTTGGCGAACGATATCACTGCACCACTGGCAATAAAGGAGTTTATCAAGTTGGGGGTGAAGACGGTCTTTGATGCCAAGAAGGTAGTGATGGTGCCTGACCATTTCTGTCCAAATAAAGATATACCTTCGGCTGAGCAGGCGAAGATGATGCGTGAATTTGCTCATGAGCATGGTACCATCTATTTTGAGGTGGGGAGAATGGGTATTGAGCACGTGCTCCTACCTGAGCAGGGGTTGGTGTTGCCTGGCGACCTGGTTGTTGGTGCTGATTCACATACCTGTACATATGGTGCTTTGGGAGCATTTGCTACCGGGATGGGGTCAACCGATATCGCCGTGGCTATGGCGACGGGTGAAATATGGGTCAAGGTGCCGCCGACGATTAAGTTTGTTTACCATGGAAAATTGAAAAAATGGGTTGGTGGCAAGGACCTGATTTTATATACCATCGGCGATATCGGTGTAGATGGCGCTTTATACTCAGTGATGGAATTTAGTGGTGAAGCGATTGATAGCTTATCTATGGATGACCGCTTCACCATGGCTAACATGGCAATTGAAGCCGGGGCTAAGGCTGGTATCTTCAAGGTCGATGGTAAAACGCTGAAGTATGTAAAAACCAGGACGCACCGTCCTTTTGTAATATACGAATCAGACGGCAATGCCCAGTATGCTAAAGTGGTCGAGTATGATGTGTCTCAGATCGAACCTCAGGTGGCCTTTCCCCATCTCCCTTCCAATGTTAAGCCGATAAGTCAAGTAGGGAATATAAAGATTGACCAGGTGGTGATAGGCAGTTGCACCAATGGGCGCTTGACTGATTTGAGACTGGCTGCAAGGGTGCTCCGGGGGAGGAGAATCGACGACAATGTGAGGTGCATCGTGATCCCGGGAACTCAGCAGGTATATCTTGATTCTCTGAAAGAAGGGTTAATAGAGGCTTTTATCAAAGCTGGAGCGGTGGTGAGCACGCCGACCTGCGGTCCCTGTCTTGGTGGGTATATGGGGGTACTTGCTGCTGGTGAGCGTTGTGTATCTACGACCAATCGGAACTTTGTTGGGCGTATGGGGAGTTCCCAGTCTGAGGTATATCTGGCTAACCCGGCTGTGGCTGCAGCCAGTGCTGTTCTGGGAAGGATAGCCAGCCCGGACGAGGTGATAGGCATACGCAAGAGGCTTGACTGAGGATAGCCGTGAGTAGTTGTGTGGTGGAAATCTTTAAAGACGAGGCTCTTGTAGAAAATACGAGGTGTCGAGCTTGGTGCAGTGAGCATCGGAGCGACTGCTTATGGACGAGCAAACTGGTTCTATCAGCTTAGAACGGCGGAAGATTGAGGTAGACTTTAGTCCTTATATCTTGTTTGAAATGATGGTAGCGGAGGAAAAGTCGGCCCTGAGGACTACTACAAAAAAAGCAAGGGGCGAAGTGAGGGCTTTCTGACTCTATGGGGGTGCGTACTTTTTGTTTCAGGACTGTTCTTGCTGTTGGTAAGTGTTAGCTCTTATGCTCACGAGAAAAAGCCCATGTTTTCGAAGGCGACAAGTGAATTGGCTGAGCTGAAGACAAAATATCCGGAGAAGTTCGCCCCGGAGTCGGTGATATTCAGCCATATTAGGAGAGGGGCAAGGATTTTTGTGAGCACAGGCTGCGGCGAACCCAGGTATCTTGTTAGTGCTCTGGTTGAACATGTGAAAAGATACCCGAAAGCTATCGTGGACGCTGAGGTGGTGCAGGTGTTTACGCTTGGTGTTGCCCCTTACACGGAAGAAAAGTTCAAATACAATTTCAGACACAATTCGTTTTTTATTGGGAACGATACCAGGGAAGCGGTAAACCGTGGTGCCGCTGATTATACGCCGATATTTCTCTCCCGTCTTCCCGAGCTATTTTATAACGGTTTTATTCCTATCGATGTTGCTCTGGTGCAAGTATCGCCGCCGGATGGGCACGGCTACATGAGTCTGGGAATAAGTGTAGATATCACTAAGGCGGCTGTAGAGACGGCTAGGCTGGTTATCGCCCAGATAAATTCTAATATGCCGCGTGTGCATGGTGACGGCTTCATCAATATCGCGGATGTAGACTTTGCTGTTGTCCATGATGAGCCACTTCTAGAGTTCGAGTCCAGCGTACCGGATGAGATCGCACAGCGTATTGGAGGATATGTAGCCCATCTGATTGAGGATGGGGATACTATACAGGTGGGATATGGGAGCATCCCCAATGCGATATTGTCCAGTTTAAGTCATAAGAAAAATCTCGGTGTGCATACAGAGTTGCTTACTGATGGCATTGTGGAACTGATGAAAAAAGGTGTTATAGATAATACGAAGAAGACTATTAACCGTGGCAAGACAGTGGCCACTTTCTGCATGGGAAAAGGGGCGACTTACGAGTACATTCACGATAACCCTAGCGTAGAGTTTAGGACGATAGATTACACCAATAACCCTCTGGTGATTGCCCAGCACCGAAATATGGTTGCAATCAATAGCGCGCTGGAGGTCGATTTGACCGGTCAGGCTACTGCGGAGTCTTTAGGTAAGACTTTTTACAGTGGCATCGGTGGGCAGGCTGATTTTATGAGGGGTGCAGTGCTTTCTCGCGGTGGTAAACCGATACTGGCACTTCAATCTACTGCTAAAAACGGAACTGTATCAAGAATTGTGCCTTTTATTAAAGAAGGAGCAGGTGTGACTTTGAACAGAGGTGACATCCATTACGTTGTCACCGAGTATGGAATTGCTTATTTGCATGGCAAGAACATCAGGGAGAGGGCTATGCAGCTGATATCTGTAGCTGCCCCGACCTTCAGGCCCTGGCTTCTTGAGGAGGCGAAGAAGTTGAGTTTAGTTTATCAGGACCAGGCTTTTGTGGCTGGTGAAGCGGGAGAATATCCAAAGCACCTTGAAGTATACAGGACGACAAAGGCAGGTATTACGGTTTTGTTACGACCGGTAAAAATAAGTGATGAGCCTTTGCTGAAGGAGTTTTTCTATTCGCTTTCTGATAGCAGCCTTTACCGGCGCTTTATTTCAGCTCGTAAGGATATGCCACATGAGCGTCTGCAAGAATTTACTGTAATCGATTATACCAGGCAGATGTCAATTCTGGCGGTTATAACCGAGGACAAAAAGAAAGAAACTGTTATCGGCATGGGGCAGTATCTCATAGATGAAAGGTCTTATACTGCGGAGGTGGCTTTTGCAGTCAGGGACGACTATCAAAATAAAGGTGTGGGTGGGGAGCTGGTAAGTTATCTGATTTATCTGGCGAGGAGAAGTGGTCTTCTCGGTTTGACTGCTGAAGTCCTAGTTGATAACCATCCCATGTTGTATCTTTTGGAAAAGGCTGGTTTCAAAGTGGAAAAGAGGCAGGCGGATGTATTTTACCTTAGATTAGGCTTTCATGATTGAGAACTCTACTCATATTTTCCAGTTTAAGGAGGTATCGCTTGAAACTGAAAGGCAAAGCACACAAGTTTGGTGCGAATATAGACACCGATGTTATTATCCCGGCACGGTACCTGAATGTTTCTGAGGCTGACGAGTTAGCCAAACATTGCATGGAAGGTATTGTCCCCGATTTCGCAGCGCAGGTCAGCCCTGGTGACATCATTGTTGCTGAGACCAACTTCGGCTGTGGTTCATCCAGGGAGCATGCACCTCTGGCAATAAAAGCGGCTGGTATATCTTGTGTGGTCGCCAAGAGTTTCGCTCGCATCTTTTTCCGCAATGCCATAAACATCGGGTTGCCACTGCTGGAATGCGATGCTGCTGTTGACAACACAAATGAAGGGGATATTCTGGAGGTGAATTTAACCACAGGAGAGATAAACAATCTTACCAGTGGCAAAAATTTTGTCGCTAGACCGTACCCCGATTTCATGATGGGGATAATAGCTGCTGGTGGGCTTATCGAATATACCAAGAGGAAACTAGCTGGAGGTTTGTAGAATTGGACTTCAAAATTGCAGTTTTACCTGGTGACGGTGTTGGACCTGAGGTAGTTGCTGAGGCGATAAAAGTCCTTGAGGCTGTAGGGCAGAGGTTCGGTCACAAATTTGAATACAGGGAGGGGCTTGTAGGTGGTGCAGCCATAGATGCGCATGGTGTTGCGTTGACTGACGAAACTCTGGAAATGTGTCGGAGTTGTGATGCTGTGCTGCTGGGGGCTGTGGGTGGACCTAAATGGGATGACCCGCTGGCTAAAGTAGGCCCAGATGACGGGCTTCTTGCCTTAAGGAAGGGGTTAGGACTGTTTGCTAATTTGAGACCGGTCAAGGTGCTTCCAATGCTGGTAGATGCTACCACTTTGAAGCCCGATGTGGTCAAGGGTGTAGACCTAATATTCGTTCGTGAACTTACTGGTGGACTATATTTCGGGCAACCGAAAAAGCAGTGGCGAACTGACGAGGGCAGACAGGCTGTGGATACTATGGCATATTCAGAAAAGGAGATTGAGCGCATAGCGAGGGTGGGTTTTGAGCTAGCATTGACGCGGCGGAAGAAGCTGACCTCTGTGGACAAAGCCAATGTACTGGAGTCATCACGGTTGTGGCGGCAGGTTGTCACTGAAGTCTCACGGGACTACCCTGAAGTGGGACTTGAACACATGCTGGTTGATGCTTGTGCTATGCGTCTTATTCAGCGCCCCACACAATTTGATGTGCTGGTCACCGAAAATACGTTTGGCGACATACTGACTGACGAGGCCTCCATGCTGGCTGGTTCCATGGGCATGCTGCCCTCAGCCAGTCTGTCTGGTGTCCCTGAGGGGGGGTCTTCCAGAGCGTTTGGGCTTTATGAACCCATTCATGGCAGTGCTCCCAGCAGGGCGGGTCAAGACATGGCCAATCCAATAGCTACTATACTTAGCGCTGCCATGATGTTGCGCTATTCATTAGGGCTTGTTGTCGAAGCTGAGGCGGTGGAGAAGGGAGTGGTCGCTGTTCTGGAGGACGGTTATCGTACTTATGATATAATGAGCGAAGGCAAGGCTAAGGTGGGAACAAAAGAAATGGGGAGTCTTATTGCGGGAAGGATAAAAAGATAATGAAGGTCCAGCTTTATGATACCACCTTAAGGGATGGGACACAGCAGGAAGGCATTTCCTTTTCGGTGGCTGACAAGCTTAGGATTGTCCAGAAGCTTGATGAGCTCGGGGTCCATTTCATCGAGGGTGGATGGCCCGGAGCTAATCCTAAGGACACCGAGTTTTTTGCCCGGGCTAGAGACTTGAAGTTAAAGCATGCAGTCTTGGTGGCTTTTGGTAGCACAAAGCACCCTGATTCAAAGGTAGATAGCGACTCAAATCTTGCTGCCCTGGTGGAAGCGGGAACGAGAGTGGTCACTATCGTGGGCAAAAGTTGGGACCTGCATGTTACGCAACTCCTTGAAGTCTCTCTCGAAAGTAATCTCGGTCTTATAACCGAGTCCATAACTTTTTTAAAGTCACGTGGACTCACGGTGTTCTTCGATGCTGAGCATTTCTTCGATGGCTATAAGGCAAATCCTGAATA
>DAOUAI010000058.1:0-16321 GCA_034433775.1 Dehalococcoidia bacterium
TAGCAAGACATTCAGCCGGGCAACACCGCTGAGCAGTTCTCCGCTAGTTGCCCCGTTATCGCTTTTCTCTTTTACTACTTCGTCTGCCATCTCAGGACTTCGTATATGGTAATTCTATTTCAAGGCATCGGCACTGTCAACCTCGATGACTCTTATCCGCTGGTAGTTAGCGAACTGTCTGGCTTCAGTGCTGAGCCGCGGGTAGACAAGTACTGCTTTATCGTGAATATTGGCATCATAAGCCCTGGTATCAAAAGAAGAGATGGTATCGAACCCGACCTCGGTGTCCGAACTGAAGATGCCGATAGCCAAGGTGTGTGTAAGGATGCCATCATCGTAATAAGCAAGGACATGAAAGCGGTGTCTGGCACCGGACCTGCCCTGAATTGTTGCCTGTTCCTCCACCCTGTAGCCGGCGGCTTTAAGGTGGTCGATTAACTGCATCTTTGACTTGAATTTGGGGTGGTGCACTTTTGCCTTCGATGGGCTACCAGTGCTAACAGAAGCTGATGAAGCAAGAAACGTTTCCAGTTCCATGTCCTCGAAAATGCGTATTTTTTGTCGCAGAGCAAATTGTTTCGCTGGTGGCGACAGCCCGGGAATGACTACAAGCACCTTATCATGTATTCCCAGGTCGTAGGTCTTATTATCGTAACTGAATACCCGCTCCAGCCCGACTTCTGGCGCTCTGCCATCAATAAGCGCGTCTATGACTGTGGTATGGGTGATAAAACCGTCGTCGCGTCGGGCAACGATATCGAAGGTGTGCCCGGTGCCTGACTTGCTTGTGCCGCTGGCGATGGCATTCTCCGCCACCTCATAGCCGCGACTCCTGAGAAAACCGAGCAAGCGCTCTTTTGGTCCCAGTTCGAATTCAAGCCAGCGTCTTTTCTCTTCATTGAGGCGGTAAGAGTAGACAAAGGACTCGGAGACATCTTTTTCCAGGAAGAACCGGGAGCAGTTGAGGCAGTGCCATGAGGTCAGCGGCTGGCTGAATATGCTGTTGCAATTATGGCACTTGTAGTTTATTCCCAGGCTCTGGTAGTCCGTGCCAAGGAACTTCAATTCTCGGTGACACTTAGGGCAGACATATCTGTTGTCCGTTATATACTCTTCTTCAAGACTCAAATTGCCGCACTGAAGGTGTTCCAGTATCCGCCCTCTGGCGATGTTCCAGGAGTAGCATTTGGGGCAGCCATCGCCAGCTTTCATGTTGGGCGATTGACATTCAGGACAGAAGAGAAGACGACTGTGCGGGTGTTTTTCCAGCAAGGCATTAGTGGTCAATTCTTCAAGGAGCTTGTGACTTTCGCGTGCGGACAGAGAGAGTAGCTCTTCTATTTGAGGATAGGTAAAGCCGAGTTCTAATGACAGGTCGATGACCGGTTTGACTTCGGCGATATTGCCGACGAGCAACTGCTCAATCAGTTTCCTGACCAGAGGTTCTTCTCTTATGGGGCGAGTCAGCATTCTGCTCCTCTAGCGTCCTGTTTGTTCGATAATAGGTTAGACTAACTGTGGCATATGTGCAATTAGTTTGTCAAGTTAGGTAGTGGACATTTAGTCACAAAGATAATAGCCAATTAGTCCTAATTTCCCCAAAATTTCTTCACCACCAGGGCTACAAAAGCGTTTTTGCGTGGTATAATGGGTTAATCCAAATGGGGAAGACAGCAACCACCAAGGTAGGCGTGCTTCTCGTTGCGACAGTCCTGCTGGTCTTACTCCTTTCTGTGAATATTACCCCCGCATCAGCCGACCCTGGCAAGATGACATGGACGATTGTCAATACTCCTAGTGGTGAGGGGAATGTCGTTGTCCCGGGTAGCGAAATAAATGCTATGGCTATCGGCGTTGATGGCACGACCTTCTATGTGGCTGATACGCCGAACATGAAGCTTTATAAATCGACCAGCGGAGGCGTGACCTGGCAGGACATTTCTGAGGGGCTGTTCAGCGCTGCCGGAGGCACTGTGCGTATCTGGAATGTGGTTACGGCGCCGGACGATGTCAATTTTGTGGTGGCGGTCACCGACAGTACAACTCCTGGACCAAGAAGAGTATTCGTTTCAAAGGATGGCGGGCAGAACTGGAGTGCTGTCGATTCCGGGCTTACACTGGCTGCTAATGAATTCATCGGGTGTCTCGATGTTTCAGTTAAATATGGTCAGTACCGGGATATCGCTATCGGTACCAGAAATGGAAGCGCAGGTGGAAAGGTCTGGGTGTTACAGGCGGAAGTTACTGCACCTGGCTGGCGGGACCAGAACCTGACGGGGACCGGTGTCGGCGATGTGGTGGCGGTGAAATCCTCTCCTAATTACGTATCAGATTCCGGGCTTATAGCTGTAACAGTTAGAGATGGGACTGCTGCCACTCGTGGCGTATATCTTAATCTGGGCAAGCGTGATATTGTGGCTGGCACGACCACGTGGAATGCCGCTGCTGGCTACACTGGCTATCCGGTGAGGGTGCATAATGCGGTCGGGGTCAACGGGGTAATAACGGTTGACCTGGAGTTGCCATCGGACTTTCTGGCGGCGACATCTCCTCCCGATTCTCCACGGCGCCGCTATTTTATTGGCATAAATACCAGCGGCAATGTCGGTTATCTACGCCGGGTCGACAATACCAGTGTCCGCAACATTACACCTCCCATATCTCCACCCGGCAGCGGGATTTTCAGCATTGCCTACTACGGTGATTATAGGGATGGTGAGTTGCTTGCCGGTGAGGTCATACCCTATGCTGCCGGACGAGTACGGATATGGCGGACCTCCAACCCCACATATGCCTATCCACGATGGCAACCTTCACAACCGGAATTTGGTTCGCCGACCGGCGGTTTCGGTACGGGATTTGCCAATGCGCTTCTTGTCTGGCACCCCGACGGAGCCCGTGCTTTTTGTGGCACCAGCTCGGCTGCACTGACGAGCGGCGGCACAAGCATCGGCGATCCAAATAAGTGGCCTGGGGCATTGCTGGTACCGGCTGCTGTCGGCGATGAGTCTGCCTTTTCGGTAACGCCCTGCTCGACCATGTATGAGATGGTATTGAGTCTGATGGGGAAACAATTGGCATCAAATGTTGGAGAGCACTGGACGCAGATAAGCCTGATAGATAGCAATATACAAAAGCTCTGCGATGTGGCGGCAATTAATGCGCCCCAGCCGGAAAAAGGCGGGGAAATCTCCCCGGGCTATGACATACAATATTTAGCTTCGTTGAGTGCTATTGTCGGCGGTTATTCGTATAGCATCTGGCGTAGTATAGGTGACCCACCAGGACGGAGCTGGGAGAGAGTGATGTGGCTCGAGAGCCATAATGGTGGTAAGGGGATACTCCTCAGGGTCAGACAGCCAGACTACGAGGAAAAGTCAAGGAGCGAAGTGGTCACCTATACTGAAGTTGAGTGGAGAGACGTGGGCTATTCTGCGAACGAGGGACAGACATGGGAAACGATACCCGGTGAGCTTGACGCCGACATAGTTGACCTGGCGGTGGCAAAGGTGGCTTATAAAGAAGTGGTGTATGCTCTATCCAGCACCGCTGTTTACCGTTACGTGAAGCAAGGTACTAGCTGGCAGGCAGATAAAGTATATACCGATTTTCCTTGCAACCACACCATCGCAGTACCGTTGAAGAACCCGAAAAGTAAAATCGGTGTGGCAGAAGAGGAAGATTGGGTGATAGTGGGAGAAAAAGGTCCTCCTGATGGTTACAGCAGGGTGGCTTATGCTGATTTTTCGCAGACAGTGAGAAAGTTCTTACCAGCAATAGAGCAACGAAAGCCTGTGCCCATCGAAGGGAATGTGCATGTTATTGCTGACGACCGGTTTGATGAAAATAAGACCATATATGCTGCTAGCCACGATATTGCCACAGGTGCTGTAGGTAAGGTCTACCGCTGGGTGATAGGGAAAAGCACTGAGTGGGAGGAACTCGGTCCGCCGAACTCGGCTTTTTACGGTCTGGCGATGCGCAGTGACGTCCTGTACGGGGCATGGGCAAAGGCTGAGAGCATAGATATTCTCACCGGTACCGGCGTTGACCGCACGCTTTACACGCGGGTGCCCGTGCCCCCACCGCCTGAGTGGGACTATTTGATTACTGGACTACCGGAGACTGGTGTGGTGAAGTTCACCTGTGAGCCAGGTTCGCTCAAAATCTCCGGCGGTAAATACAATATATTATGGGCAATTGATAACCGGGACTATGACTGGCAGGACCAGAAGGGATGTCTGTGGTCATATACTGATATATTTGCCAAAGTGGGTCCGTGGACTATATTGCCGGCTAGCGGGGACATATTATCCTGTGATGCAGTGAGCGGACGGGCAAAGCAGATAGATTTCCGCTGGCGGCAACTTGACTATGCCTCTATATATGAGATGCAGATAGCCAAGGACAAAGAGTTCACCAACCGGGTGGTGGTAAATGTAAACGTATTTCCTGAAGACCAGGAATCGCCGGCGGTGTTTTTCCCCTCAGGTGGGCACACAGCTGGCTTAGGTTTCGAGATTGTCCAGGACCCGACGAAGAAATCACTTGTGACCAAAATGGCTGAGGGTTCAGCTATCGGGCTTTGCGGTAATCTTGAGTGCGGTCATGAGTACTACTGGCGTGTCAGGGCAAGGGGAGCTACCAGCGGTGAGGAAGTGCGCAGTCCGTGGTCGGCAGTGATGTACTTTACCACCAAAGTCGGCGTGCCTGTAGAGACTCGATATCAGCAGCCTGTGCTATTGAGACCGGCTAGCGGTGCCCAGGATGTGGTGCGGGCGCCAGCCTTTGTCTGGGCACCATTGCCCGGCGTGACCAAGTATGAGTTTGTGCTGGCTAAAGATGCTGAGTTAAGAAAGGTGCTGGTAAAGACCAGGGTAACTGGCAACGCCTTCAGGTATGATGGCGAGCTTGACTCCGGGATGACCTATTTCTGGCAGGTGAGGGCGGTGGAGCCAGTTGCCAGCCAGCCCAGCGCTATTGCCAGCTTCACTACAGAGAGAGCCCAGGTCCAGCTATTGCCCAGGCATAGAGAACCGGTGGCTGTCTTGACATGGGCAGCTATAGCGGTGTATACACTTCTGGCAGCAGTGGTGCTGGTGCTTATCAGGGGAAGATTAGGTAAAAGGAAAAAAGAGGATGAGGTGGGGACCGGTGGTGGGTGATGACGACGATGGAGAGATGAGATGTCTTGGAATGGGAAGAGGGTATTTATCACCGGTGTGAGCGGTTTTGTCGGCTCGCATATTGCCCGGCATTTACTTGAGCAGGGAGCCAGAGTATACGGGCTGGTTAGAAGGCGGGCTGATGGCGGTATACCGCGGAACCTGGAGTATCTTAACATCGAGAGGGAGGTGGAGTTGCTGGAAGGAGATGTGCGGGATATATCCAGCCTGGCTTTTGCACTGGATGCATCCAGACCGGAGGTGGTATTCCACCTGGCTGCGCAATCGTTTGTTCCCAGGTCGTTCTCTCATCCCTGGGAGACTATGGACATAAATTTTCATGGCACGGTTAATCTTCTGGAGGCAGTCAGATCAAAGGGGCTCGATTCTACCATAGTTTTTGCTGGTAGTAGCGAGGAATATGGTCTTGCCATCGTGTCCCGGAATCAGTATGAACAGGTGCTAAGGAGATATGGAACGGTGTTTCCTGAGCCTGTGCGTATACCCGAATTGCCGATAAATGAACTAAACCCATTGCGCCCTATGTCTCCCTATGCAGTGTCAAAGGTGTCGGCTGAGTTTGCGATGAGAAACTATCACAGTGCATACGGATTGAGGACAATAGTCTCAAGGGCATTCAACCATGAAGGTGCTGGCAGGGGTAAAATGTTCGTTACCTCGGCGATTACCAGTCAGGTGATGAAGCTAAAGAGGGGGGAAATCGACAAGATAACTATAGGCAATGTAAGCGCCTTTCGTGACTGGTCCCACATAGCTGATATAGTCCATGGTTATTGCCTGCTGGCAGAAAAAGGCAGACCCGGGGAGGTCTATGTCCAGGGTTCGGAGAGGACGAACTCGGTGCTCAGCTATTTATTGCTAAGCCTGGAATGTGCCGGGTATAAAGTGGACCGTCTCCAGGATTTGAGCGGGAAGAAGGTGGTTGAGGAACCGACAGCGGTGGACAACTCGCCGATGTTTGGTCTGCGATTTGAAAAAACAAAGGCTGACCGGTTGATTTTGGAAGGGGAGCTGATGTTTGATGCTGCGGACGGTGGAATTTTGGTGGAAACTGACAGGGGCAGAGTGACAGTGGAATTTGACCAAGGAAGGTTCCGCCCTGCCGAGGTGCCTGTCCTTCTTTCTGAGGTTACCAAAATCAGAGGGCTCGGCTTCAGAGTGCAGCATTCCTTGAAAGATATAATCAACGACCAGTTGAATTATTATCTCGACCCCGGCAAGTAGTAAGGGCAGACTCAGCGCGAGTCATGTGCTATAATCTTGAAGTGCCTGTTTGAAAGACGGAGCATAGACCCTATTCCACAATGCAGAGGAGGACTCAATGTCAGGTATAGTTTCTTACGGAGCTTACATACCCTTATGGCGGTTAAGCCGTGATGCTATTGCAGCGGGCTGGGGAAGACCATCGCTGGGTGGAGAAAGAAGTGTGGCTAACAACGATGAAGATGCTGTTACCATGGCAGTAGAAGCAGTCCTGGACTGTCTTTCCGGGGTGGAGCGTGAAAAGGTGGATGGTCTGTATTTTGCTTCGACTACAGCCCCTTTCCGTGAAAAACAGTGCGCTGCTCTGGTAGCGGCGGCTGCCGACTTGAGGGCAGATATCATAACCATGGACTTCGGAAATAGTCTGCGTGCCGGGACTGCTGCCCTGCGGGCAGCAGTGGACGCGGTAAATAGTGGCTCAGCACAGAACGTGATGGTGGTTGCCGCTGATTGCCGCTTAGCTTACCCCCGCTCCGACTATGAACAGAATTTTGGTGATGGAGCAGCAGCCTTCCTGGTGAGCAGGAGCGGCGCTCCTCTGGCTACGGTTGATGGCAGTTACTCAATTTCAAACGAGATGTACGATGTATGGCGGTTGGACAAGGACATCTTTGTGCAGTCTTGGGAAGACAGGTTCATCATCGAGCATGGTTATCTCGAGAATATGTACAAAGCGGTCAGCGGGCTGGTGAAAAAGTATAGTCTCGATATTAAGTCACTAAATAAGACTATACTTTATGCACCTACGGTGAGGGCTCAACAGACACTTGCCAGGCAGGTAGGGCTGGATATGAAGACACAACTACAGGACCTCCTTGTCAACAACGTGGGGGTATGTGGTTCAGCTCACGCTTTGATGATGCTGGTAGCAGCGCTGGAGGACGCCAAAGGGGATGAAACATTTTTACTAGCAAGTTATGGCGATGGTAGCGATGCCTTTATAATTAAAGTCACCGGACAGGTCGTAAAAGCCAGAGATGGTAGACGAGGTATTAAGGGTTTTCTTAATTCAAAGCGAGCACTTCCTAGCTATGAGCGCTATCTCAGTTACCGGGGGTTAGTGGAGGCACAACCAGGCGAACCTTTTCGCCTGTTCCCATCGTCCAGCGCGAGCTGGCGAGAGCGGAACTGGGCTATTCGTTTCCACGGTAGCCGTTGTAAGGACTGCGGGCTGATAACATTCCCCATCCAGCGAGTGTGCTATGGGTGCCGTTCTAAAGACAATTATGAGGAAGTGAGACTTTCTGACAAAAGGGGAAAAATTTATACCTTTTCGTTGGACTCCCTGGCAGGCAGAAGTGATGACCCTATGGTACCGCACATCGTTATTGAGTCTGAACTTGGCAATACCAGAATATACAGCATAATGACGGACTGCGATCCTGGCGAGATAAAAATCGGCATGACGGTGGAAATGACATTCCGCAGGATGTATGAGGGCGCCGGGATGTACAACTATTTCTGGAAATGTCGACCAGTAAGATAACATGGAGGGATAAAATATGGAGAGCATAAAGGATAAAGTTGCCATAATAGGTATGGGGTGTACCAAGTTCGGTGAGCGCTGGGATGCTGGGCTGGATGACCTGGCTATAGAGGCTGCTTACGAAGCATTCGAAGATGCGGGGATCGGTCCTGAAGATATTCAGGCGTGCTGGTATGGGACAGTTACTGCGCCGACTACCGGTTTGGGTGCGACGCATGCTGCCAATCCGCTAAAGCTGCGTATCCCTATGACGAGAGTAGAAAACTGGTGTATAACCGGGCATGAAGCACTGAGGAACGCCTGTTTTGGTATCGCCTCGGGGATGTATGACATTGTTCTAGCGCTGGGTGTAGAAAAGCTTAAGGATACTGGCTTTCCGGGTCTGGGTACGGGGCGGGGTATGGGGCCGGTACTGGAGGCAAGGCGGACTTCACCAGGTAGCTTTGCCCTCATCGCCACTAGATATTTCTACACCTATAATCTAACTCCTGAAGAAGGTAAGATAACAATAGGCAAGATAGCAGTCAAAAACCATAACAATGGGAGCATGTGCCCCAAAGCCCATTTTCGTAACAAAATAACTCTGGAACAGGTGCTCAATGCACCGATTATCGCCTGGCCATTGGGACTGTTCGATTGCTGCGGCAATAGTGATGGGGGTGCAGCGGCGATATTAGTGCCGGCTAAAATAGCCAGGAATTTCAGAAAAGACCCTGTGTATATAAAAGGGCTGGGGCAGTCTTTTGATCCGCTTCTGCCCCATACACGACCGGGATTTGACTGGCTGACTTGGGACGCGCTTATCAACTCATCGCGTCAGGCTTATGAGCAGGCTGGCATAAAGAACCCGAGAGAAGAGCTTGACATTGCTGAAGTCCATGATTGCTTTACAAGCACGGAGTTGATAATTTATGAGAATTTTGGTTTCAGCCCTCGGGGAAGAGCTAAGGAAGATATAGATGCTGGCTTTTTTGAACTTACCGGTGGTCTTCCGGTGAATGCTGACGGGGGGCTGAAGTGCTTTGGACATCCTGTAGGAGCAAGTGGTCTGCGGATGACCTATGAGGTTTATAAACAGATCCAGGGGAAGGCTCAGTCCCCAGAGCGACAGCTTAAAGATGTAAAGCTTGGGCTGTCACATACATTTGGTGGGCCACCACAGGTAAGTGCTGTGGCTATTTTAGGCAGGGAACTTGGGTAAGCTAGATATAGGGCATTTTGTTGAGGCGAGATTTTTTAATCTCGCCTCTTGTCTTCTTTCAGTCCTACTCAGGATTTTGGCTCGTAGACATAGAAGCCGCGCCCCGATTTTCGCCCTAGTTCACCAGCTTTGACTTTCATGACCAGACAGCGCGGCGGCTTGAACTGGTCCCGCATAAATTCCCGATAGTGGGTCTCAGTTATTGCCAGCCCGGTATCGAGACCAACCATGTCTCGTAACTCAAACGGTCCCATCCTGAAACCACCCCCCACTTTGTAGGCGGTATCTATATCCTGTGGCTCAGCAATGCCTTCGTCATACATGTTAAGCCCTTCGTTATACCATATTTGAAGAAGCCTGTTGACAATGAAGCCCGTGGAGTCCTTGCAGATGCCAGGTACCTTGCCAAGTTTTTTGCATAGGTCTACTATCGTCTCCAGTGTATCTTTAGAGGTGCGCTCATGGACAACAACTTCGATGCCTTGCATAAGTTGTGGAGGGTTGAACCAGTGCATACCGACAAACTTCTCAGGGCGGTTTGTTGCCATTGCCATTTCGGTAATGGATTGGGCTGATGTGTTAGAAGCAAAAATAGTGTCCTTGCGGCAAATCTCATCGAGTTCTTTAAAGACCTGTTTCTTAATACTGATATCCTCAATTATCGCTTCGATTACGAGGTCGGCATCTCCTGCAGCTTGTCGAATGTCTGTAGTGCCCCTAATGCGTTGCAGTATGGTATTAGCTTCTTCCCGGGTCATTTTCTTGCGCTCCACGCTGCCTTCTAGGAAGGTTTTAATCCTTGCGATACCGGCTTCGACAAATTCGTTTTTAATATCTCGAAGGCTGACCTCGTGACCGGCTTGGGCACATACCTGTGCAATACCATGACCCATAACACCAGCGCCAAGAACACAGATCTTTTTAATCTCCATCTCTAGCCTCCGGTTTACGGTAGCTCTCTTTTGCTTTTGGTTGTTAGTTAACTGTAAGTATAAAAACCGCGACCTGTCTTCTTGCCTAACCAGCCCGCATCAACCATCTTTCTGAGTAAGAAACAGGGCTGGTATTTGGGACCGAACTGCCCATAAAGGCTGTCCAGAACTTTAACCACATTGTCTATACCTACAGTATCAGCAAATTCAAAGGGGCCAAGCGGCCAGTTGGCACATACTTTTACCATTTTGTCGATGTCTTCTATGGTTGCTAGCTTCGTGGAGTACATTAATGCTGCTTCATTTACTATTGCAGCCATTACTCTGTCGATGATAAAACCAGGGCTTTCCTCGAGCTTTACCGGGGTTACCCCTGTTTTCTCCAGCCATTGCGCACAATTTTCAACTGTGCGAGGCGAAGTTTGTAGCCCTTTCACTATCTGAACAAGTAATTTCTCCTGAACGGGGTTCTTGACAAAGTTTAGTCCGATAAACCTGTCAGGGTTTTCAATTTTAGTAGCTAGACGTGTCACCCATGGATTTGCGGTGGTTGTCGCCAAAATGGTCTCTCCGGAGCATTTCGCAGCACAGTTACGCAATACCTTACTCTTTAGTTCAAAATCTTCCGGGAGGAACTCGAGCACCACTTCAGATTCGGCTGCTCCGGCAGTGTAATCCTGTTCCGGGTCAAAAGCTATGACCTTAAAATCCCCGGCGGTCAGTATTTGCTGCACCGCTTGGCTCAAGCCGTTGTGCCCGATTATAGTTATGGTCTTAATACTCATCGTTACCCTCTCGGATAAGAGTGCTAAGGCAATGTATGAACACCTTCGATGAATTCGCGAATATAGGTGTTGACCAGAGCCGGCTTTTCGTGGACTACCCAGTGGGAGCTGTTTGGTATTCGTCTGATTGTCAGGTTGGTCACATATTCTTCAATGCCGTCCAGATTACCCGGCAGAAGATAGGTATCTTTCTCACCCCAGATGACTAGTGTAGGTACTTTTATAATGAGTGATTTTAGATCTGTACTATCGCTCTCGCTACTGCCGGTAAACGAGCCGAGTTGAGTTGCACGGTAATAATTTAACATCCCGGTAAGTGCTCCGGGCTGTGCCCATGCCTTGAGGTACTCCCGTTTGTCTTTTTGGGTGAAGTATCCTTGCTTCAGCCCGCTTTCCAGTACGGCGCTGGAAAGCGCTGCGTAGTTATCGCGAGAAAGTATCTCCTCCGCTTTTGAGCTGCGGTGGAGCAGAATGTATTGACTAGCCTTTTGCTGTGCAGGGTTGTCGCGTAATTCCCTGTTAAATATAACAGGGTGTGGTGCATTTATAATGACAAGTTTTTCCAGGTAGTCTGGATGCCGCATGGTGAATGCCCAGGCTACTGCTCCACCCCAATCATGCCCAACGAGAATGAACTTTTTATCCCCGAGGTGTTCAGCAAAAGCACGGATGTCTTCCACTAAATACTTAGTTTGATATTGTTCCACACCCGCCGGCTTGTCTGAGAGGTTATAACCCCTCATATCCAGTGCCACTGCTTTATAGCCACGGCTAAACTCATGAATCTGATTTTTCCATGCATACCAGAACTCGGGAAAACCGTGCAGAAATAAAACAAGTTTGCCTTTGCCAGCAGTCACATAGTGTAAGCGAATTCCATTAAGGTCGGCGTATCTGTGTTTTAGCATCTGATTTTCGAAACAACTTACATTGCTGCGGATTTCTATAGCGCAGGCAGTCAGAGATATGTTAACACCGGGCTCTCTAGCTGTCAATAATATCTAGAATGCTGGTTGTAACAAGGTCTAGGTAGAGAATTTAATTAGTTATAGGCATCACTTGTTTGCACTGTCGAAATGCTTGGTGTTACAATTTGGCTCAAAGTCATGGTGCTCAGCGATCGTACTATTCAGGAAGAGATTGCTAAACGAAGGATCGTTATCGAACCGTTGATGCCTGGCTCTATTCAGCCAGCGAGTGTGGACCTTCATCTGGATAGAAAACTGTTGGTCTTCAAGCCGGCGAGATATCCAGATTGCATCGATGTGAAACAGAGTATGGAAGACCTGATGGAACCGGTTGACATAACAGACGATTCACCTTTTTATCTGGAACCCGGCGGTTTTGTTTTAGGAAGCACTTTAGAAGCGGTTACGTTACCGGAAGACATAGTTGGGCGTCTTGAAGGCAAGAGTTCTCTATCGCGGGTAGGGCTTTTGATGCATGCTACCGCAGGCTATGTTGACCCCGGCTGGTGTGGTCACCTCACCATTCACTTATCAAATGTTGCTAAATTACCGATCACCCTTTATTATAAGATGAAAATAGGGCAGCTCTCTTTCCTCAGGCTGACTTCGCCTGTGGAGAGGTTATATGGTGCGGAGGGGCTAAGGAGTAAATATCAGGGTCAGTCTGGGCCCACTGCCAGCCGGTATCATTATGATTTTGAGGAGGGGAAAAGATGCTAGGTCGTCCGGTCAACTTTATGGAATGTGCCCTATCGCTAGCTCGACTGTCCTTAGGATATACTAGCCCCAATCCTGCTGTGGGAGCTGTTATTGTGAGAGATGGCGTGGTGGTCGGTTTAGGTTATACTCAACCGCCAGGTTCGAAACATGCTGAGATAATGGCACTGGAGCACGCCGGTGCTAGGGCGAGAGGGGCGACTATGTTTGTCACGCTGGAGCCTTGCTGTCATTACGGACGTACGCCACCGTGCACTGAAGCGATAATTGAAGCTGGCATCAGTGAAGTGCATGCAGCTTTAATTGACCCTAACCCTCTGGTCAATGGAAAGGGTATAAAGGCACTGGAAGAGGCGGGGATAAGGACCTTTGTTGGAGAGTACGAAGAAAAAGCACGAGAGATAAACGAAGGGTATATCAAATTTATTACCACAGGATTACCTTTTGTTATTGCCAAATTTGCCATGAGCCTTGATGGTAAGATTGCTACCCAAACAGGTGATTCCAAGTGGATAAGTAACGAGGAGTCCCGGAAATATGTACATTATTTGAGACACATAGTCGATGCGATAATGGTGGGAGCCAATACTGTACTGGCAGACGACCCTCAACTTTCTGCCAGGGGGTGCAGTGGAAAAGGGGGTAAGACTAAACGTCAGCCATTACGAGTAATAGTTGACGGGAAAGGCAGGACGCCTCCTTCAGCACGGATCTTTAGGGAGCCTGGAGAGACTATTATAGCTGTGGCTAAGCCTCTTGACCCGAAGAAAGTGGAGGGTTTTAGAAAAGTGAACGCCGAGGTGGTGGAGTTCAATGCTACAGAGGGTGTGATCGATCTATCAGAGTTGCTGGTTGTATTGGGCAAGCGACAGGTTACCAGTGTGCTGGTGGAGGGAGGGAATAAGCTCTTCGGTTCTTTGTTTGACCAGGGACTGGTAGACAAAGTTCTTGCTTTTGTGTCGCCAATCATAATTGGAGGAGAAAGAGCCAAGAGTGCTGTCGGGGGAGGCGGTGTGGACAGAATCAGCGAGGCGCTTCAGTTGAGTAGGGTGAAGATAACCGAATTTGGTAGTGATGTCCTGATCAGTGGCTATGTAAAGTGATGACAAATGTTTACTGGCATAGTGGAAGAAGTCGGAATAATTAAGTACGCATCTGAGAAACTCATTATCGAAGCCAAGAAAGTGCTCGAAGATATGAAGGTTGGCGATAGCATAGCTGTTAATGGAGCTTGTCTTACTGTGGTTTTGCTCGACAGGGGTTGTTTCTCCATCGAACTCATGCCAGAGACAGCCCGCCGTACAAATTTAGGCAAACTCCGCTATGGTGATAAGGTGAATTTGGAAAGGGATGTGCCTGTAGGTGGGCGTTTCGGTGGGCACTTCGTGCAGGGACATGTGGATGATATGGGTAAAGTGGTCTCGATACGGCGCGAAAATCAGGCTATTATCATGAAAATAGCATTCCCAGAGCGCTTGACGCCATATATAGTTGACAAAGGCTTTATAGCTGTTGACGGAGTCAGTCTGACCGTGATCAGTCCGGGAGATACCAGTTTTTCGGTGTCTTTGGTAGGTTACACGCTTGAACATACTATACTGGGACAGAAAAGGGCTGGCGATGCGGTAAATCTCGAAGTTGATATAATTGGTAAATATATTGAGCGTCTTAGCCAGAGAAGCGATCGCGTTTTAACATTCGAGTTTTTGGAAAGATATGGTTTTACGAAAGTGAGGTGAGTATTCTATGGGGTTTGCAACAATTCCCGAAGCTATAGAGGATATAAAGGCTGGCAAATTTATCGTCATCGTAGACGATGAGAATCGAGAGAACGAAGGGGATTTGGCTATCGCCGCTGAGAAAATCACCCCTGAAGCTATAAACTTTATGGCAAGGCATGCGCGAGGATTGATATGCTTGCCGATAACAGGTCAGCGACTAGATGAGCTGAAGATTCCGCTCATGGTGCAGGACAATACTGCTAAGTTCTGCACTGCCTTTACTGTGTCGGTAGAGGCTAAGCATAAGACATCCAGTGGTATCTCAGCCCATGATAGGGCGACAACTATAAGGGCAATGCTTGACCCGAACACAAAGCCTGAGGATCTAGCCCGCCCAGGACACGTTTTCCCGATACGTGCTCGTGAAGGTGGTGTGTTGGTGAGGGCAGGGCATACTGAAGCGATAGTAGACCTGGCTAGACTGGCTGGGCTCTACCCGGCAGGAGTTATCTGCGAGATTATGGATGACGATGGTACTATGGCGCGTCTGCCCAAACTTGAAATAATGGCGGAAAAGTTTGGGCTTAAAATAGTTAGTATAGCTGACTTGATCGCTTATCGACGCCGTCATGAGAAACTAATAGAGAAAGTAGCTGAAGCGAGACTACCTACCAGATATGGCGAATTTGTTGTTATCGCATATAAGAGTAAAGTAGACCCTGATGAGCATGTAGCTTTAGTCAGAGGCGATATTTCAGGCGACGAACCGGTTCTGGTTAGAGTGCATAGCGAGTGCCTGACTGGTGACGTGTTCGGGAGTCTGCGTTGCGACTGTGGTGAGCAGATTAATATGGCAATGCAAAAGATCGCAGAAGAAGGAAGGGGAGTATTTTTGTATATGCGCCAAGAGGGGCGCGGCATCGGCTTTCACAATAAGTTACGGGCCTACGCTCTTCAGGACCAAGGGCTGGATACTGTGGAGGCTAATATTGCCCTGGGCTTCGAGCCTGATTTGCGCGATTACGGTATCGGTGCTCAAATACTGGCAGACCTCGGTTTACATAAAATTAAACTACTGACCAACAACCCCAAAAAGGTGATAGGGCTTGAAAGTTATGGGTTACGAATAGTGGAGACCGTTCCTTTGCGTACACCGCCGACCCCGTACAATATAGAATATCTAAAAACCAAGCAGGAGAAGCTGGGGCATCTATTGGGTGTTGATTTTGCTGATGAGGCTTAACTGAGAGGTGAAGGAAAAGGAGGGAATTAAGCATGTCTAAGCAGTATGAAGGTATGCTGATCGGTAAAGGGCTAAAGTTCGGTGTTGTGGTATCAAGGTTCAACGAGGTGATAACATCGCGATTGCTTGAAGGTGCTAAGGATGCTCTTTTTCGCCATGGTGTTGAAAAAGATGACATTGATGTAGCTTGGACGCCGGGCAGCCTGGAGATACCACTGATAGCTAAGAAGTTGGCGGAGACGAGGAAATATAACGCGATTATTTGCCTCGGGGCAGTTATTCGTGGGGGCACACCGCATTTTGAGTACGTTGCTGCTGAGGTAAATCGGGGCATTGCCCGAGTAAGTCTCGATACCGGTTTGCCGGTTATTCAGGGCATAATAACTGCTGATACGCTTGAGCAGGCTATCGAACGGGCTGGGGCTAAGGAAGGAAATCGTGGCTTTGTGGCAGCGACAAGCGCTATTGAGATGGCTAACCTGCTGCGGAGTATTGGTGGCTAGGGAGTTACCTTAAAGACTTTGTCACCGCGTCTGACACGGTCTGGCACTTTTACCCCTACAGAGTCCCCGGCTTTGGCTTCATTTACATTCACATTGTTAATCTGCATTGACTGGACAACGAGTTCCAGGTCTGTAGTATGTCCCTTAATGTGAATCTTGTCGCCCACTTTTAGTGTGTCAGTCAGTGTGATACCCGCTACCACCGGTCGAGCAAAAAAGTCGCTTACCTGCCCAATCTCTACCTCTGGCATTTTGAGTCACCTCCACTTCTATCAAATTTTTGACCGCGTATCTATAATATACGCTGCAGTCTCAT